>JAWKJA010000002.1:995266-1300533 GCA_041394025.1 Acidimicrobiia bacterium | reverse complement strand
CAGCTACGTGAACGTTTCGCCGGCCTCGAGGAGTCGACGACCCCCCTCATCGACGGCGACTTCGCCAGTGTCGACATCCAGGGGTCGCTCGACGGCGAGCCGATCGACGACCTCTCCGCCACCGACTACCTCTACGAGGTCGGCTCCGGTCGTGTCGTCCCCGAGCTCGACGACGAGCTGCGCGGTGAGAAGCCGGGCTCGGTTCTCGAGTTCACCGCCGAGCTTCCCGAAACGGCCGCCGAGCACGCAGGGGAGACCGTGAGCTTCCGGGTGCTCGTGAAGGAGACGCAGCGCAAGAACCTCCCGGCCGCCGACGACGAGTTCGCCTCCGAGGCCGGCGAGTTCGACACGATCGAGGAGCTGCGCGACGACATCCGTGAGCGCATCGGTGTCTACGCCGTCATGCAGGCGCAGATGGCACTGCGCGACAAGGTGCTCGAGGCGCTGGCCGAGCTCGTCGACATCGAGCCGCCCGAGGCGCTCGTCGACGAGGAGGTGCAGCGACGTCTGCACGATCTCGCCCACCGTCTCGAGCCGCAGGGCGTGTCCCTCGAGCAGTACCTCGCTGTGACGGGACAGGAGCCGAAGGAGTTCCTCGAGGGCGCGCGTGAGGGCGCGGGGCGGGCGGTGCTCGCCGACCTGGGCCTCCGGTCCGTGGTGGAACAGGAGCAGATCGAACCGACGGACGAGGAGATCGACGCCGAGATCGAGCGCCTGGCGAACCAGATGGACGAGAAGCCCGAAGCCCTGCGGAAGGATCTCGACAAGAGGGGGGTACTGGGGGCGGTACGCTCTGAGGTGGCACGGGGCAAGGCCCTGCAGTTCCTGGTCGAGAACACCGAGGTGGTGGATCCCGACGGGAACCCGCTCGACCTCACCGTTCCCGAGCCCGACGAATCCGCAGACGACGAATCCGTAGACGACGAATCCGAAGACGACACCAGTTCCGGCGGGAACGGCCAGGAGGACACGACAGCGTGAACGAGCCCACCCTCAACTACCTCGTGCCGACCGTGGTGGAGCAGACCAGCCGCGGCGAGCGTGCTTTCGACATCTACTCCCGGCTCCTGAAGGAACGGATCATCTTCCTCGGTACGCCGATCGACGACGCCGTCGCCAACCTCATGATCGCCCAGCTCCTCCACCTCGAGAGCGAGGACCCCGACAAGGACATTTCGATCTACGTCAACTCGCCCGGCGGCGAGATCACGGGCCTGTTCGCCATCTACGACACGATGCAGTACATCAAGCCCAAGGTGCAGACGATCTGCGTCGGACAGGCCGCCTCCGCTGCGGCGGTGCTCCTCGGCGCCGGCGAGAAGGGCAAGCGGTTCTGCCTGCCCCACGCCCGGGTCCTCATCCACCAGCCCCACGGCGGGACCCAGGGCCAGGTGGCCGACATCGAGATCCAGGCCAAGGAGATGATCCGGATGCGCAAGAGTCTCGACGAGCTCCTGGCCTCCCACACGGGCCAGTCCATCGAGAAGATCTCCACCGACACGGACCGCGACTACATCATGAGCGCGGAAGAGGCCAGGGAATACGGCATCATTGACGAGGTGATCAGTGCCCGCGAGCTCTCCGCCGTCACGGCGGCGGCGAACTAGAGCCCGCAACAGGACCGACGACACGGCGAGGAGGGGACCGTGGCGAAGTTCGGTGACGGCGGCGACCTGCTGAAGTGCTCTTTCTGCGGGAAGAGCCAGAAGCAGGTCAAGAAGCTGATCGCGGGCCCGGGTGTCTACATCTGCGACGAGTGCATCGACCTCTGCAACGAGATCATCGAAGAGGAGCTGAGCCAGACCGACGAGGTCAGCTTCGACGAGCTCCCCAAGCCGAGTGAGATCTACGACTATCTCAACGGCTACGTCATCGGACAGGAGACGGCAAAGAAGATCCTCTCGGTCGCCGTCTACAACCACTACAAGCGTGTGCAGGTCGGCGCGTACGGCGACCCCGACGTCGAGCTCCAGAAGTCGAACATCCTCCTCATCGGCCCCACGGGTTGCGGCAAGACGCTCCTGGCCCAGACCCTCGCCCGGATGCTCAAGGTGCCGTTCGCCATCGCCGACGCCACGGCGCTCACCGAGGCCGGCTACGTCGGTGAGGACGTCGAGAACATCCTCCTCAAGCTGATCCAGGCCGCCGACTACGACGTCAAGAAGGCCGAGACGGGGATCATCTACATCGACGAGATCGACAAGATCGCCCGCAAGGCCGAAAACCCGTCGATCACCCGCGACGTGTCGGGCGAGGGCGTCCAGCAGGCACTCCTCAAGATCCTCGAGGGCACCACGGCCTCGGTCCCACCACAGGGCGGCCGTAAGCACCCGCACCAGGAGTTCATCCAGATCGACACGACCAACGTGTTGTTCATCTGCGGCGGAGCGTTCGCCGGGCTCGACAAGATCATCGAGAGCCGAATCGGGAACCAGGGCGTCGGGTTCGGCGCCGACCTCCGGCGAAACGACGACCGCGAGATCGGCCACGTCCTCAACGATGCGCTCCCCGAGGACCTGCTGAAGTTCGGCCTCATCCCCGAGTTCGTCGGGCGTCTTCCCGTCATGAGCTCGGTCGACAATCTCGACCAGGAGGCACTCGTTCGCATCCTGCGCGAGCCCAAGAACGCGCTCTCCAAGCAGTACGAGAAGTTCTTCCACTTCGACGATGTCGAGCTCGAGTTCACCGACGGTGCCATGGAGGCGGTGGCCGACCTCGCGCTCGAGCGGGGTACCGGTGCCCGGGGCCTGCGGGCCATCCTCGAAGGTGTGCTGCTCGAGGTCATGTACGACCTGCCGAGCCGTTCCGACGTGAGCCGGTGTGTCGTCGACGAGGATGTCGTGCGCGGCAACGTGGCCCCGACGCTCGAAGAGGGTGAGCGGCGACAGAGCGCCTGATCTCCCCAACGCACCGCGCGATACTTCGGGTCCCGAGCCCGGAGGTTGACCATGTCGGACGTCCCCACGCCGGCCCGACTCACGTCCGTCACGCCCTACCTGGCGGTCGACGGTGCGCAGAAGGCGATCGAGTGGTACCGCGACGTGTTCGGTGCCACCGTCGAGTACGAGCCCTTCGTGATGCCCACCGGTCAGGTCGGCCACGCGGAGCTCCGCTTCGGCGATGCCATCGTGATGATCGCCGACGAGTTCGCCGAGATGGACGTGCTCGGACCATCGAGCCTCGGCGGAACATCCGTTCAGCTCGTCCTCTACGTCGACGACGTCGACGCGGTGTTCGCCGACGCCGTGGCCAAGGGCGCCACGTCTGAACGCGAGCCGGAGAACCAGTTCCACGGGTCCCGCCAGGGCACACTGCTGGACCCCTTCGGCCACCGGTGGTCGGTGTCGACACTCATCGAGGATCTCACCGGTGAGGAGATGCACGATCGGATGCCATCGGAGATGCACGAGTGAGCCGCCCGCAACCAGGCGACGACGCCTTCGACCTGGCGTCGACGTTCGTTCACCTGGGTACGGGCTCCCTCGCGACGCCTGTTCCCGACTTCGAGTGGACTCCCGAGTTCCTCGCGTCGTACGCCGACCGGTTCGCCGGCGACGGACCCGAGGGACGGCTCGTGTGCATCACACCGCAGGGCTCCACCTGGGACAGCTGGGAACGTCACCCGGCCGGGGAGGAGGTCGTCGTGCAGCTCACGGGCAGATCCACTCTCATCCAGGAGGTGGACGGCGAGGTGCACACCGTCGACCTCGAGCCGGGACACGCCATGGTCAATCCGACAGGTGTGTGGCACACGGCCGACGTCCACGAACCGGGGCTCGCCCTGTTCATCACTCCCGGCCTCGGAACCGAGCACCGTCCCCGCTGACCGACGTCGCCGACGCGGACGGAATCCGGCTGAAGGCACCCGGACCCGTCCCCGTACACTGAGCGGCCATGCCGGAACCCGCCGACGCTCCCGAGACACCTGCCGCGCTCGGCGCCACGGGTCCCGAGGTCGACTTCCCCAAGGCCTACCGGCCCGACAGGGCCCAGGAACGCTGGTACGACGTGTGGGAGGCCGCGGGAGCCTTCGCCCCCGAGGTCAACCCCGACGGTGACCCGTTCTGCATCGTCATCCCGCCGCCGAACGTCACCGGGTCGCTCCACATGGGCCACGCGTTCGAGCACTCCCTCATCGACGCCACGATCCGCCGAAAGCGCATGCAGGGGTTCGCCGCCCTGTGGGTGCCGGGTACGGACCACGCCGGGATCGCCACCCAGAACGTCGTCGAGCGTGAGCTGGTCGCGGAGGGCACCGACCGTCACGAGCTCGGTCGCGAGGCGTTCGAGCAGCGGGTGTGGGACTGGAAGGCCCGTTCGGGCGGGCGCATCACCGAGCAGATGCGCACGATGGGTCTCTCGTGCGACTGGGCCCGCGAGCGGTTCACGCTCGACGACGGCCTGTCCCGGGCCGTCCGGGTCGTGTTCGTGCGCCTCTACGAGGAGGGTCTCGTCTACCGGGCCAACCGCATCATCAACTGGTGCCCGCGGTGCCACACGGCGCTGTCCGACATCGAGGTCGAGCACCGCGACGTCGCCGGGGAGCTCGTCACGATCTCCTACCCCTTCACCGACGGCAGCGGGTCCGTTCAGGTCGCCACCACACGGGCGGAGACGATGCTCGGCGACACGGCCGTCGCCGTGAACCCCGACGACGACCGCTACACCGACGCCGTCGGGCGAACCCTCATGCTCCCCCTCGTCGGGCGGGAGATCCCCGTCGTGGCCGACGACGCCGTCGACCCGAGCTTCGGAACGGGTGCCGTGAAGGTCACGCCGGCCCACGATCCCAACGACTTCGAGATCGCACAGCGGCACGATCTTCCGGCCGTGACCATCTTCACCCGCGAGGCCGTCGTCAACAGCGACGGCGGTGACTTCGAGGGCCAGGACCGCTTCGAGGCGCGCTCGGCCGTCAAGGAGGCGCTGCGCGATGCCGGCGAACTGATCAGCGTCGAGGAGTACGACCACTCCGTGGGTCACTGCTACCGCTGCCACAACGTCGTGGAACCGCGTCTGTCGCTCCAGTGGTTCGTGAAGGTCGGGCCGCTCGCCGCACCCGCGCTCGACGCGGTACGCGACCACCGCACGCAGTTCATCCCGACGCGTTGGGAGAAGCTCTACGTCGACTGGATGGAGAATCTCCGCGACTGGTGTGTATCCCGCCAGATCTGGTGGGGCCACCGGATCCCCGCGTGGTACTGCAACGACTGCTCCGAGGTCATCGTCACCACGGAGGACCCGGCCTCGTGCCCGTCGTGTGCGGGGCGCGACCTCCACCAGGACGACGACGTGCTCGACACGTGGTTCTCCTCGGCCCTCTGGCCCTTCACGACACTCGGCTGGCCGGAGCAGACCGACGACCTCGAACGCTTCTACCCGAACGCCATGCTCCACACGGGCTTCGACATCATCTACTTCTGGGTGGCACGGATGATGCAGATGGGCCTGCACTTCGCGGGCGACGTCCCGTTCCGGCACGTGGCCATCCACGGGCTCGTGCGCGACGCCGAGGGTCGCAAGATGTCCAAGTCGACGGGAAACGCCGTGGACCCCCTCGAATTGGCCGACCGCTTCGGTGTCGACGCGCTCCGGTTCGCCCTCGTACGCGCCGGCAGCCCCGGCCAGGACGTCCCGCTCGCAGAGGAGTGGGTCGAAGGTGCGCGCAACTTCGTGAACAAGCTCTGGAACGCCTCGCGTTTCCTGTCGATGAACCTCGACGGTCGTCCCCTCGCCGAACTCGCAACCGACGACGCGTCGGAACTCCTCGACGGAGCGTCGGTCCCCGAGCGCTGGATCATCTCGCGGCTCGAGCAGACGGTTGCCCGCGTCAACGAGAGCTTCGAGCGCTACGACTTCGCCGACGGCGTGCGCGAGCTCCAGCACTTCACCCGCGACGAGTTCTGCGACTGGTTCATCGAGCTGTCGAAGGTGCCTCTCGCCGACGCGCAACAGCGCGAGCGCACACAGAGAATCCTGGGCACCGGCCTGAGTGCCGTCCTCCGTCTGCTGCATCCCGTGGTTCCCTTCGTCACCGAGGAGCTCTGGCACCGGCTCGGAGGAGACGGCACTGTGATCACGGCATCGTTTCCCGCCGAGGGGATCGGCGTGGTCGACCCCGACGCCGACACGGCCATGGGAGTCGTCATCGAAGTCGTCTCGGCGGTGCGGCGCTTCCGCTCGGAGCACAACGTGTCGCCGGCGAAGCGCTTCACGGCGTTCGTCCACCCCGCCGGTCCCGCCGAGGCCGGCGCGATCCGGGCCCTGAAGCCCGCGGTGGAGGCCCTGGGCGGCCTCGGGGAACTCGTGATCGACGTCGAGGAACGTCCCGCCCGCACGGGGGAGCAGCGCATCGTCGCCGACGGTGCCGACGTCGTCATCCCCTTCGAGGGGCTCATCGACCTCGAGGCAGCACGGTCCCAGCTCGACCGGCAGATGGAAAAGCTCGACAAGGAGAAGAGCCAGGTCGAGAAGAAGCTGGCCAACGAGTCGTTCGTCGAGCGTGCACCGGCCGATGTCGTGGCCGCGCAGCGGGCGCGCCTCGTCGAGGTCACGGAGTCGCTCGACGCACTTCGTGCACAGCGGGCCTCTCTGGGTTGACGCGATGAACCCGTCCGAGGCGCGGGCGTGGCTCGACGACCATGTCGACCTCGAGCGCGGAGCCGGCGACCCACCGCCACCGCCGACTCTCGACCGAATGCGCGCGGTCACGGAACTTCTCGGCAGCCCGCAGGTCGAGTATCCGAGCGTGCACGTCACCGGTACGAACGGGAAGACCTCCACGGCGCGGATGATCTCGTCGCTCCTCAACGGGCTCGACGTGTCGACGGGTACCTACACCAGTCCGCATCTCGAGCGCCTCAACGAGCGGATCTCGCACAACGGTGAACCGATCTCCGACCACGACCTGGCCGACACCCTGAGCCGCGTCGCGCTGGTGGAGGAGTTCGTCGAGGAGCGGCCGACGTTCTTCGAGATCATCACCGCGGGCGCTCTGAGTTGGTTTGCGGACGTCGCCGTGGAGTCAGCGGTCGTCGAGGTCGGCCTGGGTGGGACGTGGGACGCCACCAACGTCGTCGACGGAACGGTGGCTGTCGTGACCAACATCAGCGTCGACCACGTCGAGTACCTCGGGAGCAGCCGCGAAGGAATCGCCGACGACAAGGCGGGGATCATCGCTCCGGGTTCCACCCTCGTGCTGGGTGAGACCGATCCCGACCTCGTGGGCCGGTTCCTCGACCGCGGTGCCGCCCGGGTGCTGCGGCGGGGGGTGGACTTCGGCGTGACGTCCAACTCCCTGGCCCACGGTGGACGCCTGCTGTCATTGTCGACACCCGAAGACGCATACACAGACATCCTGTTACCGCTCCACGGTGCCCATCAGGCCGACAACGCCGCTCTGGCCCTGGCGGCCACCGAGGCGTTCACGGGCGCCCCGCTACCGGCGGACGTGGTCGAGAACGCGTTCGCTGCGACGTCGGCGCCGGGCAGGCTGGAGGTGGTCGGTCACCAACCGCTCGTCGTGCTCGACGGAGCTCACAACGTCGCGGGGGCGCGCGCGATGCTCGCCGCCATCTCCGAGGAGTTCGCGCCGGGGCCACGCACGCTTCTCGTAGGGTTGCTGCGCGAGAAGGACGCGCGAGAGATGCTCGACGCGCTCGACGCCGGCTCGGCCGAGCAGATCGTATGTGCACGCCCACCCAGCCCACGTGCGATGGAACCATCCGAGCTCGCGGATGCCGCGCTCTCACTCGGCGTCGACGCCGACCGCATGGCCATCGTCGACGCGCCCCGTGAGGCACTCGAGGTCGCTCGCGGGGCAACCGTGCCCGGTGGTCAGCTGCTCGTCACGGGGTCGCTGTACCTCGTCGGTGCCGTCCGCTCCTCGTTGCCACTGCTTTGATGCGTCCGTGGAGCGCGCTATACGAGCCTCAGGGACGCCTCTCGACGACGGTGTGCCGCGGTCGCCGCCCTCCCGGTACGCTGCCGCGCCATGCCTGAGAACCAGACACCCGCCGGTGGACGCACGCTCGTCCTCTGCAAGCCCGACGCCGTCGAACGCGGCCTGGCCGGAACGATCATCGCCCGCCTGGAGGCGCGGGGTCTGGCGATCGCCGCCATGGAGCTGCGCCGCATCGACGCAGAGCTCGCGGGACGCCACTACGCCGAGCACGAGGGGAAGCCGTTCTTCGGTGAGCTCGTCGGGTTCATCACGCGGTCGCCCCTCGTGGCGATGGTGGTGGAGGGCGGGCCCGACACCTGGCAGACGGTCCGTACGATGATGGGCGCGACCAACCCGCGCGAGGCCGCGCCCGGCACGATTCGCGGCGACTTCGCGCTCGAGACGGGCGAGAATCTCGTGCACGGCTCCGACTCCGCGGAATCGGCAGAGCGTGAGATCGCTCTGTTCTTCCCTGCCCTGGCGGGCTGAGGCGACCGACGACACAACGGGGGGTGGGTTCGGCTGGACCCCATCGGGCACACCCCGTAGCCTCTGGAGCTTGTGAGCGCATCCCTTCGGGGTGGACCGACGCGCGAGCTGCCGTAGAACCCGTTCCCACCCGTTTCCGAGGACTCCGGCCCTCCCGAGCGAAACCGTCCGACTCCCCCGCCGACAGACCCGAGGAACCGACCTGTGAGCGAGCCCTGGTACTCCACGATCGTCGGCCGTGACATGGCCGTCGACCTCGGAACCGCCAACACCCTCGTCTACGTCCGCGGCCGCGGCATCGTCCTGAACGAGCCATCGGTCGTGGCCGTCGACGCGCGTGACGGTCGGGCGCTCGCCGTCGGATCCGAGGCCAAGCAGATGATCGGGCGCACACCGGGCCACATCACCGCCACGAGGCCCCTGCGCGACGGCGTCATTGCCGACTTCGACATCTGCGAGAAGATGCTCCGCTACTTCATCGAGCGCGTGCACAACCGGCGGTGGGCGAAACCGCGGATGGTCATCTGTGTCCCGTCGGGGATCACCGGTGTCGAGCAGCGCGCGGTGCAGGAGGCGGCGGAGTACGCAGGAGCGCGCAAGCCGGCGTTCATCATCGAGGAGCCGATGGCCGCGGCCATCGGCGCCGGGCTCCCCGTCCACGAGCCGGCCGGGAACATGATCGTCGACATCGGGGGCGGCACGACAGAGGTCGCCGTCATCTCACTCGGCGGGATCGTCGCGAGCGAGTCGATCCGTATCGGGGGCGACGAGCTCGACGAGGCGATCATCTCGTTCGTCAAGCGCGAGTACTCCCTGGCGCTCGGCGAGCGGACGGCCGAGGAGATCAAGGTCGAGATGGGGAGCGCCTACCCGCTCGAGAAGGAGCTCTACGCCGAGATCCGTGGGCGCGACCTCGTCACCGGGCTCCCGAAGACCATCGTGGTGTCGACCGCAGAGATCCGGGAGGCGGTCGAGGAGCCCGTCGCCCAGATCGTCGACGCCGTCAAGGTCACGCTCGACAAGACCCCTCCCGAGCTCGCCGCCGACATCATGGAGAAGGGCATCGTCATCACGGGCGGAGGAAGCCTGCTGCTCGGCCTCGACGCCCGGCTCGCCTCGGAGACGGGCATGTCGATCATCCTGGCCCACTCGCCGCTCGACTCGGTCGTGATCGGGTCGGGGCAGTGCCTCGAGGAGTTCGACGCTCTCAAGCAGGTCCTGATCTCGTCGCAGTCGGCGTAACCGTCCCGGGAAGGCGCCGGGCACGTGGCCGTTGCTCAGGGAGGACCGGGGAGTCGACGCTACCTCCTGGCCCTCGTGGTCCTGAGCGCCGTCACCCTCATCACGCTCGACCAGCGCGGCCAGGGCTCGGGCGTCTTCGACTCGGCGCGGCGCCTCGCTCTCGACCTGGCCTCCCCGGTCCAGTCCGCGGTCGACGACGTGGCGAGCCCCGTGAGCGACTGGGCGGAGGGTGTCTTCGATTCGGGTGACATCACCCGCGAGCGTGACCAGCTGCGCGCCGAGGTGGAGGAGCTCGAAGCACTCCTGGCGCGAGCGGAGGGAGCTCTCAACGAGAACCAGGAGCTGCGCCGTCAGCTCGAGCTTCCGTTCGCGGGCGACCTCGACGGGGTCACAGCGGAGGTGATCGCGCGAGCACCCAACAGCTTCGAGCAGACGATCACGCTCAACAAGGGGACCTCGGCGGGAATCGCCGAGGGCATGCCCGTCGTGGCGGGAGAGGGTCTCGTGGGCCGCGTCGTCCTGGCGTCGCGCAACTCCAGCAAGGTTCTGCTCATCACCGACGAGTCGTCGGGGGTGAGCGTCCGGATCGGCGAACAGACCGGGTCGGCCACGGGTCAGACCGGTCGCGGGACGCTGCGTGTCGACTTCGTCGATCCCGAGGCCGATGTGGGGGAGGGCGAGATCGCCGTCACACTCGGCGAGATGAGCCGCTTTCCACCGGGTATCCCCGTCGGGTCCGTGTCGGAGGCGGCGCAACAGCCCGGGGAGGTCCAACAGAACATCCGGCTCGAGCCGATCGTCGACCTGGCCGAGGTCGAGGTGGCCACGGTCCTGATCTGGCCGGCGCCGTGAGGCGCGGACGCTGATGGCCCGCCAACTCCGACTCGTCGTACTCCTCGTGGTGACGGTCCTTCTCCAGGTGGCGGTCTTCCCGCGCTTCGCCGTCGTGGACGCCGCACCCTGGGTGGCGCTCGTCGCGACCGCCGCCCTCGGCTACCGGTCGGGCCCCGAGAGCGGCCTCCTCTTCGGCTTCGCGGCCGGCCTGGCGGTCGACCTGTTCCTGGAGACACCGCTCGGCCTGTCGGCGCTGGCCTACTCGATCACCGGCTACGTGGTCGGCCTCGTCGAGTCGGGCCTCATCCGGGCGTCGGTGTGGATCACACCCCTCATCGGCGGGATGGCCGGTCTCCTCGGTGGTGCCATCTACGTGACGGTCGGCATACTGGCCGGCCAGGACCAGCTGATGACCGCACGGTCACTCACGATCGTGTTCGTGTCGGCGCTCTACGACGCCGTCCTCTCACCGCTCGTGTTCCCGTTCGCCACGTGGGCCGACTCCGATCCGACCCACGCCGGCACCTGGAGGGCCCGGTGATCTGCCCTCGGCCGGGAACTCCCGGCGTGGCGCCGACGCTCTCCCTGTGTCGGCCCCAGCCCCGACCCCGACCTCCGCGGGCATCACTGCGACCATGGTTCGACGCGCATGAGTGAAGGCAACAGGTTCCGCCTGTCCCTGATCGGGATCCTCGTCGTCGCCCTCTTCAGCGCGCTCTTCGTGCGGCTGTGGTTCCTCCAGGTCGGCTCGGGGGAGGAGGCGGCCACCGTCGCGGAGACGAACCGGACGGAGGTCGTCCAGACCGAGGCCCCCCGAGGGCGGATCCTCGACCGGAACGGCACGCCGCTCGTCACGAACCGTGAGGCGTCGGCCATCGTGATGGACCCCGGCATCTCCGCCGCGGACCGGGAGCTCAGCATCTCCCGTCTGGCGGAGCTCCTCCGCGTGGAGCGGGAGTCGATCGAGGAACGCTTCGACGACGAGCGCAACTCCCCGCTCCAGCCCATCGCGGTTGCCATCGACGTGCCGGCGGGAACGGTGGACAAGGACGCCCTCCTGTACATCCGCGAGCACAGTGAGGACTTCCCCGGCGTCGACGCCGTGCAACTCCCGATCCGTGAGTACCCCGAAGGCTACGCCGCCGCACACGTCCTCGGTTACGTCGGTGAGATCAACGAGGACGAGCTCGAGCTGCGAGCCGGCTCGGGCGACGAGTACGAGCTCGGCGAAAACATCGGCAAGGCCGGCGTGGAGCTCACCTTCGAGCCTGATCTGCGCGGCACGCCGCGACGCGAGACCCTGGAGGTCGACGCCGACCGCAACGTGGTCGACACACTCGACCTTCGTGAGGGTGAGCCGGGCAAGGACGTCGAGCTCACGATCGACCTCGACATCCAGCGTGCGGCCGAGGCGGCGCTCTCACAGGGCCTCGACGCCGCCGCCGAGCGCCAGGACACCAACGAGGTACTCAGCTTCCAGACCTTCAACGCCGAGGCCGGATCCGTGGTGGTCCTCGACGCACGCGACGGTTCCGTCGTGGCGATGGCGTCGTACCCGTCGTACAACCCGGCCGAGTTCGTGGGTGGCATCGACCCGGAGCGCTTCGAGTTCTACAACGCGGAGGAGAGCGCGTTCCCGCTCACGAACCGGGCCATCCAGGGCCAGTACGCGACGGGCTCGACGTTCAAGCTGATCTCGGGCCTGGCCGCCCTGGAAACCGGTGTCCGGACCCCCGAGACGACGATCGCCGACGGCGGTGTCTACGTGATCGGTGACCGGTCGTTCCGCAACGCCGGCGGTCGGGAGGGCGCCGAGAACGCATACGGGGCTGTGAACCTCACGCGCGCGTTCACCGTGTCGAGCGACGTGTACTTCTACCAGATCGGCGGGGAGCTCCGGAGCAGGCCCGAGCCCGAGAACACGGCCATCCAGACCGAGGCACGACGCTTCGGGTTCGAGGAGGCTTCCGGCATCGCGCTCCCCGACGAGCAGGTCGGACGCGTTCCCGACCCGGAGTGGAAGAGGCAGTTCGCCGAGGAGACCGGTGTCGAGGACTGTGACGAGCCCAAGGACCAGGAGGAGCAGGACCGCTGCACATGGTTCCCGGGTGACAACGTCAACCTGTCGGTCGGCCAGGGCGACTTCCTCGCCACACCGCTCCAACTGGCCAACGCGTACGCCACCTTCGTGAACGGGGGAACCCTCTACCAGCCGAAGCTCGTCTCCGAGATCCTGGAGCCCGACGGCAGCGTCAGCCGCGTGAGCGAGAGCACCGTGATCCGCACCAACGAGATCATGCCGGCCTGGAAGGAAGCCATCGTCTCGGGGATGATCGGCGTGGTCAACAGCGGCGAGGGAACGGCGAACGGCGTCTTCGACGGGTTCCCCGACAAGGAGAACGTCGGCGGGAAGACGGGAACCGCCGAGGTCGCCGGCAAGCAGGACACGTCGCTGTTCGTCGGTGTCTGGCCGGCCGTGGCGCCCGAGGGGCAGCCGCAGTACGTGGTGGCCGCCGTGATCGAGGAGGCCGGCTTCGGCTCCGACGTGGCGGCCCCGATCGTGCGCTCGGTCATGGACGCCCTGGCCGGGGTCGCGCCCGACGAGGACGGGCCGGCCGTCGGTGCTCAGCCGGGTGCCGTCGAATGACGGCGACCGCCACTCCGACACCGGCTCTGCAATCGCGCCGTCGCGACCGACTCGAGGCCTCGCCGCTGCGTCATCTCGATCTCGTTTTCGTGGGAGCCACGATCGCGATCGCAGCTCTCGGACTGCTCATGGTCTACAGCGCCACGCGCAACTCACTCGAGGTCGAGGGAGGGGACCCGTACCACTTCCTGAAGCGTCAGGCCCTTTTCGTCGGCCTCGGGTGCGGGGCGATGGCCACCGTGCTGGCGGTCGACTACCGCAGGATGCGCGACTACGCGCCGTTGTTCTATGGGGTGGCTGTCGGGGGCCTCCTCGCCGTACTGTCGCCGTTGGGCTCCAACTCGCGTGGGTCCCAGGCCTGGATTCAGCTCGGCTCGTTCCAGCTCCAGCCGGCGGAGTTCGCCAAGTTCTTCCTGATCGTCGCTCTCGCCGCGTACCTGCACCAGCACCGGGGTGATCTCGACGCGTGGCGCCTCGCCGTGGCGGTCGGCCTGGCGGCCGTCCCGATCGGTCTCGTTCTGCTCCAACCGGACATCGGAACGGCGATGGTCCTCGGGGTCATCGTCCTCGGGATGCTCACGGCCGCGGGGGTGAAGGCGCGCCACCTCTTCGTCCTGCTCGCGCTCGGAGCCACGCTGGTGTTCATCGCCTCGCGGGCGGGTGTCATCCAGGACTACCAGGTCGACCGTCTCACCGGTTTCCTCAACCAGGGCGATGCCACGGAGAACACCTACAACGTCGACCAGTCGAAGACGGCGATCGGGGCCGGCGGGATCGCCGGTCAAGGACTCTTCGAGGGGACGCAGACCAAGCTCGACTTCGTACCCGAGCAGCACACCGACTTCATCTTCACGGTCGTCGCCGAGGAACTCGGCTTCGTCGGTGGTGCGACCCTCCTGGCCCTGTTCGCGGTACTCGTGTGGCGGATGTGGCGCGCCGCCCAGCTCTCGCGCGACCTCTTCGGCCAGTTGTGTTGTATCGGTGTCCTTTCGATGTTCGCGTTCCAGATCTTCCAGAGCGTCGGGATGACCATGGGAATCATGCCGGTCACGGGTATCCCGCTGCCCTTCATGAGCCACGGCGGGTCGTCGACCATCGTGGCGTTCGCCCTCGTCGGGCTCGTGGCCAACGTGCACATGCGCCGTTTCTCCTGACCCGTCCCGCCGTCTCTGCCGTCCGATACGGCATCGCCACGGTCTTTCGCGGGTGTCGGGTGGCGGGCGGTAGGCTGAGGACACATGGAGAACCTCTGGCCGCGGATCGAACCGCTCCTGGCCAGGGTCCAGAAGCCCGCTCGCTACATCGGAATGGAGCAGGGCAGCCTCACCCCGGCGCACCGCCCGCTCGACGTTTCCTGGCTGCTCGTCTATCCCGACACCTACGAAGTGGGCCTGCCCAACCAGGGGCTCCAGATCCTCTACGAGATCCTGAACGAACGCGACGACGCCTCCGCCGAGCGCTCCTACGCGCCGTGGACCGACATGGCGGCCCTGATGCGGGCCGAGGGCGTGCCGTTCTTCTCGGTCGACCAGCACATCGCCGCCGTCGGCTTCGACATCGTCGCCTTCAACGTGTCGGCGGAGCTCGTCTACACGAACCTCCTCGAGTGCCTCGACCTGTCCGGCATACCCGTGCGGGCGTCGCAGCGCCGTCCCGAGGACCCGCTCGTCATGGCCGGCGGCCACTGCACGTTCAATCCCGAGCCGTTGGCCGACTTCGTCGATGTGTTCGTGATCGGCGACGGCGAGGAGGCGGTGGGGGAGGTCACCGAGGTCGTGGGAGCGTGGAAGCGCGGCGGTCGGGCGGACCGCGGGGCTGTGCTGCGCGATCTCGCCACGATTCCGGGCGTCTACGCGCCGTCGATGTACGACGTCGAGTACGACGGTGCGGCGATCGCAGGCGTGAGCCCCCGCTTTCCCGAGATCCCCGAGCTCGTCGAGAAGCGCACGATCGCCGACCTCGCCGACTGGCCGTACCCACGCAACCAGTTGGTGCCGCTCATCGAGGTGGTGCACGACCGCCTCAACGTCGAGGTCTTCCGCGGGTGCACCCGAGGGTGCCGCTTCTGCCAGGCCGGGATGATCACGCGACCCGTGCGGGAACGCCCGGCCGACCAGGTGCGCACGATGGTGGAGGACGGCCTGCGCCGCACGGGCTACGACGAGGTGGCGCTCACCTCGCTCTCCAGTGCCGACTTCTCCGGCATCGACGGGCTCGTCGCCGACCTCGTCGACAACCAGGAGGGGTGCGGGAACGTCGGGCTGTCGCTGCCGTCACTGCGGGTCGACGCCTTCACCGTCGGGATCGCGAGCCAGATCCAGAAGGTCCGTCGTACCGGGCTCACCTTCGCCCCCGAGGGGGGGAGTTGGCGGATCCGCCAGGTCATCAACAAGCTCGTCTCGGACGACGATCTCTACGCAGCGGTCGACGGGGCCTACTCGCAGGGGTGGCGACGCGTGAAGCTGTACTTCCTCACGGGGCTGCCCACCGAGATGGACGACGACACACTCGGGATCGCCGAGCTTGCGCGCAACGTCGTCGAGACCGGTCGTACACACACGAAGCAGGCGTCCTGCACCGTGTCACTCGGCGGGTTCGTCCCGAAAGCCCAGACGCCGTTCCAGTGGTTCGGCCAGAACGGTGTCGACGAGCTTCGCCGCAAGATCGACCTCGTGCGCGGCGAGTTGCGGGGCACGAACGCCAAGGTCCGGTGGCACGACCCGGAGGCGAGTTTCGCCGAGGGTCTCGCGTCGCGGGGCGACCGGCGTCTCGGCCCCGTGATCGAGCGAGTGTGGCGCTCCGGGGGGACGTTCCAGGAGTGGAGCGAGCACTTCTCGCTCGGCCCGTGGCTCGACGCCATGGCAGCGGAAGGGCTCGACCCCGACTGGTATGTCACCCGACACCGTGGCGAGGACGAGATCCAGCCGTGGGACCACATCCACGCAGGGCTGCACCGCGACTTCCTCTGGCAGGACTGGCAGGCGGCACTGGCCGCCCACGGGGCGCCCGACTGCCGGTGGACCCCGTGCTACGACTGCGGTGCCTGCACCGAGTACGGGCTGGAGCACGTCGTGGCGTCACCCGTCCCGCCGGCGGGTGGCAGTCAGGGGACCGGACAGGACCTCGATGGCGTTCCGGTCGCGTTCGGCCCGACGATCGCAGCGGCGGTGCAGGTCCCCGCGGCGGAGCTCGTGGCGGCCGACGTCGGGGCGGCAGAGGTCGGGGCAACGTCGTGAGGGGCGGCGTCGGGCAGCCCGTACGCTTCCGCTTCACCAAGCGCGGAAAGGTGCGCTTCATCTCCCATCGCGACGTGGCACGGGCGTTCGACCGGGCGGTACGCGTCGGGCGGCTTCCTGTGGCGTTCACCGAGGGTTTCTCGCCGCGGCCGAAGATGAGCTTCGGCCTGGCACTGCCGGTCGGTGCCGAGAGCGACGCGGAGTACCTCGACGTGGCATTTGCCGAGACCGTCGAGCCGGGAGAGGTCGGAGAGTCCCTGTCGGCGGCCTTGCCCGAGGGCATGGAGATCACGGGGGCGGAGACCCTGGTCGAACACGCGCCGGCGCTCCAGGAGAGCATCACGCGTGTCGACTATGCGCTCGAGGTCGTCGACGCCGACTGGAGCAGCGTGACGCCCGCAGAGCTCAGGAATGCGGCGGAGCGCTTCCTGGCGCGCGACTTCGTGTCCGTCGTACGCGTTCGAAAGGGTAAGGAACGTGAGGCCGACCTGCGGGCAGGGGTGCTGGACCTCGACGTTGCCGGCAATGTCCTCGCCATGGCACTGGCCACCGGGAGCTCCGGGCCCCGACCCGGCGAGGTCACCGACGAGCTCGGCCCCGGCTGGCAGGCTGGTCGGGTGCGAAGAACGAGACAGTGGATCGAGCGTGACGGCTCGCGGCTGGAGCCGCTGGAGGCCGACACGCGCCCGCACGCCGAGGCGGCGTGCGCATCATGAGAGAAGGATCGAATGTCCGACGACACAACGAGCGGGGGCCGCGCGGCTCCCGACACCGCCGATCAGGCCGACGCACGTCGGTCCGACGACAGTGAGACAACGCGCGACTGGAGTGACCCGGCCGCCGACCGCGGGCTGACCGCCGACGACGTCACGGCACAGGCGGCCGACGACGCGGGGCTGTCGATCAAGCCCAAGATCGGTGACACGCGGCCGGCCCCGCCACCTCCTCCCGGCCCACGCCGGCCGAAGGGTGGCGACAGCAGCGGAGACGGCAAGGACTCCGGTCGGGCCGCCGACGGCGGTGGCGACAACCGCAGCGGCAGCGGAGGCGGCAACGATGGTGGCTCGTCGCGCAGCCGGCGCCGGCGACGGGGCGGTCGCGGCCGTGGGCGTGGGGGCCAGAAGGGCCAGAGCCAGGAGAAGCAGAACGGTGGTGGCCGCGGCCCGGCGAAGGACTCGGCGCGAGGCGGTGGGCGGGTCGTCACCGCAGATCTGGGTGTCGACCACGACAGCGACCTCGACGACCTCGAGGATCTCGACGACGCGGTCCTGAGGCGGCGAAAGGGGCGTACCCGCAAGGGCCGTCCGGCGGGACGCTACTTCCTCTGCGTGCACGTCGGCGACGACGGCACGACCCACATCGCCGTGCAGGAGGGCCGCAACCTCGTCGAGCACTACGTGTCCCGCCCCGAGGACGCCGCCATGTCCATCGACGGCAACATCTACCTCGGCCGCGTGCAGAACGTCCTGCCGGGCATGGAGGCGGCCTTCGTCGACTTCGGCACGCCCAAGAACGGCGTCATCTACCGCTCCGACGTCGACGATCAGGGGAAGGGCCGGAACACCAAGATCGAGAAGCTCCTCAAGAACGGCCAGACGGTTCTCGTCCAGGCCGTCAAGAACCCGATCGGTCACAAGGGAGCGCGGCTCACCCAGGACGTCAGCCTCGCCGGCCGCTTCGTCGTGATGGTCCCCGGCCAACGCGACACCTACGGCATCTCCAAGCGTCTGCCCGACGAGGAACGCAAGCGGCTTCGACGCGTGCTCGACAAGGTCCGACCCGATGACGCCGGGCTGATCGTACGAACCGCGGCCGAAGGTGCCAGTCCCGACGAGCTGCGTCGCGACGTGGAGCGGCTCCGGGCCCAGTGGGCCGAGATCCAGAAGCTCGCCAAGGGGGCCAAGCCGCCCCGGTTGGTCTACCAGGAGCCGTCGCTGGCGCTACGGATCATCCGTGAGGAGTTCACCCGCGAATACCGGGGTGTCGTGATCGACGACCGCGAGCTCTACGAGCAGGTGCGCGACTACGTGGCCGCCATCACGCCCGAGCTGGCCGACCGTGTCGAGTACTACGACGACGAGAGCCTTCCGGTGTTCGAACGGCACCACGTGCACGAACAGCTCCACAAGGCACTCGACCGCAAGGTCTGGCTGCCGTCGGGGGGCTCGCTGATCATCGAACGGACCGAGGCCCTCACGGTCATCGACGTCAACACCGGCAAGAACGTCGGGAAGAAGAACCTCGAGCAGACGGTGTTCGAGAACAACCTCGAGGCGGCCGATGAGGTCGCGCGCCAGCTCCGCCTTCGCGACATCGGCGGGATCATCGTGATCGACTTCATCGACATGGAGAGCACGTCGAACCGTCAGAAGGTGCAGGAGCGCCTCGACGAGGCCCTGGCGCGCGACAAGACCCGGACCCAGGCCTTCCCGATCAGCGACCTGGGCCTCGTCGAGATGACCCGGAAGCGCATCTCCGAGGGCCTGGTCGAGTCGTTCTCCCACACCTGCGAGGTGTGTGAGGGCCGGGGCTTCATCGTCGACGACGAGGTGCTCGACGGCTGACCCGGTGGGACGGCCGGGGAACGAGTCGGGGAAGGAAAGCCCCGGCTGGGGCCACCGACGAGCGGCGGGGTAACCTGTCGGGTCCCATTGGTTCCACTCGAGGTCCCACGCGCGTGTACGCAGTCATCCGAACCGGCGGAAAGCAGTTCCGGGTCGAGAAGGGCCAGACGCTGGAGGTCGAGCGCGTCGTGGGCGACGAGCTCGAGCTCACACCGCTGATGGTCGTCGACGGCGACTCCGTGCGGGCGAAGCCCGCTGACCTCGAGGGCACCACGGTGAGAGCGCGGGTGGTCGGCGACACGCGCGGCCCGAAGATCACGGGCTTCACCTACAAGAACAAGAGCAACCAGCGGAGGCGGTGGGGCCACCGCCAGGATCTCTCCGTGATCGAGATCACCTCGATCGACGTGCCCGGTGGAGCGACGTCCCCGGCGAAGAAGCCCGCAGCGAAGAAGTCCCCGGCGAAGAAGCCCGCAGCGAAGAAGTCCCCGGCGAAGAAGCCCGCAGCGAAGAAGCCCGCAGCGAAGAAGCCCGCAGTGAAGAAGTCGCCGGTGAAGAAGTCCCCGGCCAAGAAGGCGACAGCGAAGAAGGCCCCGGACACGAAGGAGAACGACTGATGTCGAAGAAGAAGGGTGCCTCGTCGTCCCGCAACGGTCGCGACTCCGCAGCCCAGCGGCTGGGTGTGAAGGTCTTCAGCGGAACGCAGGTCCGGGCGGGAGCGATCCTCGTGCGCCAGCGCGGTACGAAGTTCCACCCCGGCGAGAACGTCGGCAAGGGCAGGGACGACACCCTCTTCGCCACGAGCGACGGCACCGTGTCGTTCGGCTCACGTCGCGGGCGCCAGCTCATCGACGTGGTGGAGACGCCGGGGTCCTGACCCGTCCTGCCCGCCCGGCTCCACGCGGCCCGGCGGTGAGATTCAGGACGGTCGGCTGCCGGGTGCTTTCGTATCCTTGACCCCGTGGGACGCTCCGACAGAGATCGCAGTCGGGTAGGCCGCGGGCAGTTCGTCGACCGCGCGCAGCTCAACGTGCGCGCCGGCGATGGTGGCGCCGGGTCGGTGTCCTTCCGCCGTGAGGCGCACACCCCCCGTGGGGGCCCCGACGGGGGCGACGGTGGCCGCGGCGGGGACGTCGTGCTCGTGGCCGACCGCAACGTGGCATCGCTGCTCGCCTTTCGCGATCACCCCCACCGGCGTGCGGCCTCGGGGAGCCACGGGGGCGGCACGAAGCGTCGGGGTGCTTCGGGTGACGACCTCGAGGTTCGGGTGCCTCCGGGAACCACGGTGCGCGACCGTAACGGTGCGCTGCTCGCCGACCTCGTGGGCCACGGTGACCGCTACGTCGCCGCCCGTGGGGGACAGGGAGGAGCCGGCAACGCGCGCTTTCTCACGAACGCCCGACGGGCCCCCGGTTTCGCCGAACAGGGGGAGTACGGCGAGGAGATCTGGCTCGAGCTGGAGCTGCGCCTTCTGGCCGACGCGGCCCTGGTCGGCTTTCCCAACGCCGGCAAGTCCACGCTGATCTCGCGTGTGAGTGCCGCGCGGCCCCGGATCGCCGACTACCCGTTCACGACGCTCGAGCCGCACCTCGGGGTCGTCCGGTTCCACGAGCACGAATTCGTCCTGGCCGACATCCCCGGGATCGTCGAGGGGGCCGCCGAGGGACGGGGCCTCGGTCACGAATTCCTCCGCCACACCGAGCGGGCCCGTGTCCTCGTCCTCGTCCTCGACCTCGCCGAGGTGGGGGGTGTCGACCCGGAGCACCAGGAGACGGTCCTGCTCGACGAGTTGCGCCGCTACCGCCCCGAGCTCCTGGAACGTCCCCGGATCGTCGTCGGCAACAAGAGCGACGTCGCGGCGTTCGGTCTCGAGGAGGGTCCCGACCGGTTCCGTGTCTCGGCGGTCACCGGTGAGGGCCTCGACCCGTTTCTCGGAGCCCTGGCCGAGGCCGTCGAGGCCGCGCGCCTCCTCGAGCCCGAACGTGCGGCGTTCGTGGTGCACCGGCCCACCGAGGAGGGGTTCTCCGTGGTCCGTGACGACGACGGTACGTTGCGGGTCACCGGACGGCAGGCAGAACGGGTGGTCGCCATGGCTGATCTCACGAACGCCGAGGCGATCGACTACGTGCAGGGCCGTTTCCGCCGCATGGGTGTCGAGCGCGCCCTGGAACGTGCCGGAGTGTCGGAGGGTGACACGGTGCGCGTCGGCGACATCGAGCTCGAGTACAGCACCGCGCCCGGAGGGCCCGTATGAGCACGGTCGTCGTGAAGGTCGGGACGTCGTCGATCACCGACGAACGCGGGGAGCTCGATGCTGCCGCGATGGTCAAGCTGTGCGCCGACCTCGCGGCCGCACGGCGCGATGGTCACCGGGTGGTTCTCGTCACCTCGGGGGCGATCGCGGCGGGGCTTCCCGCTCTCGGGATGGCCGAGCGGCCCACCGACGTGGCGGCACTCCAGGCCGTCGCCGCGGTCGGCCAGCCGCGGCTGATGGAGCGGGTGAGTGCACTGCTCGGGTCCTCGGGGGTGGTCGCGGGCCAGGTGCTGCTCACCCCGTTCGACTTCGGGCACCGAACGCAGTACCTGCACGCCCGGTCGACGCTCGCCCGGCTTCTCGACCTCGGGGTCCTCCCGGTCGTCAACGAGAACGACACCGTGGCCGTCGACGAGATCCGCTACGGCGACAACGACCGCCTGGCGGCCCTCGTGGCCCACCTCGTGGATGCCGATGCCCTGATCCTGCTCACCGACACGCCGGGGCTGTTCACCGCCGACCCCCGCATCGACGCGGAAGCCTCGCTCATCGAGGAGATCGTGGAGGTCGACGACGCCCTGGAGGCGGCGGCGGGGGGGGCCGGCACCGACCGCGGGAGTGGGGGGATGGCGAGCAAGTTGGCAGCCGCGAAGATCGCGTCGTGGTCCGGCGTCCAGGTCGTGATCACCGCGGCGCACGCCGACGACGCTGTCAGCGGTGTTCTCGACGGCCGTCCGTCGGGCACCGTCGTGCGACCGCACGACCGGAAGCTCCCGAGCCGGAAGTTGTGGATCGCCTTCGCCCGTGGCGCCGAGGGCCGGATCACCGTCGACGACGGCGCTCGCTCCGCCCTCGTGAACGACGGTCGTTCGCTCCTCCCTGCCGGTGTTCTGTCCGTGGAGGGCACGTTCGGCAACGGCGACGCCGTGGAGATCGTCGGTTCCGACGGTCAGGTCTTTGCCAAGGGTCTCGTGCGCTATCCGGTCCGCGAGTTGGAACGCATTGCCGGGCGACGAACCGACGACCTCGACGAGGGGGACCCGCAGGAGGTCGTGCACCGCGACGACCTCGTCGTTCTCCCCTGACGACTTCTCCTGATGGTTCTCCTGGCGGCCGGTGTGCGTGCGACGGGACGGCCGACGGCCCGATACCGGGGGGCCCTGCACACGGGGCGAAGTAGGCTTGTGTGATGCCCGTGCGCTCCGCCACCCTTCCCGATGCCGTCGTCGATCTCGGCCGTCGTGCACGCGAGGCCTCACGGGCTCTGGCCGTCGCCTCGACCGACACGAAGAACAACGCCCTCCTCGTCGCCGCGGAGCTCCTGGGCGAGCGGGCACCCGAGATCCTCGAGGCCAACGCCGGAGACCTCGACACTGCCCGGTCCGAGGGTGTGGGCGGCACGCCGCTCGACCGGCTCCGGCTCGACGAAGAGCGCCTCGAGTCGATGGCGGCGGGGCTCCGCACCGTCGCGGGTCTCGAAGACCCTGTCGGGGAGATCGTCGGCGGGACCCGGCGGGCCAACGGCGTCGTCATCGAGAAGGTGCGGGTTCCCCTCGGGGTCCTCGCCATCATCTATGAGAACCGGCCCAATGTCACGAGCGACGCCGCCGGCCTGTGCCTCAAGTCGGGCAACGCTTCCCTGCTGCGGGGTTCGTCCACGGCCCTGCGGTCCAACACGGCCGTGGCGGCCGTGTTGCGCGCCGCGGCCCGAAAGGCCGGGCTGCCGGAGGACTCCGTGCTCCTCGTCGAGGACACCTCGCACGAGACGGCGGCGGCGGTCATGCAGCTCGAGGGCTACGTCGACTGCCTGATCCCCCGTGGCGGGCCGGCGCTCCTCGCCAGCATCGCGGAGCACGCCACCGTGCCCGTGATCGTCGACGGCGACGGCAACTGCCAGGTCTACGTCGACAAGGACGCCGATCTCGACACGGCCACTCGGATCGTGGTGAACGCGAAGACCCAGCGCCCGAGTGTGTGCAACGCCGCCGAGTCCCTCATCGTTCACGCCGACATCGCGGGTGAGTTCCTTCCCCGGGTCGCATCCGCGCTCGTCGATGAAGGTGTCACGCTCGTCGGTGACGACGCAGCGCGCGCCATCGTGTCCGGGATGGGCTCGGCCACCGATGCCGACTTCAGCAGGGAGTTCCTCGCTCTCGAGATGTCCGTCGGTGTCGTCGCATCACTCGACGCAGCCATCGACCACGTCAATCGCCACAGCTCCGGGCACACCGAAGCCATCGTCACGACCGAGCTCGCCGCGGCCCGACAGTTCGCCGAGCGCGTCGACGCCGCGGCGATCGTGGTCAACGCGTCCACCCGGTTCACCGACGGTGAGTTCTTCGGTTTCGGAGCGGAGATCGGGATCTCGACCCAGAAGCTCCACGCCCGCGGCCCGATGGGCCTCCGCGAGCTCACCACCACCAAGTACCTGCTCTGGGGTGACGGACAGGTCCGGGAGTGACGGAACAGGCGACCATGAGCGAGCAGCGATGACGGCCTTCGAGTCCGTCGACGACGTCGTGGAACGCCTGCGCGACGCCGACTACCTCGCCGAGTCGGGCATCGCCGGCGTCGTCTTTCTCGCCGAGAAGCTCGGAAAGCCGGTGCTCGTCGAGGGTCCCGCCGGCGTCGGCAAGACCGAGCTCGCCAAGGCCGTGGCCACGGTGTCGGGATCGCGGCTCATCCGCCTCCAGTGCTACGAGGGCCTCGACGAGTCGAAGGCGCTCTACGAGTGGAACTACAAGAAGCAGCTCCTGCGGATTCAGGCCGACCGCGAGCACGAGGCGAGTTGGGCCGAGGTCGAGTCCGACATCTTCTCGGAGCAGTTCCTCCTCACCCGCCCACTTCTCGAGGCGATCCGCTCCGAGGAGCCCGTGGTTCTGCTGATCGACGAGGTCGACCGCGTCGAGGTGGAGACCGAGGCGCTTCTCCTCGAGGTGCTCTCCGATTTCCAGGTCTCGATCCCCGAACTCGGCACGATCAAGGGCACCCAGCGCCCGGCGGTGTTCCTCACCTCCAACAACACCCGGGAGCTGTCCGAGGCCCTGAAGCGCCGGTGTCTCTACCTGCACGTCGACTACCCCGACCTCGACCGGGAACGCGAGATCGTACGCGTACGCGTCCCCGAGATCGACGAAGACCTCGCGCGGCAGGTGGCCGCTGTCGTGCGGTCGGTGCGCGCGCTCGACCTCAAGAAGGCGCCGTCGATCTCCGAGACGATCGACTGGGCCCGCACGCTCCTGTTCCTGGGTCGCCACGAGATCGACGCCGGCGTGCTCGAGGAGACGCTGCACGTGCTGCTCAAGTACCAGTCCGACATCGCCAAGGCGCGCAGCGAGCTCGGGGCCGACGCCAAGAACCCACTGGGCGCGGGCGGAACGGTCGGTTGAGCCTGCGCTCGTACCGTTTCCCGGGCCTGAACGCGTCGGGCGCGACGCTGCACGACGACGCCGCCATGCTCGACGTCCTCCAGGGCTTCGTGCACGAGCTCCGCGCGGCGGGTCTCCCCGTCTCGATGACGGAGAACCTCGATGCGATGGAGGCGGTGCGCCACATCGGCCTCGAAGACCGCGAGGCGCTTCGCGCCGTCCTGGCCGCAACGCTCATCAAGCACCACAGGCACCGGCCGGCCTTCGACACCGTGTTCGACGTCTACTTCTCGCTGCTGGGCTCGTCGCCCGCCGAGGCTGACGACGACGGTGAGCGGTCAGCCGCCGGTGGCGCACCGGGTGGCGGGGGAGCGGGCGACCAGCTCTCCGACGACGAGCTACGCGATCTGATCGTGGCGGCGCTCGGCGGGATGGACCGCGACGAGCTGCGTGCCCTCGCCGCCGACGCCGTGGGGCGGTTCGCCGGTATGGAGCCCGGTCGTCCCGTCGGCGGCACCTACTACCTGTACCGAACGCTGCGGCAGCTCGACGTCGACGATCTGCTCGAGCGTCTCGTGTCGGCCGAGCAGGACGACGCCGACGTCGAGGACGCCGACCCACTGGCCGAGCGTCTGGCCCGCGAGGAGTCGGAGCGTCGCGTCGGGGTTCTTCGTGAGCTGGTGGAGGAGGAGATCCGTCGCCGCCTCGTCGCCGACCGCGGTCCGGAGGCGATGGCGCGAACGCTGCGCAAGCCACTTCCCGAGGACGCCGAGTTCATGCACGCCTCGCGCGTGGAGATGCTGGCCCTGCAGCGGGCCATCTACCCGTTGACCCGCGCTCTGGCCGCGCGGCTGGCGCAGCGGCGGAAGCGGCGTAACCGGGGTCACCTCGACTTCCGCTCCACCGTTCGTCACTCACTGTCGTACGGCGGCGTACCGGCCGAGCCGAAGTTCCGGAATCCCCGCCCGTCGAAGCCCGAGATCATGGTGGTGGCCGACATCTCGGGCTCGGTGGCCAGCTTCGCCCGCTTCACGCTCCAGTTCGTGCACGCCATGGCGAGTCAGTTCTCGCGTGTTCGCTCCTGGGTGTTCATCGACGGGATCGACGAGGTCACCCGCTTCTTCGAGGAGTCCGACGACGTCGCCGACGCCGTCCAGAGGGTCAACACCGAGGCCGATGTCGTGTGGGTCGACGGTCACTCCGACTACGGGCACGCCCTCGAGGTCTTCCACGAGCGCCACGCCCGCGAGGTCACCCCGAAGACCTCCGTACTCGTGCTCGGCGACGCGCGCAACAACTACCACGCCACACAGGCCTGGGTCCTCGAGGATCTCCGCAAGCGCGGACGTCACGTCTACTGGCTCAATCCCGAGCCCCGCGGCTACTGGGACAGCGGAGACTCCGTCGTCGGGGAGTACGCGCCGCACTGCGACGGGGTCTACGAGTGCCGCAACCTGCGCCAGCTCGAACGGTTCGTCACCGCCGTGATCGACACGTGACGTGCCCGACCTACCGAGAGTCGTGGTGACCCCACACGGCGTCGGCCATCCGGCTCATGATCCGGACCATGGCGCACTCGCGGGGGTAGAAAGGGTGGTCGGGTCGCCCGACGAGGACCTCGGCGCCGTGCTCGGGCAACAGCCCCCGGGCGATGGTGCCCCCGGCGAGGGTCCCGTCACCGTGGTCGACGCCGGGGTCGCCCGTGCTCTCGCCGTCGGCGGCGTCGCTGCCGTCCGCTTCGCCACCTTCGTTGCCGGTTGCAGGGCGCGCGCCGGGGATGCCCGACAGCGCCGGTGCCGGGCCCGAGGTCGCCACCACGGCATCGGCGGTCACGACCATCGCCCACTCGGCCACGAAGCGCCGCCGGATGCCGTGGGCGAGGCTGCGCTGGAGCTCGGAGACGTTGTGGGCCTCGAGCAGTGCCGAGATCGTGCGGAGTGTCTCCGCTCCGGGATCCCGGGGATCGGCAACGAGCCGGGCCGCCTCCACGGTGACCCCGTCGACCTCCTCGACCTCGCGCACGACCATCCGGAGGTGGTCGGCCGACCCCAAGCGCACCGTGAGCTGGTCGACCGCAGACGCCGAGCGGTGATCGAGAACCGTCACGTCGACGATGTCGCCGCGCAGGGCACCGATGCGCGAGGCCACGAGCCCGAGGCCACCCGGGCGGTCGGGAAGCCGAACCTGGAGGAGCACGTACACGGACTCGTCGGAGCCCGACGACTCGATGGGCACGTCGTGATGGTAGAGGACCGTCGCGGGCCCCACCGGTGTATCGAGGCTATGGCGGGGGTGGAGATGGTGACGTGACCCGACTCGGTGTCTTCGGGGGAACCTTCGACCCCGTCCACAACGGCCACATCGCCGCGGCACTCGACGCCGGCCACGCGCTCGAACTCGACTCCGTCGTCATGATTCCGGCGGGTGAGCCCTGGCAGAAGGCCGGGACGGTGGAAGCGCCCGCTGCGGAACGCCTGGCGATGGTCGAAACGGCCGTGGCGGGCATCGACGGCCTCGAGGTCAGCGACGTCGAGATACGACGCTCCGGGCCGAGCTACACCGTCGAGACACTCGAGCTGCTCTCGGCGCCCGACCGTGAGCTCTTTCTGCTCCTCGGAACCGACGCTCTCCGCACCCTCCACACGTGGCACCGTGCGGAGTCCCTCTGGGACCTGGCGACGGTCGTGGCGTTCGAGAGGAGCACCGACGCCGACGTCGGCACCGGCGTCCCCCAGAACCTGGCCGGACGCGTGGAAACCGTCGACGTCGCCCGCCTCGACATCAGCTCCCACGGTATCCGCGAGCGCCTGGCCGCAGGCCGGCCCGTGGGCGGGCTCCTTCCGCCGGCTGTGGTACGCCAGATCGCGCAGCGACACCTCTACACTGCGCGCGATGGTTGAGGGCTCGGGAACCACGCTCACGGAGCGGCCGATCACACCTCCTCTGCCACGCGTGGGCGACGACGATCCGGTCATCGTCGATGTCGATCCCCTCTACGACGGCCCGGAACCCGCCGCCGCTCCCCTTCCGCGACGAAGCAGGCGGCAACTCCGGCGTCGCCGGCGCCGTGTCCGGGTCGCGCTGCTCGTACTCCTCGTCGTGGTGCTGCTCGCCGCCACGACGGTGGCCGTGAGCCGCCTCACGGACCGGTCCGGCACGCCGCCGGACGCACCGGCTGCTTCCGAGCCCGCGGCGGTCGAGGAGACCACGACGCATCTCATCGGCTCCGTGGATCCCGACGGGACAGCGTCGCTGCTGGTCCTCGTGGGTGAGAACGCCGACGGGGGCCCGTCGCTGCTGCTCGTCCCCGTCGGAACGCAGGTGGAGGTCCCCTCGCTCGGGCCGCGGCCGCTGCGGGAGGTGCCGGTCGAGGTCGGTGAGCCGGGCGGTCTCCTCCCCCTGAGTGTGTCGAACGCCCTGGGCGTCCGCAGCGGTGACGCCACCATGGTGCCGACTCTCGACCTGTCGGCCACCCTCGCGGCCGTTCCGGCGGTCGACGTCCGGCTGCGCGAGCCCGTGACGATCGACACCGACGACGGCCGCGTGTCGTTCCCCGCCGGCAACCAGACGATCAGCGGCCAGGACGCCGGTCGACTGCTCCTCCTCCCCGGCGAAGGCAGCGAACTGGACGATCTCGTCACCGCCCAGGCCGTCCTCGAGGGACTCCTCGCCGCGATGTCCGCCGACACCGGCGTGGCCGATGGCGTCCTGGCGGGTGCACCGGGCCTCGAGCCCCTCGTAGAGGCGGCAGCGGGCGGCGTGCACGTCGAGACACTCCCGGTGGAGCCCGTCGGAAGCGGCGACGACGAGCGCTTCCGCCTGCGCGACGACGACATCCCCGCCACCCTCGACAGCCTGTTCCCCGGCGCCGTCATGGCTCCCGACGGGTCCCGCCCCCGCGTCGAGCTCCGCAATGGCGCCGGCCTCGTGGGAGTCACCGCCGGTGTCGCCGAGGCGCTCATGCCCCTGGGCGTCGAGGTCACGCTGACGGGCAACATCCCGGGTTTCGGGATCGAGAAGACGAGCGTCGCGTACCATCGCGACGAGAACCGCGAGGCCGCGCAGGAGATCGCCGGGATTCTCGGGGGAGCGCCCGTCGGGAAGGCCGACCCCGAGCTCGGCTCGGTCGACGTCACAGTTGTGATCGGTGCCGACATCGCACCCACCGACCCTGGCGCCGCACCGGCGCCCGCGACCTGAGGAGGCGACCTGGCGACCCACGACGATGACGTGCTCCGGCGGGTCGCAGGTGTCGTCGGCGCGGCCGGCGACAAGGGTGGTGTCGACACCGTCGCCCTCGACGTGGGCGACATCCTGGGGATCGCCGAGTACTTCGTGATTACGACGGGCACCAACAGCCGCCAGATCCGCACGATCGTCGACGCCGTCGAGGAGAACATGTCGAGCACCCGGCCCGATGCCACGCCACGGGTGGAGGGTCTCGAGGAGTCCGAGTGGGTCCTCGTCGATTTCGGCGACATCGTCGTCCACGTGTTCGATCCCGGGTCGCGCGACCTCTACGACCTCGAGAGGCTCTGGGCCGACGCCCCCGTCGTGGACACGGGCGCGGGTGCAGGCGGGGTGGGGGAAGACGGGGTCGAGGAAGACGCGGATGTCGCCGCCACCCGAGCGCGGCTATGAGGGCGGCTACTCCGCCGCCGTCGTCTCCGTGGTGCCCGCCTCGCTCTCACCGGATGCCGGCGGTGGTGAGCCGCACGTACCCTGCGTGGGGCTCGTGCCCTCGCTGTCGGGGACGCAGATCGGCCCGGTCTCACCCGCTGGGAGTTGCGTCGCGGTGCCTGGCGTGAGGTCGAAGTCACCCGAATCGCGGGCGGCATCGACGGCCGCCGACTCGTCGTTGTAGCGCCCGGGGTTCGACCCTGCGGAGCGGCCGGCGACGAGGCCCGCCACGGCGGCCACGACCACGATGACCGTGGCGATCGTGATGCGCTGGGCCTGCGAGGTGCCCTTCGCCACGTCGAAGACCGAGCGTGGCTGCTTGGAGTCGGGCTTCGTGCCTTTTCGGGTCTTCGGGCCGGAGGTCCCGGCCTTCTGACTCTGCTTCGCCTGCGCCTTCGTGGCGGCCCCGGGCTTCCCCGTGGGACCGCCGGCGGAGCGACGCTTCCTCGACTTCTTCTTCGCCATCAGGAGCCGTTCCCGGTCGTGGTCGATGTCGTCGTGTCGCCCGAGGTCGTGGTCGTCGTGGTCGTGTCGGGGTAAGCCGACTCTGTCGGGCACGGCCCGGAGGTGACCCACGAGATCTCGGCACCGTCGGCCACCTCGCTGCTCGGCCCGTCCTTGTCGAGGAGCGTCAGGTCGATGCAGGCACTCGTGAAGCCGATCTCCACCTGCACGAAGCCGTTATCGTCGACCTCGTCGCCCGGCTCGTCCTCGGACTTCGTGGGGACTCCGGTGTCGTCCTTGATCTCGTGGACCTGCACCGCCAGGTCGGCGCCGTCGGTGAAGTCGTCGGACGCCTCCATCAGGACGTCGTCGTAGCCGATGTTGTCCTCGGCGAGGGCGAGCTCCTCCTTCTCGGTGTCGTCGGCGTCGTCGCCCTTGTCCTCGCGTTCCTTGATGAAGTCGTCACGGGTCTGGAGGAGAAAGTCGCCGAACTCGACGGCCTGGGCCACGACAGCGGCCTCCAGGACCTGCTGGTCCTCGGCCGAGCGGGTCTCGGTGGACGCCGTCGTGCGGCCGAGGAGGTAGGTGCCCACGACGACCACCACGACGATGATCGCCGTGATGCCGACCAGGTGCCGTCCCCGGATCCTCCTCGGCTCGACGATGGCGCCGCTGCCGGGCGTCTCCTCGTGCGCGGTCGTGTCGTTGGTGCTCATGGTGGGAAACCGTCGTGACCGCCCGGTTTCGGTGGCGGCTCGTGGGGGGTGTGTGGGGCGTTGTCGTCGGGAGGGCAGTGGAGCTGATGGGACTTGAACCCACGACCTCCTGCATGCCATGCAGGCGCTCTTCCGGCTGAGCTACAGCCCCGGGGCGCACAACGATAGCAGCGCCCCGATTTCATTCCCGGCCCGGGGCCGTATGGCGCGTACGCTCCCCGGCGTGACGTCAACGCCCGGCGAACCGGCTCCGCCCACGCCGTCCCACCGCTACGACGCAGCCCTCGCCGGTGCCATCGAGAAGCGGTGGCAGCACCGCTGGGACGAGGAGCACACCTTCCACGCCCCCAACCCGTCCGGGCCGCTGTCCGACGGCTTCGACGCGCTGGCCGGTGTCGACAAGCTGTACGTCCTCGACATGTTCCCCTACCCGAGTGGCGCCGGCCTCCACGTCGGCCACCCCCTCGGCTACATCGGAACCGACGTCTACGCCCGGTTCCAGCGCATGCGGGGCCGCAACGTCCTCCACGCCATGGGCTACGACGCCTTCGGGCTACCCGCCGAGCAGTACGCCGTGCAGACGGGCCGCCATCCGCGCGTCACCACCGAGGAGAACATCGCCACGATGCGCCGGCAGCTGCGGCGCCTCGGCCTCGGTCACGATGAACGACGCAGCGTCGCCACAACGGACCCCGACTACTACCGCTGGACCCAGTGGATCTTCTGCCGGATCTTCGACTCCTACTACGACCGCGACGCCGAGCGGGCGCGGCCGATCACCGAGCTCGTGGAGGACCTCGAGTCGGGGGAGCGCCGGCCGGACCCTGACGCGTACCCCGAGGGGGTCGACCCGAGCACGCCCTGGAACGAGCTCGACGACACCACCCGTCGAGCGGTGATCGACGCCCACCGGCTGGCCTACCTCGACGAGCAACCCGTCAACTGGTGCCCGGCGCTCGGGACCGTCCTCGCCAACGAGGAGGTCACGCCCGAGGGCCGCTCCGAGCGCGGCGACCACCCCGTGCACCGTCGGCCGCTGCGCCAGTGGATGCTGCGCATCACGGCGTACGCCGAGCGGCTGTTGGCCGACCTCGATCTCCTCGACTGGGCCGACTCCGTGAAGCTGATGCAGCGGAACTGGATCGGCCGCAGCACCGGCGCCGAGGTCCGTTTCGGGATCGAGGGCCACACCGACGTCGATCTCACGGTCTTCACGACACGCCCCGACACTCTCTTCGGCGCGACGTACATGGTCGTGGCGCCGGAGCACCCGGTTCTCGACCACATCGTCCCGGGTGAGTGGCCCGGGGGCGACGAGTGGGCCGCACCGGTCCCGGTGGCGTGGCGTGGCCTCTTCGGCACCGACGTCGAGCCCACTGAGGCCGTGCGGCGCTACCGCGACTTCGCCGGGTCCAAGTCCGAGCTCGAGCGCCAGAGTGAGGGCCGTGAGAAGACGGGCGTGTTCACCGGCGCCTTCGCCGTGAACCCGGTGAACGGCCAACACATCCCGGTGTTCGTCGCCGACTACGTGCTCATGGGCTACGGCACCGGAGCCATCATGGCCGTCCCGGCCCACGACGAGCGCGACTTCGAGTTCGCCGACGCCTTCGAGCTCCCCAAGGCCTGCGTCATCGGGCCCCCCGACTCCTGGTTCGAGGAACGCGGGCTCCCACCCGGCGCCGACATCTCGGAGTGGCCCGAGGCCTACACGGGCGACGGTGTCGGCGTGAACTCCGCCAACGACGACGTCTCTCTCGACGGGCTCGGCGTGGAGGCCGCCAAGGAGGCCATCACGACGTGGCTCGTCGCGCAGGGATCCGGGAGGTCGGCGGTCACCTACAAGCTGCGCGACTGGTTGTTCAGCCGGCAGCGCTACTGGGGTGAGCCGTTCCCGATCGTCTACGACGCCGACGGCGCACCCCACACGGTGCCCGAGACCATGCTGCCCGTCGAACTGCCCGAGATCCACGACTTCGAGCCGCGCATCGTGGCCGACGACGAGGACACGCTTCCCGAGCCACCGCTCGCGCGTGCCGAGGAGTGGGCGGCCGTGGAGCTCGATCTCGGTGACGGGAGGCAGAGCTACCGGCGGGAGCTCAACACGATGCCGCAGTGGGCGGGGTCGTGCTGGTACTACCTGCGCTACCTCGATCCCACCGACTCCGAGGCGGCCGTCGCGCCCGACATCGAGGCGTACTGGATGCAGGGCGACCGTGCCTCGGGTGGCGTCGACCTCTACGTCGGCGGCGTCGAGCACGCCGTCCTGCATCTCCTCTACGCGCGGTTCTGGCACAAGGTGCTGTACGACCTCGGGCACGTCTCGACACCGGAACCGTTCGCCCGGCTGTTCAACCAGGGCTACATCCTGGCCGCCGCCTATCGCGACGAACGTGGCGTCTACGTCGACGCGGCCGACGTCGAGGTGCACGGCGACGGCACCGACGGCGAGACCTACAGCTACGAGGGCCGTCCGGTCACGCGTGAGTTCGGGAAGATGGGCAAGAGTCTGCGCAACGCCGTGGCTCCCGACGACATCTACGCCGAGTACGGCGCCGACACGCTCCGCCTCTACGAGATGTCGACGGGACCTCTCGACGCCAGCCGCCCCTGGCAGACCTCCGACATCATCGGCGTCCACCGGTTCCTCCAGCGGCTGTGGCGAAACGTCGTCGACGAGGACACCGGGGAGACGATCGTCACCGACGAGCCGGCGGATCCCGATCTCCGCGCCGTGCTGCACCGGACCATCGACGCCGTGACGACCGACATGGAGAACCTCGAGTTCAACACGGCCATCGCGCGCCTCTTCGAGCTCAACAACGCGCTGGCACGGGTCGTCGGCACCACCGGCTCCTCGCCGTCTGAGGTCGTGAGCCCGCTGGTGCTCATGGTCGCGCCGCTGGCACCCCACATCGCCGAGGAGCTGTGGGAGCGCACCGGGCGCGCCGGGTCGCTGGCCCGCGAGCCGTTTCCGGAGGCCGATCCGGCACTCCTGGTCGTGGAGAAGATCGAGGTGCCGGTGCAGGTGAACGGCAAGGTCAGGGCGAAGCTGTTCGTGCCGGCCGGGATCGACGACGACGAGCTCGAAGCCGCCGCGCGCGCCGACGAACGAATCGGCGCACACCTCGCCGATGTGACGGTCCGGCGCGTCGTCGTCGTGCCCGGCAGGCTCGTGAACTTCGTCGTCGGTTGAGCGGTCGCGGGTGAGCCCCCGTCTGAGTCCCGTCGAGCGCGCCCTCCACGCCCACGTCCCCGGCGCCGACGCGGCCTGGGGCACCACGAGGCCTACCGGCAGATCCACCTCGAGGTCGAGGCCCGGCAGCTCTCCGGTCGCTGAGGCCCCGCGGCCCTTCCCGCAGGTCCCGTGCGCTGGTAGCGTGCGCGGCGTACGGGTACTTCCCTCCGTCTTCCTCCCGCCCACCGCGCGCAGGAGGAGACCATGCCCGAGAGCAATGACCACGACGATCCGTCGCGGCGACATCCGGCCCCGCCGACCGACGGATTCGGACCGTCGGCGTTCGTTCCCACGATCGGCGACAGGCTGCGCGACCTCGGGGCCGATCCCCGTGCCGCCATTGCCGTACTCGTCGCCGCCGCGCTCGTGGCCGGCTTCCTCTGGTACCGCTCGGGAACCGGCGGGCCCGACGAGACGGCACTCGGCGTCGGGCAACCGTCGTCGACCGGAGCCGCCGGGGCGGTCGGCACGGCCGAACCCGCGTCGACGACCGACGACACCGGCGGCGACGGTCGTGACGGCGCGGTACCGGTCGATCCGGACGCCGACATCGTGGTTCATGTCGCCGGTGCCGTCGCCAGCCCCGGGGTGGTCCGGGTCCCCCCGGGTTCGCGGGTCGGTGACGCCGTCGACTCCGCGGGCGGCGGTCTGGCCGACGCCGATCTCGATCGGCTCAACCTGGCAGCCGTCCTGGAGGACGGTCAGCGGATCCTGGTGGCGCGCCGTGGCGACCCTCCCGACCCGGTGGCGGCATCCGGAGTCAGTGGCGGGGTGGGCGACACGCCGGGTGCCGGCGGTGACGGTGACGCGGACCCCGACGCACCGGTCAACCTGAACGAGGCGGATGCCGACGACCTCGAGGAGCTGCCGGGAATCGGGCCGGTGCTGGCCGAGGCGATCATCGACGAGCGGGAGTCCCGTGGGGGCTTCCGCTCGGTCAACGAGCTGCGGGATGTACGCGGGATCGGCGAGAAGCGTTTCGAGGACCTCCGCGACCGCGTCACGGTGTGAGCACCGCACCCGGAGATGAAGCGGAGGCGGCGCACGGTCGGGTCGGCAACAGCTCACTCGCCGGTACCGGGTCGGACCACCAAGGCTTCGAGCTCTATCCGGTTCTCCTGGCCGTGGGGGTGGCGGGCGGCGCCTACGTCGGTGACCGGCTCGGGGCCGGGTCCGGTGGATACGCCCTCGTGGGTGCCGGAGTGGTGGGAGTGGCCGCGCTGGTCGCTCGCGGAGACGCCGCGACCCGGGTGCGCGCCGCAGCGATCCTGCTCGTCGCGTTTCTCCTCGGTGGTGCCGCCATGCAGCGTGCCCTCGACGGCATGGAGCGCTCCCCCCTGACCGAATCGGTCGATCAGCGTGCGGACGTCGTCGTGACGGGCACGGTGGTGGGCGATCCCGACGTCGGTCGGTTCTCGACGCGCGTCCAGGTCCGGGCGACGCGATTCGCGCTCCTCGGCGACTCGTCCGACATCGCATGGCGCACCGCCGGGGGGAGACATCTCCTGGTCGAGGCAGGCGCCCCGACCGCCGGCCGTATCGGGCAACTCGAGGCCGGCGACGCGGTGGTGCTGCGCGGGTGGCTGTCGCCGCTGACGGGCTACGACCGGCGCTACGCCCGCCAACACGTCGTGGGCCGGATGGGTGCGCTCGACCTCGTCGACTTCGCGGATCCGTCGTCGCCGGTGCTCGCGGTCGCCAACCCGATCCGCCGCGCCGTGCTGGCCGGCATCGACCCGTTGCCCGACCCGGAGCGGGGGCTCGTCGCCGGGTTCCTCCTCGGCGACCGTCGGGCGATTCCCGACGACATGCTCGACGACTTCCGCGACGCCGGGCTCACGCACCTGCTGGCGGTGTCGGGGTCGAACGTTGCGTTCGTGCTGGCGCTGGCGGCGCCGCTCCTGCTCCGGCTCGGCCCGCTCGGCCGGATCCCCGCCTCGCTCCTCGTGCTGGTCGTCTTCGCTGCCATGACCCGTTTCGAACCGTCGGTCCTCCGGGCATCCACGATGGCGGCGGCCTCACTCGCCGGTGTGCTGGTCGGGCGTCCCGTGTCGGGCTCACGGGCGCTGGGCCTGGCCGTGGCCGTCCTGGTGCTCCTCGACCCGTTCCTGGTGTTCTCGGTGGCCTTCCTGCTGTCCGTGGGGGCGAGCGCGGGCATCGTCGCCCTGGCCGTGCCGATCGCCCACCGCCTGCGGGGACCGTCGTTCGTGAGGCTCCCCCTCGCCGTCACGGTCGCCGCCCAGATCGGGGTCACACCGGTCCTGCTGACGGTCTTCGGCTCGGTCCCGCTGGTGTCGGTCCCCGCGAACCTCCTGGCCGTACCGGTGGCCGGGCCGATCACGACCCTGGGCTTCGCCGCCGGCATCAGCGACGCCGTGCTCGGATGGTGGCTTCCGGCGCTACCCGCCCTCTTCCGCATCCCCACGTTCCTGGCAGCCCGATGGGTCGAGACCGTCGCCGAGGTGGCCGCGCGTCTCCCCGTCGATGTCGGGCGCCGGGGTGGCGTCGCGCTTCTCGTCGCCGTGGCCGCAATGCTCGCCGTCCGGCGGCTGGTGGTTCACCACGCAGGGGGTGGCGACACGGGCCGAAGGTAGGCTCGCCGCCGATGCCGGCGCTTCCCGTGACCCGATCCACGTCTCCCGTCGCGTCGGCCGACGCTGCGCGGCAGCTCGTTCTCGGTGAGCGCGCCTACGACATCACGGCCCGCACTCTGGTCATGGGCATTCTCAACCGCACGCCCGACTCCTTCTACGACAAGGGTGAGACGTTCGCGCTCGACCGCCTCGTCGAGCGTGCGGCCGTGCTCGTCGACGAGGGGGCCGACATCCTCGACGTGGGGGGCGTGAAGGCCGGGCCGGGCCCCGACGTGGGGGAGGCGGAGGAGCTCGACCGCGTGATACCCGCACTCGCGGCGCTGCGCGAGCGCTTCGACATCCCGTTGTCGGTCGACACGTGGAGAGCCTCGGTATTGGCCGAGGCGTGCGCGGTGGGAGCCGTCGTCGGCAACGACATCAGCGGGTTCGGCGACCCCGACTACCTGACGGTGGCGGCGGCCCACGGTGCGTCGGTGGTGGCCACACACATCAGGTTGAAACCGCGCGTCGCCGATCCGGACCCACACTACGACGACCTCGTCGGTGATGTCGCGGCGTTCCTCGTGGCGCGTGCGGACGCGGCACGCGACGCCGGAATCGCTCGTGAGCGGATCATGCTCGACGCAGGGCTCGATCTCGGGAAGACGCCGGCCCAGAGCGCTGTTCTCCTGCGCGAGCACGCGCGCCTCGCGGAACTCGGCTTCCCGCTGTTCCTCTCGGCGTCCAACAAGCGCTTCCTCGGCGCGGTGCTCGACCTCGAACTGACCGACCGCCGCGAGGTCTCGCTGGCGAGCGTCGCCTACGGCATCGAGCGTGGATGCCGGATCGTGCGGGTCCACGACGTCGGCGGCTCGGTTCGCGTCGCGCGGATGACCCAGGCGCTTCTCGAGGCGAGGTGGCGGGCGTGACGGTCCACCTGGTCACCGGCGACGGTCGCGGCCGCGACGACGCGGTGGCCGGCCTCGTCAACGAGATGGTCGGTACCGACGACCGCAGCCTCGCTGTCGAAGAGCTCACGCTCCCCGACAAGGAAGCCACGAGCGAAGACCGTCGGCAGGCTGCCGCCGCGGCCGCGAGCGCGGCATCGAGCCCACCGTTCGGAACCCGTGCCCGGATCGTGGTCGTGCGCGACGTCGGCGTGCTCTCGGCCGACGAGGCAGTACCGCTCGTCGCCTATCTCGACGATCCCCTCCCGACCACCGAGCTCGTGCTGGTCGGTGGTGGTGGGACCCCACCCACGTCGCTCACCAAGGCTGTGAAGGCGGCCGGCGGCGAGAAGGTCAGCGTGCGGGCCGGCCGAGCCGCGGATCACCTGGAGCAGCAGAGCACTGCTGTCGGGGTTGCGCTCACGAGAGCGGCGCGCGACCGGATCAGCGCCCATCTCGGCGACGATGCGGAACGGGTCCCGGAGCTGATGCAGATCCTTCGCGCGGTGTCGGGCGAGGATGCGCCCCTCGATGTCGACGACGTCGAGCCCTATCTGGGGGAGGCGGGCGCCCGCCCTGCCTGGGAGCTCAACAACGCACTCGACGCAGGCGACGTGCCCGGCGCGGTGGAGAGGGTCCGCGGGCTTCTCGTCTCAGCGGGTGCCCGGACCGGTGGGCCGATGCACCCGTTGCAGGTCATGGCGATGCTGCACAACCACTATCGGAGGCTCCTGGCGCTCGACGACCCGGCGATCACGAACGAAGAGCAGGCCGCGGAGGTCCTTCACGAGCTCACAGGCCGGAAGGTCAAGGCGTATCCGGCCAAGTTGGCGTTGTCGCAGGCACGGGCGCTCGGATCCGACCGGCTCCGCCGTGCCGTGGATCTCCTCGCCGCCGCCGATGTCGACCTCCGGGGTGGAACCGGGCTCGACGGCGAGTTGGTGATGGAGCTGCTCGTGGCCCGTCTGGCCGGCCTGTCGCGTGGGTCGGGACGGCGTGGCTCGGGGCGGGGCAGCCCGGCTCGCCAGGGCTGACACGACCCGCCGGGTCGTCCGGGTCAGCTCCGCCCGGCGGCGCGCTTCATGAGCCGCGACGTGCGGCGGGCGGCCTGCTTCTTGTGGATGCGGCCCTTCGACGCCGCCGAGTCGAGCGCGCTCTGCGCCGTGCGGATGTCGTCGTCCGCTCCGCTGTCCTCGGCCTTCTTCGTCGCCGTCTTGATCCCGGAGCGGACCGCGACGTTGCGCTCCCGGTTCCGCTCGTTCTGGCGGTTCCGCTTGATCTGACTCTTGATGTTCGCCATGGGCGTCGTGGCTCCGGAATGCGTGGGCGGCTGTTCGTGGTGTGGCGGGTCGGTCGGGGGGCAGTGCCCTGACCCGATCGAGGCCCCGGTAGGGTAACAGTGCCGCCGACAACCGGCCCAACGGGCCGTCCCCGGCTCCCGAACGCCCCGGAGCAGCGTGATCCCTCTCGAGCGCCTGCGCGCCTTTTCCATCATCAGCCACGTCGATCACGGCAAGAGCACCCTGGCCGACCGGATGCTGGAGATCTGCGGTGCCGTCGACGAGCGGCAGATGCGGGCGCAGTACCTCGACTCCATGGACCTGGAGCGCGAGCGCGGCATCACGATCAAGGCGCAGAACGTGCGCCTGGGGTTCGGCGAGCACGTGCTCCAGCTCATCGACACACCCGGGCACGTGGACTTCGGCTACGAGGTCTCGCGCAGCCTCGCCGCCTGCGAGGGTGCGCTTCTGCTCGTCGACGCCTCGCAGGGCATCGAGGCCCAGACCCTGGCCAACACCTACCTGGCCATCGAGCACGACCTGGTGGTCGTGGCGGCGGTGAACAAGATCGACCTGCCCGCTGCCGATCCCGACCGTGTGTCGGGGGAGGTCGAGCGGATTCTCGGGATCGGCGCCGACGAGGTGCTGCGTATCTCGGCCAAGACGGGCGAGGGCGTCCCCGAACTGCTCGACGCCATCGTCGAGCGTGTACCGCCTCCGACCGGCGATCCCGAGGATCCGCTGCGCGCGCTCATCTTCGACTCGTTCTACGACTCGTACCGCGGTGTCGTCAGCGCGGTCCGGGTGGTGGACGGGGTGCTGACGTCGGGTGAGCCCCTGCGCTTCGTGCAGTCCGGGAAGGACCACGTCGCCGAGGAGATCGGCGTACGTGACCCCGACAACACGCCCGTCGCCGAGCTCGGACCCGGTGAGGTCGGCTACCTCATCGCCGGTATCAAGGATGTCGGCGAGGCCAGGGTGGGTGAGACGCTGACCGACCCGAAGCGCCCCGCCGAGCCTCTCGAGGGCTACCGGGACCCGCTGCCGATGGTGTTCTGCGGCCTCTACCCGGTCGAGGGCGACGCCTTCGCCGACCTGCGCGACGCGCTGGAGAAGCTCCAGCTCAACGACTCGTCCTTCACCTACGAGCCCGAGACGTCGGGTGCGCTCGGATTCGGCTTCCGCTGCGGGTTCCTCGGGCTGCTCCACATGGAGATCGTGCGCGAGCGCCTCGAGCGTGAGTACGGCCTCGAGCTCGTCACCACCGCGCCCAACGTCGAGTACCGGGCGAACATCCGGGGCGGGGGCGTGGAGATCGTCGACAACCCGTCGGCGCTCCCCGCGGGTGGCGACATCGAGTCGGTCGAGGAGCCGTTCGTTCGGGTCACCATCGTGTCTCCGAGCGACTACGTGGGCCCTCTCATGGAGCTGTGCCAGGGGCGACGCGGTGAGATGACCCAGATGGAGTACCTCTCGGCGGACCGCGTGGAGCTCGTCTACCTGATGCCGCTGGGTGAGATCGTGCTCGACTTCTTCGACCGTATGAAGTCGAGCACCCGCGGTTACGCGTCCCTCGACTACGAGCCGTCGGGCTACCGGCCGTCCGACCTCACGAAGGTCGACATCCTCCTCAACGGCACGCCCGTCGACGCCTTCTCGGCGATCATCCACCGCGACCGGTCCTACGAGTACGGGCGTCGCATGACCGAGAAGCTGCGCGAGTTGATTCCCCGGCAGTTGTTCGACGTCCCGATACAGGCGGCGATCGGCGGGCGGATCATCGCCCGGGAGACGGTGAAGGCGAAGCGCAAGGACGTGATCGCCAAGTGCTACGGCGGTGACGTCACGCGCAAGCGAAAGCTCCTCGAACGCCAGAAGGAGGGTAAGCGGCGCATGAAGCAGGTGGGCAGTGTCGAGGTGCCCCAGGAGGCGTTCGTGGCGGCGCTCCGTCTCGAGGAGTAGCGGACCACGACGAATCCGTCCCCGACTCCGGTGTGGTCAGGTCGCAGGTTCGCGGGGGAGACCGAGGACGCGCTCGCCGATGATGTTGCGCTGCACCTCGGCGGTGCCGCCACCGATGGTGAGGGCCGGGGAGAACAGGAAGCCCGACGTCCACGTCGTGTCGGGGTCCCCGAACGGACCGGCGTCGAGACGAACCCCGTCGGTGCCGGCCAGCCTCAGCGCGGCGTCGAAGACCTTCTGGCCGTGCTCGTCGGAGATCGCCTTGCGGACCGACGCCTCCGGGCCCGGTTCGAGCCCGCGTATCTGCGCCGAGGCCGTGCGGAGCCGGATCAGGCGCAGGATCTCCGCCTCGGTGTAGAGATCCGCCAACTGCTGGCGCAGCGTCGGGTCGTCGACGCCCCCGTGGCGGCGGACCAGGTCCATCAGGTCGTGGGCCGTCGGACCGATTCCCCAGAGCGCTCCCTCACCCGACAGCGAGACACGCTCGTTGCCGAGCGTGACCTTGGCGAGTCGCCATCCGTCGTGCTCCCGGCCGACCAGGTTCTCCGCGGGGATCCGCAGGTCGGTGAAGAAGACCTCGTTGAAGTCCGCTGCACCCGTCATCTGCCGGATCGGCCGGATCTCGATTCCGTCGCTCTCCATGTCGACGACGAAGTAGGAGATGCCGTCATGCTTGGTCGCGTCCGGGTCGGTGCGGGCGAGGAGTATCCCGAAGCGCGCCCCGTCGGCGAAGGTCGTCCAGATCTTCTGGCCGTTGACGAGGTACGAGTCGCCGTCGCGCTCGGCCCGTGTCGCGAGCGACGCCAGGTCGCTCCCGGCCCCCGGCTCACTGAAGAGCTGGCACCAGAACTCGGAGCCGTCGAGGATCCCCGGGAGCCACTTCTCCTGCTGGGCGCCGCTTCCCGCGACGAGAAGCGTGGGCCCGGCCCACCCGAGGCCGATGGGGTTGAACGGACGCGTGATCGGCTCGTCGCGCAGCACCGCGTCGATGGCCACCTGTTCGGCCGGTGAGGCGTTGCGGCCCCACGGCTCGGGCCAGTGCGGCGCGGCGTAGCCCGCGCGTGCGAGCCGGGCGAAGGCGTCGGCCGGATACGCGTCAGGCTCCGAGGCTTCGGTGGTCGCCCCACGGATCGAGGCCAGGAACGTCCGGAGCCCGTCGCCCGCCGCCACGGCCTCCGGGGGGAGGTCGAGGTCCACGATTTGCAGGGTAGCGCCGAACCACGGCGGGACGCGAGTGCAGTGCGCGAGCGGATCGGCGCGACCATCGGGGAGTGGCGTTCGGTGTCTACGTTCACATTCCGTTCTGTTCCACCCGGTGCGACTACTGCGACTTCGCCACCTGGACGGACCGTTCCCACCTGGTCGACGACTACGTCGCGGCCTGTGTCGCCGATCTCGGACGACGGCGGGCGACCGGCGGCGTTCCACCGGCCACCAGCCTGTTCTTCGGGGGTGGGACGCCGTCCCTGCTGGACCCGGGGCAGTTGAGGCGCATCACCGAGGCTGTGGACCTGGCGCCCGGCGCCGAGGTGACCGTGGAGTGCAACCCCGACTCCGTCGACGTGGCCATGCTCACGGGCTACCGCGACGCGGGAGTCAACCGGATCTCGCTCGGGGTCCAGTCGACGGTGCCGCATGTGCTGGAGGCGCTGGGCCGGACACATGATCGGGCCAACGTCGAACGCGCGCGCGACGCGGTCCACGATGCCGGCATCACCTCGCTCAACATCGACGTGATCTTCGGCGCTCCCGGTGAGTCCGCCGACGACTGGCACACGACCCTGACCGACGTGCTCGCGCTGCGGCCCCAGCACGTGAGTGCGTACGGCCTGACCATCGAAGCCGGGACGCCGATGGCCGAACGTGTGAGGACCGGGTCGGTGACGACGCCCGACGACGACGACCAGGCCGACAGGTACTGCGCGGCCGACCAGGTCCTCGGTGACGCCGGCCTGTCCTGGTACGAGGTCTCGAACTTCGCGGTGCCGGGTCACGAGTCACGGCACAACAGTCTCTACTGGTCGGGTGACGACTACCTGGCGATCGGATGTGCCGGTCACGGCTACACGGCGCCGCGACGGTGGTGGAACGTCCGCCGGCCCGAGGACTACATCGAGCGCGTCAGCAGGGGTCGTAGCCCCGAGCGGGGGAGCGAAACACTGCCCGCTCCGAAGAAGGTCGCCGAGAACCTGATGTTGGCCCTCCGCACGAGTCGCGGGGTCCCGGCCGGTTCGGTGCCGTCGGGTCGTGCCACCGCGCTGGTCGACGCGGGGCTTCTGACCCCCGCCGGCGACCGCCTCGTGCTCACGCTCGACGGTCGCCTCGTTGCGTCGGAGGTCACGAACCGCCTCGTGGACCTCCCCGGCACACCGGGCGCGAACAGTCGCCGGTAGACTCGGGTGTGCACGAGGGGTGCACAGTCGCCACCTGTGGTGTCGCGAGCCCTGTGGTGTCGCGGAGCGTCGTGGCGCCGGGCGCGGAGGAGAACGGGAGTCGGAGTGACAGCCTCAGCCTCAGCCCGTCACGAGGGCGCCACACCCGGTGCAGCGCTCGATGCCCGGAAGGCGGCGATTCTCGAAGCCGTCATCGAGCACTACGTCGTCCACGCGCAGCCCGTCGGGTCGCGCACGATCGCGGAGTCCGGGCGGCTCGGGGTTTCGAGTGCCACCGTGCGCAACGAGTTGGCCATCCTCGAGGACTGGGGGATGATCGAGCAGCCCCACACGTCGGCCGGTCGCGTCCCCACCGAGCGCGGCTACCGCTGGTTCGTCGACCACCTCCGCGGTGACCGGTCGCTCAGCTCGACCCAGCGTCGGGCGATCAGCTACTTCTTCGCCTCGCCGCACACGTCGCTGCGCTCCCTCTTCTCCGAGACGAGTCAGTTGCTGGCCCACCTCACCGATCACGCCGGTGTTGTCGTCGCACCGATCACCGAGGCCGCCCGCGTGTGCAGCCTGCATCTCACACGTCTCGACGCGTCCACCGTCGTCGCCGTCGCCGTCCTGTCCGACGGAAGCGTCGAGCGGGAGAGCCTCGCGATCGACGAGACCACCTCCGACGACCACATCTTGGCGGCGGAACGGATTCTGGCGGACGCCTGCACGGACCACACGCTGCCGGGGCACGCAACACCGGCACGCAGCGGCGACGCCGCCACCGACCTTGTCGTCGTCGCCGGCCTGGACGCGATCGCCCGGCACGTTCGAGAGGCGTCGGAGCCGTGCTACGTGGGTGGAGCCGGTCGCATCGCCGCGGAGCAGGATGCCTTCGGCTCCTCCGACGTCGCCGAGCTCCTCGACGTCCTCGAGCGACCGTCCCTTCTGGCGACGCTCACCCGTGACGCGCTCGACAGGGGGATGACCGTCCAGATCGGCTCCGAGAACGACCTCGCCGAACTGCGCGGGTGCTCGATCGTTCTCGCTCCCTACCCGGCGGGCAGCTCGGCGTCGGGCACCGTCGGTGTGCTCGGGCCGACGCGTATGGACTACGCGACGGCCCTCGGTGCCGTGTCGGTCGTGTCCCGCCAGCTCGCCGACGCCGTGGCCGGCCTGGATCCCACGGGTGACGTCGCACACGACACACCCGACGACTGAGGACGCCGTGCAGGGAGACCTCTACGCGGTCCTCGGGATCCACCACGACGCCGACGACGCCGAGATCAAGCGCGCCTACCGCAAGCTCGCGCGTGAGCACCACCCCGACGCGCGCCCCGACGATCCCGACGCGGAGGCGCGTTTCAAGGAGATCTCCACGGCCTACGCCGTGCTCGGTGACCCCGAGAAGCGCCGCCGCTACGACACGTTCGGCCCCGACGCCTTCCGCGGTGGCGGGGGATCCGGTGCGCCCGGCGCCGGCGACCCGTTCGGGTTCGGCGACATCTTCGAGGCGTTCTTCGGCGGCGACGGTTTCACGGCGGGCCGGGGCACCCGGCGCGGGGCCGAGGACGTCGCCACGGAGATCCTGATATCGCTCGACGAGGCCGTGAGTGGTGTCACCCGCACTCTCGAGGCGCGGATGCCGGTGGAGTGCACCGACTGCGACGGCACCGGGTGCAGTCCCGGCACGGAGGCCACTCTCTGCGGGGAGTGCCACGGGAACGGCCAGGTGCGCCAGGTGCGCCGCTCGGTCCTGGGCCAGATGGTCACGACGGGCGTGTGCCCGCGCTGTGGCGGAGCGGGCATGGAGATCCCGCACCCCTGTGCGCGCTGTCGCGGCGACGGCCGGGTCACCGACATCGTCGGGATCGACGTCGAGATCCCCGCGGGGATCGAGGACGGCCAGCGCATGCGCCTCCAAGGTAAGGGCCCGGTGGGTCTGCGTGGAGGTGAGCGCGGCGATCTCTACGTCGATGTACGGGTCGCCGCGCACGACCGTTTCACCCGCGACGGTGACGATCTCCACGTGGCACTCGAGGTCCCGGTCACGGCGATGGTCCTCGGAGCCGCACGGGAGGTGGAGACCTTCGACGGGCCCGTCGAGGTGGAGATCGCACCCGGCACACAACCGGGTCATGTCGTGCGCGTGAAGGGGCACGGCGTCCCCCATCTGCGCGGTCGACGCCGGGGTGATCTCTACGTCCACCTGAACGCCGAGATCCCGGTGTCGATCGACGAGGAGCAGGCCGACCTGTTCCGACGGCTGGCGGAACTCCGCGGCGAGGAGGTCGCACCACCCGACGCCGGCTTCGTGTCGAGGATCAAGTCGGCGTTCCAGTGACGCTCCCCGTCTGGGCGGGTTCCCTCGCGTGACGATGCCGCGGGGCTTCGCCGCCGACGCGGATGCGAAGGCCCACACGTTCGTCGATCGCCTCGACCCGACCCTCACGATCACCGGGGACGACGGTCATCACCTCACCCGGGTCCGCCGGCTCCGGGCGGGGGACGCACTGACGGCTGCCGACGGGTCGGGGGTGTGGCGCCGGTACGTCGTACGCGACGCACTCGACGGATCACTGACCGCGACAGCGGAGCCGGGCGACGAACCTGTCGAGGAGCCGTTGGCCAGCCCACCGCTCGCGGTGGCGTTCGCCCTCACGAAGGGACAGAAGCCTGCGGGCGTCGTGCGCGCGCTCACCGAGCTCGGCGTCGACCGGGTCCTTCCCGTGTCGTCCGCCCGGTCGGTGGTACGTCGTGACGCCCGCCGGTCGGCCGAGGCGACGTCGCGGCTGCGCGTGGTTGCGCGCGAAGCCGCGTGCCAGTGCCGACGCGCCCGTCTTCCCGAGATCGTCGGCGAGGCCCCGCTCGACCGACTCCAGCCGGCTTCCGGGACTGTCGTGCTCGCCGCGCAACGCGACGCCCGATCGGCACCCGTCCCGCCGGCGGGGCGCCCGGGGTGGTTGCTCGTCGTCGGGCCCGAGGGAGGCCTCGAGCCCTCCGAGCTGGCGGCCCTGGGCCCCGACGGCGTCGTGGGCGTGGGGCCCCACGTGCTGCGGGCCCCCACGGCCGCCGTGGCCGCAACTGCCGTCCTCGTCCGGGAGCGATGGCGCCGACGCTCCTGATTCCTGACCGAAATGTACGCTTTGGTGGTGCGAAGGTGCTACCCTCTGGGCCAGGAAACCCGCCGGGGTCCTACCCGGTAACACCGAGTTTGTGGCATGCTCACGGAGCGTGGGGTCAGCACCGCCGTCACGCGGCGCGATCCCGCACCGCGGGCACACCGCGAGCACACCGCGTCAACAGAGCCCCGTCGAGTGAGAGGGTCGCACAGTGGAGACACCAGGAAGCCAGGTGGGCGAGCGCCTACGGGCGATCCGCCGCCAGAAGGGCCTGTCACTGCACGACGTCGAGGCTCGATCCGAGCTCGAGTTCAAGGCGTCGGTGCTCGGTGCCTACGAGCGAGGTGAGCGCGCCATCTCCGTGCCGCGGCTGCTCCGCCTCGCGGAGCTCTACGAGGTCCCCGCCGATCAGCTCCTGCCGCGCACGGCGGAGGTCGAGATCAACCTCACCGACCCGACGACGCCCGACACGCCGCCCGACGGGTTCACCATCGATCTCACGCGCCTCGGGCAGATCGACGACCCCGACGCGGCCACGATCAACCGTTACGCCACGACCATCCAGCTCCAGCGCCAGGACTTCAACGGCCGGATGCTCACGATCCGCCGCGACGACCTGCGCGTCCTCGCGGCTGCGCTCGGCCGGAGTGCCGACGAGCTCGGGGCACATCTCGACCGGCTCGGTCTGCGCGCCGGCGCCTGAGCCCACGCGCCGTCGATCGCCCCGTCCCGGGGGCGGGCCGCCTGCATCCCCGCGCCCCTCCAGGCGCGCCGGCGCTAGCCTGTGGGCAGAGTGACGCCTCCGGCTCCCACCCAGGTCAAGGTTCTCGTACCCGGCAACCACCTCATGGTCGGCCTGCTGGGTCAACGCGACGAACTTCTGCGCCTCGTCGAAGACGCCTTCCCCGTCGACATCCATGTTCGGGGCAACGAGATCACGATCAGCGGTGGCGAAAGCGATGCCGAGCGTGTCGCTCGCCTGTTCGAGGAACTCGTCGTCCTGATCGAGTCCGGCCAGACCCTCGACTCCGACGGTGTCACGCGGACCATCCACATGATCGAGCACGACCAGCGGCCGAGCGAGGTGATGTCGGCCGAGGTCGTGATCGGCCGAAAGGCGGTCCGGCCGAAGACGCTCGGGCAGCGGCGCTACGTCGACGCCGTTCGCGACCACACGATCACGTTCGCCGTCGGGCCGGCGGGGACGGGAAAGAGCTACCTGGCCGTGGCCATGGCCGTAGAGGCGCTCCGCGACGGGATCGCCCACCGCATCATCCTCACGCGGCCCGCGGTCGAGGCGGGGGAGCGGCTCGGCTACCTGCCCGGCGACATGCTCGCCAAGGTCGACCCGTACCTCCGCCCCCTCTACGACGCCCTCTACGACCTCCTCGACGGCGAGGCCGTGCAGCGGCTGATGGAGCGCGGCACCATCGAGGTGGCTCCACTCGCCTACATGCGCGGTCGCACTCTCAACGACTCCTTCATCATCCTCGACGAGGCGCAGAACACCACACCCGAGCAGATGAAGATGTTCCTCACGCGCCTCGGCTTCGGCTCGAAGGTGGTCGTGACGGGGGACGTCACCCAGATCGACCTCCGGGAGGGCCGGGGACGGTCGGGCCTGCTCCACGTCGGGGAGGTCCTGCGCGACGTCGACGGCCTCGCGCACGTCGAACTGGGGAGTCGCGACGTCGTACGCCACCGCCTGGTGCAGGACATCGTCGACGCCTACGGCAGGGCCGAGGACCCGGTGGCTGACGACTCGACAGCCGAGGACGTGCGGCGCTCCGATGGCTGAGCCCGGCGAGCATCCCGAGGTCTTCGGTGCCGATGAGCAGCAGGACGTCGACGTCGACGTCCTGCGCTGGAGCGGCCTCGCGCGTCACACACTCATCGCCGAGCGGGCGCCGGCCGGCGGCGAGCTGTCCCTGATCTTCGTCGACGAGTCGGCGATCGCGGATCTCAACGAGAGGTTCCTGGCGGGCACCGGCCCCACCGACGTCCTGGCCTTCCCCCTCGACGACGATCCACCCCCTCGCGGACGCCAGCCCGACCAGGGAGGCCGCGGCCCGGGCTCACCGTCGGAGCCGTCCGATCCTCCCGTCGTGATCGGTGACGTCGTGGTGTGCCCCGCCGTGGTGGAGCGCAACGCGACCTCCGACGGCCGACCCTTCGATGCGGAGCTGGCGCGTGTGGTCGTCCATGGCGTGCTGCACCTGTTGAACTACGACCACGGCGACGACCACGAGGCATCCAGCATGCGCTCGCGCGAAGACGAACTGCTCGCCTCGTGGCGCGCCACCGGAGAGAAGCCCGGCGGGGGAGAGCCATGAGGCGTGCCGAGAGGCTGCATGGAGCGGAGTCGGCTGAATCGGTGTCACGCCTCACCCCCGGAGGGATGGACTAGTGGAGGTGTCCGACTGGATCCTTCTCGCGGTGGCGGTCGTGCTCTTCCTGGTCTCGATCGTGCTGGCGGTGGCGGAGACCGCCTTCGTGCGCATGAGCCGTATCCGCGCGATGGCCCTCGAGGAGGAGGGCCGCAAGGGGGCGTCACGCCTCGTCCGGATGCTCGAGCACCCCGAGAAGACACTCAACGTGGTTCTCCTCGTGGTCCTGATCACGCAGCTCACCACCGCCACGTTGATCGGTGTACTGCTGGAGCGGACCTTCGGCGCACTCGGAGTCGTGGTCGGGATCGTGGTCCAGATCAGTGCCTTCTTCGTTCTCGGGGAGGTCGCGCCCAAGACCTACGCCGTCCAGCACACCGACCGCGCGGCTCTGCGGGTCTCGGGCCTCCTGTGGGCGCTCACGCGCTTCCCACCACTTCGCTTCGGTTCGTCGGCGTTCATCGGGCTCGCCAATCTCGTTCTTCCCGGCAAGGGTCTCCGGGAGGGGCCCTTCACCTCGGAGGAGGAGATCCGCACCATGGCTGATGTGGCGGCGGAGGAGCGTGTGATCGAGCGGGAGGAGCGCCGGCTCATCCACTCGATCTTCGAGTTCGGAGACACGCTCGTGCGCGAGGTGATGGTCCCGCGCACCGACATGGTGGCCGTTGAGGCCGACGGCACCATCGAGGAGGCGCTCGAGACGGCGATCACACACGGTTTCTCCCGCCTCCCTGTCTTCTCGGAGACGCGCGACGACATCATCGGTCTCGTGTACCTGAAGGACATGGTGGCGGCACGAGCGGGCGACGACGCCGGCAACGTGCGATCCGTGGTGCGCCGCGCCGTGTTCGTCCCCGAGCAGAAGCGCGTCGCTGAGCTGTTGCGCGAGATGCAGACCGATCAGTTCCACATGGCGGTCGTGCTCGACGAGTACGGCGGGACGTCGGGGATCGTGACCCTCGAAGATCTTCTCGAGGAGATCGTCGGTGAGATCGCCGACGAGTACGACGTGGAGGAGCCGAAGATCGAGCGTCTCGGCGACGACACGGTCCGCGTGGCCGGCGTCACCCCCACCGACGAGGTCGCCGAGGAGCTCGGTGTGGAGCTGCCGGACGACGAATGGGACAGCGTCGGCGGCCTCGTTCTCACGCTGCTCGGCCATGTCCCGGTCGCCGGCGAGTCGGTCGCGCTTCCCGGGCTCGAGTTTCACGTCGAGCGGGTCCAGCGTCGGCGCATCGTGCGCGTTCTCATCCGTCGCACGGAGCCGATCCCGACGAGCGAGGTCGCGCTCGAGGAGGCCGACGCCGCGGGTGGCGGCCGACCCGATGGCGACGGCGACCCACGAGATGCCGAGGACCCCCGGGTGAGCCCTGAGGCGGACAGCCACCGGAGTGAGTGATCCCGCACCACCGGCTTCCGGGTTCCGTTCGGGCTTCGTCACGATCGTGGGGCGCCCGAACGTCGGCAAGTCGACGCTCTGCAACCGCCTCGTCGGTCGTAAGGTCGCCATCACGTCGTCGCGTCCGCAGACCACGCGCAACCGGATCCACGGGGTTCGCACGACGCCGAAGTCCCAGATCGTTCTCGTCGACACGCCGGGGGTCCACCGGCCACGGACCACCCTCGGTGAGCGCTGCAACGACGCCACGATGGCGGCCATGCGCGAGGTCGACGCCGTGTGCTGGGTGCTCGACGGTTCGGCGGGTGTCGGTCCCGGCGACCGCTTCGTGGCCGAGGCCGTCGTGGGAGCCGGTCGGCCCGCCGTGGTGGTCGTGAACAAGTGCGACCGCGCCGGCCCCGGTCGTATTGCCCGCGCCCTCGACACGGCGGCCGGGATCCTTTCCGACGCGTTGGCCTTCGTTCCCGTGTCGGCGCGCACGGGTGAAGGTCTCGACGCGCTGGCCGGTGAGTTGGAGCTTCTGCTCCCGGAAGGGCCCAAGTACTACCCCGACGGGATGGTCACCGATCAGCCGGAGCAGTTCCTGGCCGCCGAACTGGTCCGGGAGAAACTTCTGGAGCGCACCCGCGACGAGCTCCCGCACTCCATCACGGTCACGATCGAGGAGTTCGACGCCGACCACGACGTCGTCCACGTCCGAGCGGTCATCCACGTGGAGCGCGAGTCGCAGAAGGGGATCGTCATCGGTGCGGGGGGTGCCAACCTCAAGGCCGCCGGGACAGCGGCACGCCGGGAGATGGAGGGCCTGTTCGGCACGAAGGTCTTTCTCGAGACCGTCGTGCGCGTCGAGCGGGACTGGCAGCGCCGGGACGACTCCCTGGACAGGCTGGGATTCTGAGAGGCGTGGGACTCACCGTACGCGCCGCTCGGTCCGACGGCTCCGGAGTCCGGCGCGATCCGGCGAAACCGGCAGCGTTTGTGCGGTTGTTCCACCGGCACGGTTTGCCGCGGCGCCGAGATTCGGGGATAGAGTCGCCCGACACGGGCACGCCGCTGTACGGCTGTCAGGCCGTCCGGCGGGCGCGCGACGAACAGAGCACGCACAGGGCACGCACAGGGCACGCACAGGGCACGGACGAGGCACGAACGGACATGACGCGATGACCCAGCGCAGCAGACGCCGTCGCGCCGCCGGTGGTGCTGTCGTCACGGTCGCGCTCCTCGCGTTGGCCGCCGGGTGCAGCAACGACAACGGCCAGAACTCCCTCCAGCCCAACGGCGAGAGTGCCCAGAAGATCATGAACCTGTTCACGCCGATCTTCTGGATCGGCGTGGTGATCGGTATCGGGGTGTTCGCCGGGCTCATCACCGTCCTCATCCGCTACCGCGAGCGCACCGGCAACGAGTCGCCCAAGCAGGTGCACGGGAGCACCGCTCTCGAGATCGGCTGGACGATCGCCCCGGCCGTGATCCTCGCCGCGATCGCCGTGCCCACGATCCTGCTCATCTTCGATCTCGACGAGCGACCGCAGGGCGACGACGTCCTGAAGGTGAACGTCACGGGCAAGCAGTGGTGGTGGCAATACGAGTACCCCGAGCAGGCGCAGGTGTCCGGCCAGCCGGTCTTCACCGCCAACGAACTGCACATCCCGGTCGACACCGAGGTCGACCTGGCGCTCAGCGCCTGCGACGAAGGATTCTCCGAGGGTGAGTGCAACGTCATCCACTCGTTCTGGGTGCCCGAGCTGGCCGGCAAGGAGGACGTGATACCGGGGCGTTCCAACCACCTGACGATCAGCGCCGACCGCACGGGCACGTTCCTCGGACAGTGCGCGGAGTACTGCGGCCTGTCGCACGCCAACATGAGGCTGCGCGTGGTCGTGCACGAGAAGGCGGAGTTCGACGCGTGGATCGCCGATCAGCAGACCTCGGGCCCCGAGCTCAGCACCGTCGAGGTCAACGACGAGGGCGAGGAGGAAACAGTCACGGTCGGCGGCCCCGACGACGCGCCGGCACTGATCACCACCACCTTCGGGTGCACCAACTGCCACTCCTTCACCGACTCGAGCACGGGCGGGTTCGGCCCGAACCTGGCGCATCTCGCCACACGCGACTGGTTCGCCGGCGCCACGTACGAGCTCACGAGGGAAAACCTCATCAACTGGGTGATGGACGCTCCGGGTATGAAGCCGATGGAGTCGCGAGCGGGGTGCCCCGACCCGGAGAAGAAATGCGTCGGGATGCCGTCGTTCTCGACCGATCTGCCCGACGGGCAGGCCCCGATGACCGAGGAGCAGGCGGCCACGATCGCCGACTTCCTCCTCGAGGAGACCCGGTGACCGTCGCCGACCGCGGTGTCCTGCCGATTCGAGACCCAGGAGAGAGCCGATGACCACCGTCGCCGAGCCCCCTGCACCGGTCGAGGAGTCCGGGGTACCCGCCGCGACCTCCACGCCCGATGCGGGAGCGCTCGAGCGGATGCTCCAGCGCCCGACGCGCACCTCGGGATTCTGGAGCTGGTTCACCACCATCGACCACAAGAAGATCGGGATCCTCTACGGCGTCACCGCCGTCGTGTTCTTCATCGTGGGGGGGATCGAGGCGTTGCTGATCCGCCTCCAGCTCTTCTCCCCCGACGGCACCGTGCTCACCGCCGGTCAGTACAACTCGCTGTTCACGATGCACGGCACGACGATGGTGTTCCTGTTCGCCATGCCGATGGCCGTGGCATTCGGCAACTACCTCATCCCCCTGATGATCGGGGCCCGTGACGTCGCCTTTCCGCGTCTCAACATGTTCGGGTACTGGGCGTTCCTCTTCGGCGGCCTCTTCCTCACGTCGAGCTTCTTCCTCGGCGGTGCCCCCGACGGCGGTTGGTTCGGCTACACCCCTCTCACGTCGACGCCGCTCGCCGACGGCTTCCTGCCGGGGCGGGGAACCGACTTCTGGGTGGTCGGTGTGGCGCTCCTCGGCTTCGGGACCGTCACCTCGTCACTCAACTTCATCGTGACGATCCTCAACCTGCGGGCGCCCGGCATGACGCTCATGCGCATGCCGCCGTTCGTGTGGATGATGCTGGTCACGGCGTTCCTCGGTGTGTTCGCCATGCCGATCGTCACCGGGGCGCTCATCCAGGTGTTCCTCGACCGGAACTTCGCCGCAAACTTCTTCGTGGTCGGCAACGGCGGTGACCCGCTGCTGTACCAGCACCTCTTCTGGCTGTTCGGCCACCCGGAGGTCTACATCCTCATCCTGCCGAGCATGGGGATCGTCTCGGAGATCCTGCCCGTCTACTCGCGCAAGCCCCTCTTCGGCTACGCCGTCGTCGTCTTCTCGGGCATCGCCATCGGCTTCATGGGCTTCGGTGTGTGGGCCCACCACATGTTCGCCACCGGCATCGGCCCCGTGGCGCTGTCGGCCTTCGCGTTGTCCACCATGTTCATCGCCGTGCCGACGGGCGTGAAGATCTTCAACTGGCTGGGCACGATGGTGGGCGGGGCTCTGCGGATGACGACGGCGATGTGGTTCGCCGTGGGGTTCATCGCCATGTTCACGATCGGTGGGCTCTCGGGCGTCATGCACGCCATCGTGCCGGCCGACACCCAGCAGACCGACACGTACTTCATCATCGCCCACTTCCACTACGTGCTCTTTGGTGGGATGACCTTCGCGTTCTTCGGTGGCTGGTACCACTGGTTCCCGAAGATCTTCGGCCGCTTCATGAACGAGACGCTCGGCAAGTGGAACTTCTGGACGATGCTCGTCGGGTTCAACCTCACGTTCTTCCCGATGCACATCGTCGGCCTCCAGGGACAGCCCCGACGCACCTACCAGTACGCCGACGGCCTCGGCTGGGAATTCCTCAACAGGATGGAGACGGTGGGCGCGTTCATCATCGCGTTGTCCACGACCATCTTCCTGGTCAACGCGTTCGTGTCCTGGAAGCGGGGCCCGAAGGCCGGCAGCGACCCGTGGGACGCCCGAACATTGGAGTGGACCACGAGCTCGCCGCCGCCGGAGTACAACTTCCTCGAGATCCCCGAGGTGCACAGCCGTGACGACTTCTGGCACCAGAAGTACACCGAGGACGACGAAGGGCGCATGGTGGCACTACCCCGTGGTGGATCCGGCGCTGATTCGGGTGATTCGGGCGAACCGAGCTCCGGTGGAACGATGGTGGCCACCGACCACGACGTGGACGACCCCGAGGGGTCGGGGGCGCCCGAGGAGGGTGACGACGGCTCCGCCGGGCACACCGTCCACATGCCGTCGCCGTCCTACTACCCGATCGTGGTCGCAGCCGGTATGCCGATCTTCGGCTACGGCTTCGTGTTCCACATGTACTGGCTGGTGATCGTCGGTCTGCTCATCACCGTCGGGGGAATCGCCGCGTGGGTCCTCGAACCGGGGTCGGAGTGACCATGGCCCTGGACCGCGCGGCCCTCGAGCCCCCGCACGAGCAGGCCCACACGAGCACGGGTGTCAGCAACGTCAAGCTGGCCATGTGGGTGTTCCTGTCGACGGAGTGCCTGTTCTTCGGCGCCTTCATCTCCACGTACCTGCTCTACCGCGGCCGCGCGACCGAAGGCCTCACGCCCGGCGACGTCTACGACATCCCGTTCACATCCGCCACGTCGTTCATCCTGCTGATGAGCAGTCTCACGATGGTGCTGGCCCTGGCGGCCATCGAGCGCAACGACATCCGACGGACGCGGGTGTGGCTGCTGGCAACGGGCTGCTTCGGGCTGCTCTTCCTCTCGGGGCAGATCTTCGAGTTCACGGAGTTCGTGCGGGAGGGTGTGGCGATCTACTCCAACGCACCGTCGTCGGCGTTCTTCGTGCTCACGGGGATCCACGGTCTCCACGTCGCGATCGGAATCATCTGGCTGCTCATCCTCTTCGCCTTCACGCTCCAGAACCGCCTCACACACGAGCATTCCGAGACTGTCGAGGTCGCGGGCCTCTACTGGCACTTCGTCGACATCGTCTGGATCGTCATCTTCGTCGTCGTCTACCTCATTCCGGAGTAGGGCGGAGGACCCAAGTGGCCGACACACAGACAGCCGGACAGGACGACGCACCCGTCGAACTGGAGCCGGCGCCGAGCGATGTGCCGGTTCCCGTCACGCCCGACGAGGACATCGGTGAGGTCCGCGGCTATCCGTCGCCCGTCGAGTACGTCAAGGTCGCCGCGATCCTGTTCGTCCTCACCGCTCTCGAGGTGTGGATGTACTACCTCGAGGGAGATGTGCCCAACGGGGTCATCACCGCACTCCTCCTGATCTTCTCGGCTCTCAAGTTCATCCTCGTCGTGAGCTTCTACATGCACCTGAAGGAGGACAAGCCGCTCTTCCGGCGCCTGTTCGTCCTGGGATTGGGCGCCGCCCTGCTTCTCTACGGCGCCGTGCTCGCGACGTTCCAGCTGGTCTTCTGAGACCGGGCGCGGGCTCGTGACCGCTCTCGCTGCCGAGTTCCCGGCCTGGGAGGCCAACCCCGACGTCTGGCTCGTCGTCGGACTCCTGACGGCTGCCTACGTGATCGCCGTGGTCCGTCTCGGGCCGACGCACGCACCCGATCCGCAGCGCCCCGTCACCGGGGCACAGATGGCGAGCTTCGGGCTCGGGGTCTTCGCCACCTGGCTGGCAGCCGACTGGCCTCTTCACGAACTGGCGGAGAACTCGCTCTACTCGGTGCACATGGTGCAGCACCTCACGTTCACGCTCGTGGCGACGCCGCTGATCCTCATGGGCACGCCGGCGTGGATGCTCAGGGCCCTCGTGGGAGGGGGTCGGCTCCTGCACATCGTCCGCTGGTGCGCCCGCTTCCTCCCGGCGCTGCTGATCTACAACGTCGTGCTCGTGCTGCTCCACTGGCCGGCCGTCGTCGACCTCACACTGCGCAACGGGTTCGCCCACTTCGTGGCCCACGTCGTGGTCTTCGTGTCAGCTCTCGTCGTGTGGCTCCCGGTCCTGAGCCCGCTCCCCGAGATCCCGCGTCTCGCACCGCCGATGCGCATGCTCTACCTGTTCCTCCAGTCGGTCGTTCCCACGATCCCGGCGTCGTTCCTCACATTCGGCGACACGCCGCTGTACGGCTACTACAAGGGCGTCGACCAGCTCTTCGGGCTGAGTACCGTCGAAGACCAGAGGATCGCCGGGCTGATCATGAAGGTCGGGGCCGGCTTCCTGCTCTGGACGATCATCGCTGTCCTGTTCTTCCGCTGGTATTCCGATGAGGAGGCATCGTCGCAGCACGAACGGCGGCTCCGGGCCACGCGCGACCGCCCGGTGCCACAGGTCGGAGCGACGCACTCATGACGCTGCAGGAGACCCCCCGGAATCAGACCGGCGGCGCCCGCTCGCCTATTCTGGCGGCATCATGAGCGACACGGAGCAGGGCAGCACCGGGCACGAGAGCAACGACGGCGTCCTGAGTGAGGGCAGCAACGTCCGGGAACGTCTGGTCGTCCCGATTGTGGTGCCTGCGATCGTCGTCGTCGTCGTCGCCTTCTTCGCCATCAACCTCAGCCGCGTCTTCCTCGCCACCGCCGGGGCTGTGGCGGTGGGTGTCGCCGTCGCGCTCATGGTCGGGATCATGGTCGCGGCCGCCTACGTCTCGGCGAACGAGCGCTTGCGCTCGTCGACCCTGTCGGTCATGGGGGCGGCCGCCCTCGTCGTCGTGCTGTCCGCCGGACTCACGACCCTCGGGGCCTCCGAGGACCACGAGGAGGAGGGTGAGGACATCAGCGCGCTACCGGCCGATTCCACGATGCTCATCGAGGCCGGGAACTTCTTCCTGACGCCCATTCCCGACATCGGCCCGCCCGGCGTCATCGAGTTCACGTACCTGAACACCGAAGCCGGGACCCACACCCTTCTCATCGAGGAGGACCCGAGTTTCACGACACTCCAGATCGACGGGCCCGACGCCACCGACGTCGGAAACGCTCAACTCGAGGCGGGCACCTACACGCTGTTCTGTGACATTCCCGGGCACCGGCAGCAGGGCATGGAGACCACGATCACGATCGAGGAGGGCGCACCGAGCGTCGGTGCCGACGAATCCGAGGGCACGGGGGCCGCGCCTGACGGCACCCCCGAGGACGCCCCCGCCGGAGACACCCAACCGGCGGAGTGAGCCCGACCCGGGTTCCGAGACCTCCTCGACGGAGAACTCGGCGGTCCCCATGAGCAGTGTTCCGGGAGGCCTCGACCTCTCGCGTGTCCCGTCGCACGTGGCCATCGTGATGGACGGCAACGGACGGTGGGCCAAACAGCGCGGCATGGCACGCACCGAGGGACACGCGGCGGGGGAGGAGGCCCTGTTCGACACGGTCGAGGGGGCTCTCGACATCGGCCTCGAGTGGATGACGGTGTACGCCTTCTCGACCGAGAACTGGAAGCGCCCCCTCGACGAGGTGCGCTTCCTGATGCGCTTCAACGAGCAACTGCTCCTGAAGCGACGCGACGATCTCGACGAGCGCGGCGTGCGCGTGCGCTTCATCGGCCGGCGCGGTGGTCGCGTCCCCAAACGGGTGCTGCGCCACATCGAGGACACCGAGGCCCTCACGGCGGGGAACCGGCGGATGACGCTCACGTTCGCCTTCAACTACGGGGGGCGGGCCGAGATCGTCGACGCCGTCCGCCGGATCGCCGACGAGGTGAAGGCCGGCACGCTGAAGCCCGGAAAGATCGACGAGAAGAAGATCGCCCGGCGCATGTACGCACCCGACATGCCCGACCCCGACCTTCTCGTGCGCACCTCCGGCGAGCACCGGATCTCGAACTACCTGCTGTGGGAGCTCGCCTACGCCGAGCTCTACTTCACAGACACGCTCTGGCCCGACTTCCGCCGGGAGCACCTCTTCGAAGCCGTCGCGGCCTTCCAGGAACGAGGGCGCCGTTTCGGCGCCCTCTGATCCCTCCCGCTCTTTGCGCCCTTCGGGCGCCAGGCCGCTATTTCCTGATACCTCGACTCGGGCAGCGCGGGATACCCGCACTGCCCGTCCTCGTCTCGGGTCCCCGCCTCGGGCGGTGCAGGGTACCTGTACCGCTGATCCTCGGCTTTGGTTCTTCGTGCACGATCACTTGAACTACACGCGTGTCATTACACTGCTGTGATGGCTCTGTACAGGGACCAGGGGGTGGTGCTGCGCACGGTCAAGCTCGGGGAGACCGACCGGATCGTGACGCTGTTCACGCAGGCCCACGGCAAGGTCCGGGCGGTGGCCAAGGGCGTCCGACGCCCGGGCAGCCGCTTCGGAGCCGCTCTCGAGCCGTTGAGCCACGTGGCCGTCCAGTGCTACGAGGGCCGCAACCTCGACGTCGTCACCCAGGCCGAGACCGTCGAGGTCTACCGGGGCCTGTGGGACGGTTACCGCGCCTTCACCCGGGCCGTCCCCATGCTGGAGGCTGTCGACCACCTCACCCAGGAGCGCGAGCCCGACATCCCGCTCTACCGGATGCTCACGGGTGCGCTGCGCACCCTGGCCGACTCCGGCTCACCCGTGGTGGCCCCGGCGTTCTTCTGGAAGCTGCTGGCCCTCGAGGGCTTCCACCCGATGCTCGACGCCTGCGTGCACTGCGGCGCCGAGGACGGTCCGTTCCCGCGTTTCGACCTCGCCGACGGCGGCGTGTGTTGCGAGGGGTGCGGGTCACCGGCGGGCACCCGCCTGTCGCCCGACACCCTCCATCTGATGCGCCGGATCCTCGGGGGCGACCTTCGTGGCGCGCTCGGCGAGCCCGACAGCCCTGCCCTCGACGAGGTGAAGCGCCTCGGCGTCGCCAACCTCGAGCACCACCTCGAACGGCGCATGCGCAGCGCCCCCTTCCTGCGCGCGGGCTGACAACTCCACCCTCTCTCTCCGATACCCTCATCCGCCATGCCGACCGACAGGAACACCATGGACCGGGTCGTCAACCTGGCCAAGCGGCGGGGCCTGGTGTTCCCCAGCAGCGAGATCTACGGCGGCTTCCGCAGCACCTGGGACTACGGCCCCCTGGGGGTGCTCCTCAAGCGCAACGTCAAGGATGCGTGGTGGCGGTCCATGGTGCAGTTGCGTGACGACGTCGTGGGTCTCGACTCCTCCATCCTCATGTCCCCACGCGTGTGGGAGGCCAGCGGGCACCTCGCCACCTTCACCGACCCGCTCGTCGACTGCCGTGAGTGCAAGGAACGGTTCCGCGAGGACGATCTCCCCGCCAGTGGCGCCTGCCCGAACTGCGGGGCAAAGGACGCCTTCACCGAGGCGCGCCAGTTCAACCTGATGTTCAAGACCTTCGTGGGCCCGGTCGAGGACGACAGCCACGCCGCCTACCTCCGGCCCGAGACCGCCCAGGGGATCTTCGTCAACTTCAAGAACGTCCAGACCACCACGCGCAGGAAGCCGCCGTTCGGGATCGCGCAGATCGGCAAGTCATTCCGCAACGAGATCACGCCGGGCAACTTCATCTTCCGTACGCGCGAGTTCGAGCAGATGGAGATGGAGTACTTCGTCCCACCCGACGAGAGCGAGAAGTGGTTCGAGTACTGGTGCACCGAGAGATACCGCTGGTACACCGACCTCGGCATCCCCGACGACGCGCTTCGCCTCCGTGCCCACGAGGCCGACGAGCTGTCGCACTACTCGGTCGGCACCGCCGACGTGGAGTACGAGTACCCGTGGGGGTGGGGCGAGTTGGAGGGCATCGCCCAGCGCACCGACTTCGACCTCACCCAGCACAGCGAGTTCTCGGGTGAGGACCTGAGCTACTTCGACCAGGACGACGACCGCCGCTACGTCCCCCACGTCGTGGAGCCCGCCGCCGGCGCTGACCGCGCGACGCTGGCATTCCTCCTGGCTGCCTACACCGAGGAGGAGGTTCGCGGTGAGCAGCGCACCGTGCTGAAGCTGCACCGCGACCTCGCACCCACCACGGTGGCCGTCCTTCCGTTGTCGAAGAAGGACGAGCTGCGACCGACCGCCCGCGAGGTGGCCGACCTCGTGCGTCCCCACTTCCAGATCGACTACGACGAGGCCGGCTCGATCGGCAAGCGCTACCGACGCCAGGACGAGGTCGGGACGCCCCTGTGCGTCACGATCGACTTCGACACGATCGACGACCGGGCCGTCACCGTGCGCGACCGCGACACCATGGATCAGGACCGCATCCCGGTCGACTCACTGCTCGCGTACCTGCGCGACAGGCTCGACTGACCGGGTCGGGGTCGATCCCGGTGGACGCATCTCCCGAGCCCGGGGGGCCCAGGCCCACGGTCGACCCTGCATCGTTCTTCGATCTCGACATCCGGGTGGGCACCGTCGTCGCTGTCGACGAGTTCCCCGAGGCCCGGCACCCGGCGTGGAAGCTCACGGTCGACTTCGGCGCTGCCCTCGGCCACCGGCGGACGAGCGCCCGGATCACGAACTACACGGCGGAGGAGCTGCTGGGCCGCCGGGTCGTGGGCGTGTGCAACATCGGAAGCCGCCGTGTCGCGGGCTTCGAGAGCGAGTTCCTGGTGCTCGGTGCGGTGCGACACGACGGCGAGGTACGGCTCCTGGCGCCCGACGAGGACGTCGAGCCCGGCACACCGGTCGCCTGAGCGCACCAAACGGTGCTGTGGGCCGCAGAGACGGCCGGTAGTCTCGACAGCCCACACCGGACTCCATCACCCCGTTCCCCGGAGGGCCCGCTCCATGACCCCGACCACGTTCGTGCACGCCTTCGAAGAGGGCGGCAAGGAGCAGAAGTACCTGCTCGGCGGCAAGGGCGCCAACCTCGCCGAGATGACCAAACTCGGGCTGCCCGTGCCCCCCGGGTTCACGATCACCACCGAGGCGTGCACCGCCTACATGGCGGCCGACAACACGGTGCCCGACGGCCTCATGGACGAAGTCGTCGCCGCGCTCACGGCCCTCGAAGCGAAGATGGGCAAGTCGCTCGGCGACCCGGACGACCCCCTGCTGGTGTCGGTCCGCTCGGGTGCCCCGTTCTCGATGCCCGGCATGATGGACACCGTCCTCAACCTCGGGCTCAACGACGTGTCGGTACAGGGCCTCGCCGCGCAGACCGGCAACGAGCGGTTCGCCCAGGACTCCTATCGCCGTTTCGTCCAGATGTACGCCAAGATCGTGCTCGACGTCGACGGTGAGCTCTTCGAGGACGAGCTCCACGACCTCGTCGAGAGCCGGGGCGTCACGAACGACTCCGACCTGTCGTCCGACGATCTCCGCGGGCTGGTCGAGACCTTCAAGGGTGTCGTGCGCGACGAGGCGGGCATGGAGTTCCCCCAGGAGCCCGCCGAGCAGCTCCGCCACGCCATCGAGGCGGTGTTCCGCTCGTGGAACTCGAAGCGGGCGTTCGACTACAGGAAGATGGAGGGGATCGCCGACGACCTGGGCACAGCGGTCAACGTTCAGGCGATGGTCTTCGGCAACAAGGGCGACGACTCGGGAACGGGCGTGGCGTTCACCCGCGACCCCGCCACCGGCGAGGCGCGCAGCTACGGCGACTTCCTCACCAACGCGCAGGGAGAAGACGTCGTCGCTGGCATCCGCATCACCGAGAACCTCGACGATCTCGGTCGGCACTTCCCCGAGGCGCACGACCAGCTCATCGAGATGATGGCCACGCTCGAGAACCACTACCGCGACATGTGCGACATCGAGTTCACGATCGAGCAGGGGCGCCTCTTCCTCCTCCAGACGCGCGTGGGGAAGCGTACGGCGGCGGCGGCGCTCCGGATGGCCGTCGAGATGGTCGGTGAGGGGCTCATCACCGAACGCGAGGGCGTGATGAGGATCAGGCCCGCACAGCTCGACCAGCTCCTCCACCCGCAGTTCGACCCAGGTGCCGACTTCGAGACGCTCGCGACGGGCCTCAACGCCTCGCCGGGGGCGGCCGTCGGGAAGGTGTACTTCACCGCCGACGACGCGGAGTCACACGCGGCGGCGGGCGAACCGACGATCCTGGTCCGTCCCGAGACGTCGCCCGACGACCTGCACGGCATGATCGCCGCCGAGGGGATCCTGACCTCCCGCGGTGGGCTCGTGAGCCACGCCGCCGTGGTCGCGCGTGGCATGGGAAAGCCCGCTATCTGCGGTGCCGACGCGGTGAAGATCGACACCAAGGCAGGTGAGTTCCGGGTCGGCGACACGACCGTGCACGAGGGCGACGTCATCTCGATCAACGGTGGCACCGGCGAGGTCGTCGTCGGATCGGTCCCCGTCATCACCCCGGAGCCGACGGGTCCGTTCGGCACGCTGCTGGGCTGGGCCGACCGGTACCGTCGCCTGAGGGTCCGCACGAACGCCGACCTCCCCGACGACGCGGCGCGGGGTCGTGAGTTCGGCGCCGAGGGCATCGGGCTGTGTCGGACCGAGCACATGTTCCTCGGCGACCGGCTACCCCTGGTGCAGCGCTTCGTGCTGACCGAGAACCCGGCCGCGGAGCAGGCGGCCCTCGACGAGCTCGCGGTGCTCCAGCGTGCCGACTTCGAGGGAATCCTCGAGGCGATGGACGGCCTACCCGTCACGGTGCGGCTCCTCGACCCGCCCCTGCACGAGTTCCTGCCCGACCTCGAGGAGCTCATCGTCGCCGAGGCCACCGACTCACTCGACGATCAGGGTGCCGCGCTTCTCCAGGCGGCACGGAGCTGGCACGAGGCGAACCCGATGCTCGGCACCCGAGGGGTCCGGCTCGGGATCATCAAGCCGGGTCTCTACAGGATGCAGACGCGAGCGCTCCTCGAGGCGGCCGTGGCCCGCTCGAAGGCCGGAGGAAACCCGATCGTCGAGATCATGATCCCGCTCTCGGTCAACAGGGCGGAGCTCGCGCTCATGCGGTCCTGGATCGAGGAGGAGGCGGCGAAGGTCTTCGCCGACGAAGGTACGTCGGTCGACTACATGATCGGCACGATGGTCGAGACCCCCCGCGCCGCGGTGGTCGCCGACGACATCGCCGAGGAGGCCGAGTTCTTCTCCTTCGGCACCAACGACCTCACGCAGATGGCCTTCGGGTTCTCGCGCGATGACGTCGAGGGCCGCGTCATGCCTGCCTATCTCGAGAGCAAGCTCCTGTCCGTGAGCCCGTTCGAGTCGATCGACCCCCAGGGTGTGGGCGGCCTCGTGGCGCTCGCCGTGGAGAAGGGCCGCGCGACGCGCCCCGACCTGAAGCTGGGGATCTGTGGCGAGCACGGTGGCGACCCGTCGTCGGTGCACTTCTTCCACGACGTCGGGCTCGACTACGTGTCGGCCTCGCCGTTTCGCGTGCCGCTCGCCCGCCTCGCCGCGGCGCAGGCCGCCATCGAGGAGGAGGACGACGCCCCGCGCACGTGAGGCGGCCGGAGTCGTTCGGATCAGTCGCCCGGGAGTTGCGCGAGGGCGGCTGTCGCCTCGGCCTCGAAGAGGGGTGCGCCGAGGGCCTGCGCCATCTCACCGGCCTTCCCGAGGTGTCGGCGCGCGGCCGCCGTGTCTCCCGCCGTGGCGGCACACTCGCCGACGACCTGGTCCAGCGGCCCGTAGGTGCCGGTTCCGAACCAGCTCATCAGGCCGGAATGGGGTTCGAGTGCGCGGAGGACGACCCGGGCACGGACGGGGTCGCCGACGCCGGCAACGGCCTTTCCGAGTGCATACATGCCGGCGGTCCAGGTGAAGTCACGCGGCAGCATCGCGAAGTCGTCGGCGGCGAGGAGGTCGAACTCCCGGATGGCGGTCGCTGTGTCGCCGTTCGCGGCGGCGATCCAGGCGAGCGCCGCGTGCCAGGCGGGAAGCCCGGGTTGCTCGTCGACGAGATCCGACACGGTGTCGGCCAGCTCACCCAGCCGCTGCTGCTGGGCACGGAGTCCGAGGAGCTCGGCGCCGTAGGTCGCGAGCACGCGCGAAGGTGCGACGGGCCCGGCGAACTCGAGGCTCTCCGTGATGAGCGTCTCGGCGCGGTCGAGCTCACCGCGGACGTGCGCCACCACCGCTCCGAGGTACGACTCGGCCCACATGCGCGTCGGCTCACGCACGACATCGGTGAGCGCGGCGAGCTTCCCGTAGGAGTCGCTGAACGCCGGATCGCCACGTACGAGCTGGACGGAGAAGGCAAGCTGGTGGCCCTCCCACTCTGTTGGGAGATGCCGACGCCGGGTACCGAGACGAAGCACCTCCTGGGCGATCTCGCTCCTGCGATCGAGGTCCCCGGGCTCGGCGAGCGCCAGGTAGGCGTAAGGGAGGACGGCGCCGAGTACCTCGGGGTCTCCCGTCGAGCGGGCCTCTCGTTCGGCCCGCTCGAACAGCTCACGGCAACGCTCGGGTCGACCGGAGAGACTCAGGACGAGGCTCGCGGCACCGGCCACCTCGGCACGCAGGTGGGGTGAGGTTGCGATCTCGAGAGCACGCTCGGCGACGTGTGCCGCCCGCTGATGCGTGTCGCCGGCCTCGGTCGTGGCACCCAGCTGACACAGACCAAGCGCCGCTCGGGTGAGGAGATCAGCATCGCCGAGTGACTCGGCACACTCGGCCGCATCGGTGAGGAGGTCGACGTTGGCCGGGTCGCCCGCTCGCCGGAGAGCGTCGCCGCGCAGGATCGTGAGCTCACAACGCGTCTTGTCGGCCTCGGCGTCAGCCGCGCGACCGGCCTCCGAGTCGGCGGTCGCGCGTGCGCCTTCGTAGAACCTCGCGGCCTCGTCGAAGGCATAGAGCTCCATCGCGGCATCGCCGGCCCTCCTGGCAGCGGTCACCGCAGCGAGGGGGTCGATGGGCGCGGCGGCGAGCCGGTGCCAGGCGATCTCCGCGACCTTCGCCGCGTCGTCGGGATGCTCATCGGACTCTGCGGCCTGCGCGGCGAGATCGTGGAGCTCGATCCGCGCCCCCTCGGACAGCGTGTCGTAGAGCGCACGACGGAGGAGGTCGTGGGTGAACTCCACCTCGTCGCCCGACCGTCCGGCTCTCAGGATGCCGGCACGCGTGGCCTCGGCGATCTGGCGCGAGGGGCTCGCGTCGACGAGCGCCTTGAGGTCGCGGGGTCGGAACCGTGTGCCGAGCACGGACGCCGCCCGGAGGAACGCCACCGTGTCGGCCGCCAGGCCGCGCACGCGGTCGAGGAGCACCTCGCGCAGGGCGTCGGGAACCCCCTCGGGTGGCTGGAAGCTCGACGGGGTCCGATCGCGGTCGAAGGCGCCACGTTCGAGGAGCATGGCGGTGAGCTCGCGGACGAACAGGGGGTTCCCGCCGGTCTGCCAGTGGACCCAGTGCGCGACGTCGGTCACGTCCTGGTCGTTCCCCACGGTCGAACGGAGCCACCCGATGACGGCGCTCTCGGGGAGTCCGCCGAGTGTGACGACCTCGGCGCGCAGGTCGTGGTCGGTGGCATCGGCGAACGTGAGAGAGCCCGGGGTGGCACGCCAGGTCGCGAGCAGCAGGAGCGGTGCCCGCGACTCCAGGCAGCGACTCACGAGGCGGCGTGTCGTGGGAGGTGTCAGGTGGAAGTCGTCGAGTATGACGACCAGTGGCTGTTGAGCCGCCGCGGCGACGAGCGCGTCCGCCACAGCGTCGAAGAGGCGGTAGCGCCCGGCATCGCCGATGTCGTCGGGCCGTGCATCGAGGCGCTCGGCGAGGCGGGGGACGATGGCCGCCAGAGGTGCGGGATCGTCCGAGAGCCACGCCGGGAGATCACTGCTGTGGGCCTCGATGAGCTCGTCGAGCGCGCGGCCGAAGGGCTGGAGCGGGGTCGTCGGAGCCGCGTCGCACGGGCCCCACACGACGCGGGCCCGGTCGCCCACACGCGCGCCGAACTCGTGGGCGAGCGTCGTCTTCCCGATCCCCGACTCACCCTCCAGCACCGCGAAGCGTGGTGAACCCCGGAGGACCTCCTCGAAGAGCGACGTGAGCCGCTCCATCTCGGCGTCGCGTCCCACGAACTGCTCGGAGTGCTGGGCGGCGTCGACTCCGATGCCGGGACCGGTGTGGAGGATCGCCGGCGTCATGAGGGCCGGGTCGTCGGTGGCGATGAGCCGCTCGAGGCGGCGCAGGTCGTCACCGGGCTCGATCCCCGCTCCGGTGACGAGCTTTTCGCGTGCCGCGGCGAAGGTCGCGAGGGCGTCGCGTCGACGGCCCGCGCGGTACTGGGCGAGCATCAGCAGCCACCAGCGTCGTTCGCGGTAGGGCTGATCCTCGGTGAGGTCGGTGAGCAGCTCGATGGCCTCGTGGTGCAGGTCCTGGCCGACGAGCGCGTCGGCGAGCCCTTCCTCGGCGTCGGCCCGGAGATCACCGAGGCGGCGGCGCGCGGTGGCGGTCTCGGGGCTCTCGGGGAGGTCCGTGAACGGCTCACCGCCGAAGCACTCGAGCGCCGCCTCGAGGTGCCGGCGCCGCAGCGCCCGGTCGTGCTGGCGCTGGGCCGTGGCCGCCTCACCGACAGAGGAGGTGAGCGCATCGGTGTCGAGCCCGACGTGCGGGCCGAGCGTGTAGGCGCCGTCGACGGTGTCGAGACACCCGTCCCCCGCGGCGCGTCGGATGCGCAGCACGTGGTTCTGCACGGCCTTGCGGGCGGTGGCGGGCGGCGCGTCGGGCCAGATCAGGTCGACGATCCGGTCGGTGGTCGACGGCCGGGGGTGGTGGAGCCCGATCGCCGCCAGGACGGCCCGTTCCTTGGGGCGCAGCGGCACGCGCTCGGTCGTGCCGTCCGGGCCCGCCCGTTCGAGGTTGACCGGTCCGAGCACGGAGAGGGAGAAATCCTGCGCCACGGGGCCTCCTGTGACCGAGCTGTTACCACTCAGGGTACATACTCACGAAGACACCGTCACGCACCGTGCGCCGGGATTCGCCCGGCCTCCGCGGGCCGTAGCGACGGAGGTGGGCGATGGGCGGAGAACGGCGCTCTCGGGCGGCGGGCAGAACGGGAGAAATTCCGCGTTGCGGACGCCGGGCGCGTCGGACGGTGACGTCGCTCGGCCTGTGCGTGACGCTGCTCGCCAGCGTGCTCACGATCGCAGAGTCGACCTCGACAACTCGACCGGCCGGCGCCGAGCAACCCACCCTCGAGGCGGCCGACCTCCCACCACCTCCGCCGGCGTGCCCACCGGGCACGGGCCAGCAGGAGGAGGAGCCGTTCGAGGAGGCCGTCGGCTGCGTGCTCACTGAGGCCGGGTTCACGGCCAGCGTCGACCCCGCGGTGGCGCGGGTCGGCGACGTGATCGTGATCACCGCAGACGAGCCGCCGATGCAGTCCTGCTGGAAGACCAACGCCCAGGGTGTCCTGCAACAGAAGACGGCCGCCGAGCTGGGCGGGAACCCGTGTTGGTGGGACGCAGGACGCGTCGACTTCCGCTACGTCGACGAGACGGGCGACGATCGGCCCTTCGCGGCCACGGATGGCACCGGTGCACCCAACTGCCCCGACATCCCGGGGCCGATCACGCTGCCGGAGCTGTTGCGCTCGTGCATCGAGATCAACGATCGCCCCCCGCCGCTCCAGAATCACCGCAGCCAGTGGATCGCGGCGCGCGTGGAGTTCGAATACAGCCCGTTGCCCTACGTGGCCCCCAAGCAGTCGGTCTGGAGCGAGACGCTGTTCGAGATCGTCTGGGACGACGGACCATCTGCGGTCTGCGAGGTGCTGCCGTCGCCCACCGTGCCGGGATACGTCGAGTTCGACGGCTCGAGCTCAACCGATCCGGTCGGCAACGGGCTGGTCTACGAGTGGGACTTCGGCGACGGGACGACGCAGCCGCCGCCCGCGCCGCAGTTCACCAACCACACCTACACCCGGCCGGGCAGCTTCACCGCTACGTTGACGGTGACCGACGGCAACTTCACCAGCGATTCGGTGGAGTGCGATTCGTACGACGCCGAAGCACCACAACTCGGTGTGGGTCTTGCGTTCCCTGGCATCGATTTGCCGTTGTTCTCTCCGGGGGACACGGTGCCGGTGCGCGTGTCGTTGAGTGCGACCGAGGGCGTCGGTGACCTCTCGAACGTCGTCTTCATCGGCGACCCGCTCGCCGTGGCGCCGGATGCGGCGTTGACGATGGTGTCGGGACCGGATCCGGACGACCTGCCGGGTCCCGACGGGCTCACGCTCGCGCCAGGGGAGGAGGTGAGCTTCGACTACGAGTTCGAGGCCGCTCAGCCGGGTGACTTCACGGTCAGCTCGACGGCGTTCGGCAACGACGCGCGGGGCTTCGCGGTCGGCCCGGTCGTGGGGGAGCGCAACGGACGTATCGGCGCGCTGGAGGTGACGGTGACAGCCGATCCCGACACGGTCGACCTCGAGGAGAGGGAGGACGAGTCGGGTCCCGAGCCCCAGGACGTGAACGTGACGGTGGAGGTCACCAACCCCTTCGACACGCCGGTCGACGACGTGACGCTGCGGGTGGAGAAGCCGCAGCTGGTCACCGACGTGGTGCCGCCGCTCGGCTACGAGGCGTTCACCTATCTCGTGCCCTCCGATCCGCCGGAGCCCGACGACCCCAAGCCGGGTGATCCGGGCGACATCGAGCTCGACGACCCGATCCCGCCGGGTGGGACGATCACCCACGAGCTCCCGGGCCGGGCGCTGAACGCCGGCACCGTGGACCTGGGTGTGGTCGTGACCGGTTCGGTCGCCCAGGACGAGGGCCCTGCACTCAACGTCACCGGGGGCGGCACGGGCCGGCTCGAGATCGGTGCCGACGTGAAGCTGTTCTTCGACGCCGAGGTCGACGAGGACAGTGTGGGTCCCGGCCCCGGCGGGGCCGGGGGCCAGTGGGTGGTCGGCGGCCAGGAGTGGCGGATCGTCGGCACGATGGAGAACCGCACCCACGACGAGACGATCGAGATCGGGGTGTTGCCGTTGCTCACGGGCAACGCCCACTACGCGGTACCGATCCCGCATCTCGAGACACCGCCCGACGAGGAGTGCGGCATCGGCGTCATCCGCCAACTCGGCCCGGGTGAGGAGATCGAGTTCGCGGCGCCGGTCCGCACGGTCCTCGACGGCGGCACTCGGGGCACGGTCGGGTACCAGCCGACCGGGGCGGTCGTCGAGGACGACGGCACCAAGACTCCGCTGACCGAGGAGGAGATCCTCGTCGCTGCGGGTGCCGACGAGCACGAGGTGTCGGTCGATACCCGTGACCGGGTGCCCGAGTCGTCGGTCGGCCAGGTCGTGTGGACCTACGGCGAGGCGACCGTGAACACGTTCGCCGACCTGGCGGGCGGCATGGGCCTGATGGCCATCCAGGCCACCGCGTTCCTGCTGCAACCCTGGGAGTGGCTGCCGGCGTTCCGGACGGCGAGCGACAAGACGGCCGAGTACGTCTACGAGGTGCACGAGAACCTGAGCCCGACCGACCGGGAGGCGTGGCTGAACAGCTGGGCGTCGGCTCTGGCGCTGTCGACGGGGATGGCGCTGACGGACGCGCGTGATGCCGTGGACGCCCACGCGCTGGCGTCGTTCACGGAGTTGTCGACCGCCTGGGAGACCGGTGACTCGGCGGCCGTGGCGCAGTGGTGGGGCCGTCAGACCGGCGCGGCGCCCGACGTCGCGTTGCAGGCGCTCAGCGAAGCCTACGGCGTGTGCAAGCTGATCGCCCGGAGCACACCGTGGGCGCGTAGCGCTCTTGCGGCCAAGGAGGCACGGGTCGTCTCGGAGCTCGAGGCGCTCGGCCCCGCGCCCCGCGCTGCCGACATCCCCACCGGCGCGCCGCTCGTCTACGAGACCCACGGCCGCAACACGTTCGGCATCGACCGGGTCATGAACGGCAAGGTCCAGGACTTCGTCGACGAGTTCGGCATCGCGATCGGCGCGCGCCGGCGCGGGCCCGGTTCGATCGCCAAGATCGAGGCGGGAACCCACGGGCCGAAGCCGTTCCACCTCAAGGCGAAGAACACCTCGCAGGCCGACGTCGATTTCCTGGGGTTCCTCGACGACATCGACACGGTCGCGATCAAGGAACCGCCGCTGCGTGGTGAGGTGATCGCACAGCTCGACGCGCTCGACGCGAGCCCGGACCTGCGCGCGCAGGTGATCGCCCAGCACAAGGTGCGCATGGAGGAGTGGTACGGCAAGGGCGTCGACATGTTCACCGGCACCGGCGGGGACTTCGCAACGAGCCACCGGGCGAAGTGGGTGGAGTTCGGACGCAAGGGCATTCCGATGCCGAGCGAGGGAGCACCGCTCAACTACACGACCAATGTCTCGGCGGGTCGGTCGCTCCCGCCCGACACGTCGCTCTACGAGACCCGTGTGCCGTTCGACTACGACACCGTTGTGGGCGCCGACGGCCGCGCCCAGTGGATCGCCAAGATCGACCGGGGCGACGGCCTCAAACCGCAGACCGGTGACATGGACATGATGTTCGTGGCCCAGGAAGACCTCGCGCTGCTGTCGGAGGCGCGACGCATCGAGTTCTACGAGCGAGCCCACGAGCTCGGCTTCGAGCACGTCGAGCCGGCCTCGTGGAACGACCCGGCCGGGCGCAACGGCTACATGATCGCGCATTCGGTGAACACGCCGGGCTCGGAGGCGATGTACACCTGGATGCCGAACGCCGCGCCTCGTGCGACGCGCTTCGATCCCCAGCACAGCTGGTTCGACCTCTCCGACCAGACCAAGTCCGTCGGGCGGCTCTACATGCGCGGGGCGAACGTGAAGCTCGTCTCGGAGGAACCGGGGGAGTTCCCGCCGATCCCGGAGACCGACGCCGCCTCGGGTGGCTACATCAACCCCAAGACGATCTACCTCATCGACCCGAACTGCCCCGGAGGTGGCGGCGACGCCCCTTCCGGAGGTTCGTCGGTGGTGCTGCGCGCGGCGCAGGAGGAGAATCTCTGCCGGGTGGTCTTCGACCGGGACCCCGACGCGGTGATCCTGCGCCAGAACGACGCCGGTGATCTCGAGATCTGGACCGAGGAGGACGGCTGGCAGCCCTACCCGCCCGGCGCCGTGGGCGGCTCGGCCGTCCTGCCCACGCTTTCACCGTCGGTCGCCGGCGTCTTCGACGACGGGGCGCTGCATCTCCTTCCCCAGAGTGTGAGCACAGAAGGGGCGGCGGCCGGCGAGGACCGCGTCGAGATCGCCGGCTTCGACGACCTCGACCTCGAGGACGGCGTCGACGAGTGGTTCGCCGAAGGTGACCGCGTCGTGATCGACCCCGGTGCCGACAACGAGGAGTACGCCACGATTGCCGGCTTCGGCTCATTGGTCTTCGAGGCGCCGTTGCAGTACGACCACGCCCCCGGCGAGATCATCGCCGTCGTCGAGCTCGCCGACACCGGCGGCCCGGGCGGCCCGGGCGGCCCCGGAGGTCCGGGTGGGCCCGGGAGCGGCGGCGGAGGAGCCGGTGGAGGGTCGGCCGGTGGAGGCTCGGCCGGGACCGCCGGAGAAGGCGGCCCGGGAGCGGCTGGAGTCCGCGGGGCGACCGACGCTGCTGCTGCGACGTCCGGAGAGGACGCCGCATCGGGTTCCCTGCCCTTCACCGGTGCCGGGCTGGTCCGCTTCCTCGTGTTCGTGGGTCTCGGCCTTCTGCTGCTCGGCACCGTCCTGGCGCCACGCAACCGGAGGGGCACCCACTCTCTGTGAGGTGAGTGCGCCGGTGCCCACATTTTTTCGCGGACCCTGCCGGTGACCTGCGACAACGCGGAGGGTGGTTCACCAGATCCGGAGACCATCTCGTTACGGTTCGCGGATGGAACCTTCCACGATTTCCCCCTCTCTTTCATCGCGCCCCCGCACCGGGCCGGCCCGTCGCCTTCGGCGCCGCAGGGTCGGCTTCCTGGCTGTGGTGGTCGTCCTCCTCCTGGTCGCGACGGCGTGCAGCTCGTTCCCGAAGCCGTCTGCGACGTCGGGTCCGATCCACCACCGGATGTCGCGCCAGATCTTCGACGAGATCAACTACCAGCGCTACCTCGAGGGCGTCGGCCCTCTCGGGTGGGACGCCAACCTGGGCGGCCTCGCCCTCGACTGGAGTGCCTACATCTCGAGCCGCGGTATGCAGCACCGCCAGCTCGGCGGCCTCCTCGGTGTCGAGCCGTTCGCCTCCACGTTCCGTGGTCTCGGCGAGATCATCGTCGAGGCCCACGCCGGCACATCGGCGCGAGGGGTCGTGGCGATCTGGATGAGCTCACCGAGCCACCGTGCGAAGATCCTCAACCCGGCCTACGACAAGGCGGGTGTGGGCGTCGATCCCTACGGCGGCGACGTCCATGCCGTCGTGAACTTCGGCGACAGCCGCTGAGCGTCCCTCGGCTCCCGCAGCGGTCGTCGTAGGTGTCGCAGCCGCCGGGTACGGTCGTTCCATGACCGACACCAGGCCACTCGCATCCGCACAGGCGACCGACGGGATCGCCACTGCGCACGAGGGTGCCGACGGTTTCGTCGGGGCGTCACCCGTCCGCCGGGAGGAGCGCGAGGCCGTTCTCGACGACGCGCTCGCTCCCGGCGCCACCCGACCCCACGGCGCCGGCCACAGGGCCCGTGCCGAGGAGCCCGACCCCTACCGCACCTGCTTCGAGCGCGACCTCGACAGGGTGAAGCACTCGCGTCCCTGGCGGCGACTGGCGGGCAAGTGCCAGGTGTTCGTGGCCCCCGAGGACGACCATCTCCGCACCCGGATGACACACGCCATCGAGGTGGCCCAGATCGCCGTCGGGATCGCCCGGCCCATCGGCCTCAACGTGCAGCTCACAGAGGCGATCGCCCTCGCCCACGACTGCGGTCACGGCCCCGGCGGGCACGCCAGCGAGGAGGCGTTCTCGCCGTATCTCCCCGACGGTGGCTACGACCACGCCGTCTACGGCGCCGACGTCACCCTGGCGCCGCTCAACCTCTGTCGCGAGACGCTCGACGGCGTGCGCAACCACTCGTGGCGGCGCCCGGCGCCGTCCACGCCCGAGGGGGAGGTGGTGGCGTGGGCCGACCGGATCGCCTACGTGTGCCACGACTTCGAGGATGCGGTGCGCGCCGGGATCCTCGGGCCCGGCGACCTTCCCGCCGCCGTGGCCGACGTCGTGGGCCGGCGGCGCTCCGAGCAGCTCAACGCCTTCGTGCTGGGCGTCCTCGACGCCGTGTCGGCCTCCGCTCACGTCCGCATGACCGCACCGCCGGCCGCGGCGCTGCAGGCGTTTCGCGACTTCAACTTCCAGGCGATCTACCTGCGGCCGGCCGCGCGGCGACAGGCCGACCGGGTGATCGCGCTGCTGCGCGGCCTCGTCGAGCATTTCGCCGACGCCCCGCAGCGGGTCCCCGAGCTCTCGGGAGCGTCGGTAGCTCGGTCCGGCCCGGGCGAAGCGCCCACCGCCGGATCGCAGGCGGCCACCGAACGGGCGGTCCACTACGTGAGCGGGATGACCGACCGTTACGCCCTCGGCCTCGGCGTCGAGCTCCTCGGCTGGCGTCCCGAGGATCTGCCGCGGGGCGTGTAGCGCCGGGCGGGCAGCACCCCCGCTGTCGCAGCTGCCGCGTAGTCTTCGATTCGTGGGGATCCTCGACGAGGACGTGGCGCGGGTCAAGGAGCAGACCGACCTCGTCGCGCTCATCGGCGAGCACGTCGCTCTGAAGCGCAGCGGGCAGCGCTTCTCGGGCCTGTGCCCCTTCCACGCCGAGAAGACCCCGTCGTTCTCGGTCAACCCCGAGCTCGGGTTCTATTTCTGTTTCGGCTGCCAGGTGAGTGGTGACGCCATCACGTTCGTGCGGGAGGTGGAGCACCTCGACTTCGCAGAAGCCGTGGAGCGCCTCGCCGCGCGCGCCGGCATCACGCTGCGCTACGACGACAAGCGGGTGTCGGAGGACCGCAAGCGCAAGAGCCGCCTCGTGGAGTGTGTCGAGGAAGCCGTGGCGTTCTGCCACGAGCTGCTGTTGACCGACCCGTCGGCGGGAGCGGCCCGCAAGGTGCTCCGAAGCCGCGGGTTCGACGGCGACGTGGCGCGCCGTTTCCGGCTCGGCTACGCCCCCGACGGCTGGGACACGCTCGCCCGGCACCTCGGCGGGAAGGGCTTCTCGCGACGCGACATCACCGACGCCGGTCTCGCCTTCGTCAACAGGGCGAACCGGCTCCAGGACCACCTCCGCGGACGTTTGCTCTTCCCGATCTTCGACCGCGAGGGTCACGCTGTCGGTTTCGGGGGCCGTGCCCTCGGCGACGACGGCCCCAAGTACAAGAACACGGGCGAGACGCCCATCTACCACAAGAGCAGCCTTCTCTACGGCCTCAACTGGGCGAAGGCCGACATCGTGAGCCGCGACCAGGTCGTGCTCTGCGAGGGCTACACCGACGTGATCGCCTTCCACCTCTCGGGAGTCACCCAGGCCGTCGCCACGTGCGGTACGGCACTCACCGACGACCACTTCAGGATCCTGAAGAACCTGTCGCGCACCATCGTGCTGGCCTACGACGCCGACGCCGCCGGCCAGGCCGCCGCGGAGAAGTGCTACCGCTGGGAGCAGGAGTTCGAGATGCAGTTCTCGGTGGCGTCGCTCCCAGCGGGGCGCGACCCGGCGGACGTCTGGCAGGACGACAGCGACGCGTTGCCCGCGGTTCTCGACGACGCAGTTCCGCTCCTCCAGTTCCGTCTCGACCGTCGGCTCGGCGAGGCCGACACGTCGTCGCTCGAAGGCCGTGCACGATCTGCCGAGCACGTGGCCGAGCTCATCGCCGAACACCCGAGCGACCTCGTGCGCGACCAGTACGCCGTGAAGCTGTCGGAACGACTCGACATCGACGCCGACAGGCTCCGCGCCACCGTCGAGGAGGCCCGCCGCCGGCCGCGGCGGACCGACCGTGGCGACCGACGCGCACATCGATCGCCGGCACGTGGGGCACAGCACGACCCCGGCGGCGAGGAGCCACCCCCCGACGAGCACGACGCCGGGCCTCCCGGAGACGACAGGCCACCACGCGCCCCGGGCCCCGACCGTGTGGAGCCTGACCGTGTGGAGATGGAGGCCCTCCGGTGGGCCGTGCACGATCCGGCGACGGTGGCCGACCTCCTGAGCGCAGAGGTCTTCCGTACCGGGGCGGCCCGCGACGTCCTCGCTGCGCTGGCGTCGGCCACCACGTTCGATGAAGCCGTCGCGGGGGCCGAGGCACCCACCGCCGCACTGCTCAGGAGACTGGCGGTCGAAGAACCGTGGATGCCCGACGTCGTCGAGGAGGACAGCGACGTCGACCGGTCCAGAGACGAGCCGGCCGACGCTACCTCACCCATCGCCGAGCTCCGGGCCGTGGCCCGTCGCCACGCCCCCGACCTCGTCGACGTCTCGAGCTCACCGCGGTCGCTCGCCGTCGAGGTCGTCTCGCAGCTCGTCGAGGATCGTTCGGTCAGGCTCCTGACGATCCTCGCACGCGACGATCCCGACCGCGCGATGCAACTCCGCGGCGTGGTCGAGGATCTTCGGGAGGCGCGACGCCGCGACGACAGCGACGGGCGCGAGACCGCGACGCTTCGGTTGGTAGCCTGGGTGCGCGAGGGTGCATCCATGATGGGGGACTCGTGAGCGGGAGGCTCGGCGCGTGACGAAGGCGGCGCGCAGTAGCGACGCGTCCGCACCCGATCTCAGGGCGGTGCCGTCGCCCGACGTTGACGCTGAGCCGGACCCCGACGCGCCCGTCGACGTCGAGTCGCTCATTGCCCGCGTGAAGGACCGGGGGTTCGTCACCACGGGCGAGATCTTCGCCGCCCTGCCGGATCTGGAGCCCGAGACCGCCGAGCTCAGCGCCATCTTCGCGGTCATCAAGTCACGCGGCATCGAGGTCGTCGACGAGATCGCCGAGGATCTCCAGCGCGAGGACGAAAAGCGCGGGTCGCGGCCGACGCCCGACGAATCGGGTGTGGACGACGCGACCGGTGGCGCGACGAAGGCCGAGGCGGCCCGCAGTCGTCGGTCTCCCGCGACCCGCTCGCGCCGGGCGCCGACGAAGACGACGAAGACGACGAAGAAGTCGACGAGATCGTCGTCGAGGTCCCCCTCGAAGAAGGCGAAGGAGACATCGGCCGACCCCGGCGACAGCGGCGCGGTGTCGACATCGGCGTCGAAGTCCTCCACCACGAAGGCGGGGGCGACGGGGAGCAGCGATCCCGTCCGGATGTACCTCAAGGAGATCGGCAAGGTACCGCTGCTCACCGCGGAGCAGGAGGTGTCGCTCGCCAAGCGCATCGAGGCGGGGGTCGAGGCCGAGGAGGATCTGGACCAGGCGGGCGACGACCTCGACCCGCAGGAGCGGGCCGGGATCGAGGCGGTCGTCGCCGACGGCTTCCTCGCAAAGAAACAGCTCACCGAGGCCAACCTCCGCCTCGTCGTGTCGATCGCCAAGCGTTACGTCGGTCGGGGCATGGCTCTTCTCGACCTCATCCAGGAGGGCAACCTCGGTCTCATCCGTGCGGTCGAGAAGTTCGACTACACGAAGGGTTTCAAGTTCTCCACCTACGCGACGTGGTGGATACGCCAGGCGATCACCCGCGCCATCGCCGACCAGGCACGCACGATCCGGATCCCGGTGCACATGGTCGAGACGATGAACAAGGTGCTGCGAACCCAGCGGTCGATGCTCCAGGAGCTCGGCCGGGAGCCCACCGTCGCCGAGGTGGCCGCCAAGGTCGAGCTCACACCCGACAAGGTGCGTGAGATCCAGCGCATCTCACAGGAGCCCGTGTCACTCGAGACTCCTGTGGGGGAGGAGGACGACAGCTCCCTCGGCGACTTCGTGGAGGACCCCACGGCCATTGCCCCCGCGACCGCAGCGGCACGCGCTCTGCTCACGCAGGCCATCGAGGAGGCGCTCGAGGAGCTCAACGACCGCGAACGCCAGGTCGTGCGGCTGCGCTTCGGTCTCGACGACGGTCAGGTGCGCACGCTCGAAGAGGTCGGCAAGGAGTTCGGCGTCACCCGGGAGCGGATCCGCCAGATCGAATCGAAGACCCTGGCGAAGCTACGTCACCCGACGCGTTCGCAGCGCCTGCGCGACTACCTCGAGGAGTCCTAGAGCGGCCCGGCGACGGGCACCGCCGTGGTGCCCGGTGTCTGCACGGTGTACTCGGTCCCACTCCCGAGGACGCGGTCGATGCACAGCTCCAGCGCCGCCTGGGCGCTTTCCAACGGTTCGCTGTCGGCGAACTCGCCGAGGAGCTCGCGGATCTGCTCGTAGCGCTCACGGCCGGCCCGGGCACCGAAGTAGTAACCCACGGCGAACCCTATGACGACACCAGTCTTGAGTCCCATGCCCCCATGGATAGTCGATGACGGCCGTCGACGGTCGGACCCGGTTCCGGGATCACCGCGGTCCGGCTCCGTGTGTCGGTGGCCCGCTGGTAGCCTGACACGTTCCGTCCGGGGTAGCTCAGTTGGCAGAGCAAGCGGCTGTTAACCGCTGGGTCGAGAGTTCGAGTCTCTCCCCCGGAGCTCCCGACAAGGAGTTCCCGCCGTGATCGTGCGTACCTCGACAACATAGCGGGAACCGACCGGGAGACCGTTCCCATTGCTCCACGAGTAGTCCGGCGTGTGCGACCCGATGGGCCATCATGGTGCGGGCCTATAGCTCAGTGGTGAGAGCAGCGGACTCATAATCCGTCGGTCGCAGGTTCGATCCCTGCTGGGCCCACCACCGGAGGGCGACGTGCAGATCGACTTCAACCAGTCCGAGCGGGCGAGTCTCGGTGTCGAGATGGAGCTGACCCTCGTGGACCGCACGACCCGCGCACTCGTCAGTGCGGCCTCCGACATCCTGGGGGAGCTCGGGGAGGGGCATCCCGGCAGCGATCACCCGAAGGCGAAGCACGAGCTCTTCGAGTGCACGATCGAGATCATCACGGGGATCTGCCAGACGGTTGCCGATGCCCGAGCCGATCTCGAGGAGACACTCGGCGAGGTCCGTCTCGCCGCGGGCAAACGCGGGCTCGACGTGATCTGCTCGGGAAGCCATCCGTTCTCGAGCTGGCGCAACCAGACCATCAGCCCCCCGCCGCGGTACCACGAGCTGGTCGAGGACATGCAGTGGACGGCGAGCCGGCTCCAGATCTTCGGGATCCACTACCACGTCGGGGTGCGCTCCGCAGAGAAGTCGATCTCGATCGCCAACGAGCTCACGGCGTGGCTCCCGCACTTCCTGGCTCTCTCGGCATCGAGCCCCTACTGGGAACGCCACGACACGGGGCTGGCGTCCTCCCGGGTGAAGGTCTTCGAGGCCCTGCCGACCGCGGGGCTGCCTCCCCAGATCCACAGCTGGGAGGAGTTCGAGGAGTACGTCGACACGCTCGTGGCCGCCCACGCCATCAAGACCATCCGTGAGGTGTGGTGGGACGTGCGCCCCCACCCCAACTTCGGCACCGTGGAGCTGCGGATCTGCGACGCCACGCCCACGATGCACGAGTGCGCCACGCTCGGCGCGCTCGCGCAGTGCATGGTGGCCTGGCTCGACCGGCTCATCGACCGCGGGGAGCTGCCGCCGGTTCCCCGGGAATGGGTCGTTCGCGAGAACAAGTGGCTGGCGGCACGCTACGGCCTCGATGCCGAGATCATCGTCGACGACCAGGGAACCCGCCGGTCGATCCGTGGGGAGATCGAGGAGCTCGTCGAGTTGTTGACCTCCGTCGCCGCTGAGTTGGGGTGTGGCGAGGAGCTCGCCGGGGTCCGACAGATCGTCGACGAGGGCCCCAGCTACGAACGCCAGCGCCGTCTCGTCGCTGCCGGAGCGACACTCGAGGACGTGGTCGACCGCATGGTCGACGAGCTCGCGACCGACACGGTGGCCGTGCCATGACGGCCCGCGAGCGCACGGGGTGGCTCGACGACTTCCTCGGCGCGCACACCGAGGAACTGGTGACGTTCCGTCGGCAGCTCCACGCGCACCCGGAGCTGAGCGGCCAGGAGGTCGAGACGAGTGCGGCGGTCGCGGCCCGACTCGAGGTCGCCGGCCTGGAACCACGTCTGATCACCAACGGTGTCGGCGTGTTGTGCGACATCGGGTCACCCGGCCCGGGCACACCGGTCGTCGCTCTGCGCGCCGATCTCGATGCGCTCGCGATGGACGACGAGAAGGATGTGCACTACGCGTCGCAGGTCCCGGGAGTCGCCCACGCGTGCGGGCACGATGTCCACACAACGGTAGTTCTCGGTGCGGGGCTGGCTCTCGCCCGCTACATGGGGGAGCACGGTGTCGTCGGCGGTGTCCGGCTCGTCTTCGAGTCTGCCGAGGAGACCGTTCCCGGCGGCGCCCTCGACGCCATCGATGCCGGGGCTCTCGAGGGGGTGTCGGCGGTCTACGGCCTCCACTGCGACCCCAAGCTCGACACCGGTCGCCTCGGTACTCGGGTGGGCCCGATCTCGTCGGCGGCCGACATGGTGCGTGTGGAGCTCTCCGGACCGGGTGGCCACACGGCGCGTCCCCATGAGACCGTCGACCTGGTCACGGTGGCGTCCCGCCTCGCCCTCGAGCTCCCCGAGGAGGTCCGGGACCGCGCGGCCAGGCTGGGGACGGTGTCTCTCGTGTTCGGGGCACTGCGCACCGGTGCGGCGGCCAACGTCATCCCTACGCATGCCGAGTTGCTCGGGTCGATCCGCACGCCCGAGCGACAGGCGTGGAACGCTCTGCCGGAGATCCTGAAGGACGCGCTGGCTGCGGTCGAGGCCGATCTCGGTGTGCGCGTCACGGTCGACTACACGCGTGGTGTGCCACCGGTCGTGAATGACGAGGAGGCGACCCGACGCCTCGAGCGCTCCGCACGTACGGCCCTGGGGTCCGGTGCTCTTGTCGACGCACCCCAGAGCGCCGGTGGCGACGACTTCTCGTGGTATCTCGAACAGGTACCGGGCTCCTACGCCCGCCTGGGTGTGAACGACCCAGGAGACGGCCGGGATGCGCTCGACCTCCACGCCGGGAACTTCGATGTCGACGAGGGTGCCATCGGTGTCGGGATCCGCGTCCTCACGGCGGTCGCTCTCGACACCTTGGCGGATGCTGCGCAGACGTAGCGACGTGTGTCAGGCGGTGCCCATGGCCTCGTCGACTCTGGTCGTCCGGGAGATGTCGGCCCCGGTCCGGTAGGTCGCGACGTAGGCGTCGAAGTCCCAGCGTTCCAGGAACCGCTCGGCGGCCGTACGGCCCGATCGGAGGAGAGCGACCGCGCGGTCTTCGGACAACCCGAAGTCGGTCGTGGAGACGCCGAGGGTGGGCAGCGGGATCGTGCGGGCGAACGAGTGCTCCTCGAGGTAGCGACGGTCCTGGGCCTCGACCATCGTCGACACGAGTGCCTTGAGGTACTCCACGATGCCGGCGTCGGCGAGTGACTTCTCCGGGACCGGGAGCCGCTCTCCCACCGACCGCTCGGGCTCGGCCTCGACGAGGTCCAACCCGAACGTCGGCCAGCGCGGGGCTCCCGGAACGTCGAAGAGCCAGACCGGGAAGTTCGAGAGCATCCCGCCGTCGACGAGAACGTGGGTCGCGCCCGTGTCGGGGTTGTCGAACTCCACCGGCTCGAAGTAGAGCGGGATCGCCATCGACATCCGCACAGCGGTGGCGACCTCCAGGTCGGAGGGCTCGATACCCAGCTTCCTCGCGTCGGCCGGGAGTACCAGGAGGCGGCGCTCGGTGAGATCCGACACGATGATCTGGAGCCGGTGCGCCGTGAGGGGAGTGGCGTCGCCCGCTTCGTCGGTACGGAGGTCGTCGAAGGTCACCACGCCACGGTCGGCCAGGAGACCGGCGAGCCACTCCCGGAACGCCGTGCCCTCGTAGATCCCCTTGTCCTTCAGGATGCTGATCGCCGAACCGGCCAGCGGGATCCGGTCCTCCCAGCCCCTGTCGCGGAAGGCCGCGAAGTCGATCGCCGGGACGAGCTCACTCAACTCGGCTCCCGTGTAGCCGGCGGCGTGGAGAGCCGCCACGATCGCACCGGCCGAGGCACCCGCGCGCCGCTGAACGACGTAGCCCTGCTCCTCGATGACCGCCAGGGCGCCGGCGAGGGCTATTCCCTTGACCCCACCACCCTCGAACACGAGGTCGACCGCGTGGTCCTCATCGGGCATGACGCCAGTGTCGCGCAACGAATGACGCGATCGAATGCGCTCAGTCGACCTGCCGACCCACGGCCGACGAGTACACCCGGTCCCACGGGTCCGGCTCGACACCCATGTCGGCGAGGCGCTTGCGGGCATCGAGCGCGTCGGCCTCGCCGGGGGCACCGCCCACCGCCGAGCGCACACGCGCCACGGCGAGATCGACGAGCGCCTGGTCGACAACAGCGTCGGTGTCCGCCGCGATCTCCCGTGCCCGGTCGCACGCGGCGGACGCCGCCGCCGGATCACCGCGCGCGACCGCCTCGCAGGCGGCGGCGATCGCGAGGTCGATACGGTCGCGATAGGTGCCGCCTCGGCCGTCGCCCGAGTTGCCGACAGCGTCCCGCGCGTCGTCGGCCCGTCGGTCCGCGAGGAGAGCCAGAACGGCGAGGGCGTCCAGGGACGGGTGACGCCGGCCCCCCTGGCGGCCGGCGCCGGCACGCCGCAGGACGGCGACGGCCTCGCCCGTCTCACCGACCTGGAGCAGGGCCAGCGACCGTCCCTGGTGTCTCTCGGGGCCACCCAGCCTCTCGTGCTCCTCGACGTCGTCCGTCGCCGCACGCCGGTAACCCTCGAGCGCCTCGTCGGGACGCCCGGCGAGGGCCAGCATGAGGACGGTGAAGTCGTCGGTGAAGCCGTCGTCGCCGCCAGTGGCTCCGCGGGCCCGGTCGAGCAGCGCGACGTGGCGGAGATCCTCGAAGGCGCCGTCCACATCACCCGTGGCGAGACGTGCCCGCGCGCCCACGCGCAGGGCCGTGGCCTCTCCCCAGGCATCGCCGATGTCGCGGAACTCCTCGGTGGCGGTCGTGGCCAGGTCGAGGCACCTCGTGGCGTCACCCCTCCACAGAGCGATCGAGGCGCGCAGGGTCCTGTTCATGGCACCGCCGAAGCGGTCGCCGATCTGCGAGGCCGGTGCATTGGCCGACGAGGACATCCGCTCCGCGCCGTCGAGATCGCCCTGAGCGAAGAGGATCCACCCGCGCAGCCCACGTGACCAGGCCAACCCGCCCCAGTCGTCGAGATCCTCGAAGACGGCGGATGCCTGGGTGAGGTGGGCGTCGGCCGCCGTGATGTCACCACCCAGGAAGGCGAACATCGCCAGATTCTGGAGCGCCCACGCCTCCCCGCCCCGGTCGCCCGCTGCCCGGAAGCACTCGAGCGCCTCGCTTGCCCGGTCGGCCGCGGCGCCCAGGTCGCCCCGGTAGAAGTCGACGTGGCCGCGCAGGCGGAGTGCATGACCGGCGTTCCCCACGTCACCGAGGGCGTGCCATTCGGCGATGGCGGCGTCCAGCGTCTCGGCGGCGGCCCCGGCGGCGCCCTCCTTGGTCTGGATGTCACCGAGGCGGGTGTGGGCGGCCGCGAGTGCGGCCGGCTCCGTGGCGTTCTGCAGGACGAACTCGACGTCCTCCCGGGCGAGTGCCGTGCGCCGGCGGTTCGCACGTGCCTCGGCCCGCTGGAGCCGCAGCGCTATCTGATCTGATGTCTCCTCGGTGAGGCGCAGCGCCCGGTCGACGGTGTGTTCGAGCGTGATCCACAGCTCCGCGGCGGCAGCCTGGTCGGCAGCCGCGCGCAGTCGGTCGAGCGCCCGGGTCGCGACGTCCTCGAGACCCGATGTCGGACCGAGCTCACGTGCGAGCTCGGCGGCGATCCCGAGGTGGTGTGCCGCGGCGACACGGACATCTCCGGGACGCGTCGCCTCGTGTGCCACGCCCTCGAGCCAGTCGGCGTGCCAGGCGTGGCGCCGGGCTCTCTCGGTCTTGGTGAGGCGACCGTAGGCGACCTCGCGCACCACGTCGGACCGGAAGGTGAAATCGCCGTCGCTCATCGTCACGAGATCAGTGGCCCGGAGCAGCTCGCCGACGTCCGTTGTCCGCCCACCGGTCCGGGTCGCAGCCAACGCCGCGACTCCCGCCACGGGACCCGTGGTGCCGACGACGGCTGCATCCTCCACGACGGCGTGGGCCCCGTCACCGAGCGCATCGAGACGTGTCGCCACGATGCCGTGGAGCGTGGACGGGAGGGATCCGGGCAGGACAGCGTCGAGCGACCCGACCGGATCCTTCCTGTCCCCCGCACCCCGGGAGTCGCGCAGGAGGGATGCCAGCTCCTCGATGAAGAACGGGTTGCCACCGGTGCGCTCGTGCAGTGCCGCCGCCGTCTCCTCGTCGGCGTCGGAACCCAGCACGGCGGTCGCCAACTCGCGGGTTCCCTCCCGGTCGAGGGGCTCCACCTCCAGGTCGAGACGGACGTGGCGACCCGGTGCGGGCTGCCACCGCTCACGGAGCTCGGGTCTCCCGGTGACGAGGAACATGCACGGGCTGGTCTGGAGCTCGGAGATGAGGCGGTTGCAAAAATCGAGCGCCGCATCGTCGGCCCAGTGCATCCCCGAGAGTGTGAGCACGACGGGATGGAGGCGCGACAGGCTCTCCAGGACGGCAACCGTCGTGGCGAGCGCACTGTCCCGTACGCGCTCGCCGTCGGCACCGGCGGGAGGATCCGAGAGACCGGTCATGGTCAGCACACCGGCGAGGAGCTGCTCGCGCCCTCCCGAGCTCTCCAGGTCGGGGTCGTGGCTCACCAGCATGTCGATCGCCTCAGTCACCGTGTGGCGCGCGGTCGCGGCGTCGTCGCCGGCGTCGACACCACAGAGTTCGAGGAGGGCGTCGGTGACCGGTGCCGTGGGGCTGAGCTCGCCGTAGGCGGAGCTACGCCCGTGGCCGATGATGGCTCCGTGAGCCACCGACGCCCGCGTGGAGACCTCATGGGCGAGGCGGCTCTTGCCGACCCCCGCCTCCCCGGTGAGCACGAGGAGAGCGGGACGGCGCCGGCGCAGTGCCACGTCGAGCGACCGGCCGATCAGCTCCAGCTCCGACGTGCGCCCGACCAGGGCGATCGACGGCCGCTCGCGCCGGTCGCCCGGACGGGTCAGCGGCGCCGTGGCGACCCAGGCCTCCACGGGGGCCTCCCGCCCCTTGACACTCAGCTCCCCGACGGGCTCGTAGGCGATGGCGTGCTCAGTCGCCTCGTGCGTGAGAGGGCCCACGAGCACCGTCCCGGGCCGGGCGCTGCCCTCGAGACGGCTGGCGACGTTCACGGCGTCACCCATCGCCGTGTAGTCGCCTCCGGACCGGAAGGCGCCGGCGAGGACCTCCCCGGTGTTGACGCCGATGCGCATCTCGACCGACCCGGCGAGGCCGGCACGGAGCTCCGCCAGCGTCGACTGCATCTGAAGTGCAGCGCGCACGGCGCGCTCGGGATCGTCCTCGTGGGCCACGGGTGCTCCGAAGAGGGCGACCAGTGCGTCGCCGATGATCTTGTCGATCCTTCCCCCGAAGGCCTCGATGTCGGCCACGAGGTGCTCGAAACACGAGTCGACGAGGTTCTTGACCTGCTCGGGGTCGGCAGCCTCCGAGAGGGAGGTGAAGCCCACGAGGTCCGCGAACAGGACAGTCGCAATCCGGCGCTCCTCGTGAGCCCCGCGGTCGGGGGTGTCGAGTGCGTGGCCGCACCTGGGACAGAACCGGGCGCCCGGGGGAACCGTGGCTGCACACGACGGACAGTCCATGCCGACCAGACTACGGGCGACGGGCAGAACGGGGCCGTCCGGTGCGCCCGCATTGCGACGTGGGGTCAGGCGACGGACAATGGAGCCATGGCACCCCTTCCCGACGACGTCGTGGCCGAGCGTCTCCGCGACCTCCCCGGATGGGAGCGCGAGGGCGACCAGATCGTACGGACGTTCCGACTTCCCGGCTTCCCCGAAGCGGTCGGCTTCGTCGACCGCGTGGCTGTTCTCGCCGAGGCGGCCGACCATCATCCCGACATCGACATCCGCTGGCGCGACGTCCGCCTGGTGCTCTCGACACACAGCGACGGAGGGATCACCGACAAGGACTTCTCGCTCGCAGCCGAGATCGACGACACGGCCGCGCCCGGGGGCTGACGTGCCGTTCGTCATCGCTCTCGTGCTGCTCGGCCTCATCCTGGTTGCTCTCGTGGTCATGGTCGCACGAGAGCCCGGGCCGACACCCGAGGAGACCGCCGTCGCCTACGAGGCGGCCTGGGACCGCCTCGACTTCACGTCCGTGTGGGAGATGTCCGCCACCGAGATGCGCGACGGTCGCTCGCGGGACGAGTTCGTCACGGCGAAACGCGCGGTGTTCGCGGACCGTCCACCGCTGCACGGCCTCGTCGGGCGTGTCTCCGTACGCGACGTGATGTCGGAGGGCCGGCGCGTCAACGTCTGCACGTCGCTGGCGCTCCCCGGCGACGACGGGCAGCCGCTGGAGGCCGGTAGCAACGTGACGATGGAGCGCCGCGACGGACGGTGGCAGGTCGTCGCGTACACCTTCGACGGTGGCCGGACGGAGCGTGCGATCACCGGCCCCGACGCCGAGCGGTGGGGCTGACGACCGGCGGGGCGCTGCTCACAGGCGGCAGGTCCTCGCGGATGGGAAGCGACAAGGCACGACTCGTCGTCGACGGCGAGAGACTCGTCGACAGGGCCGCGCGGACTCTGGGCGCTGTGTGCGATCAGGTCGTCGAAGTGGGCCCCGGTCACTCCACGCTGCGCGCTGTGCGCGAGGACCCGCCCGGTGCGGGCCCGTCGGCGGCGCTGGTGGCCGCAGCCGACGCCCTCGGAACCGACAGAGTGCTCCTGCTGGCTGTCGACATGCCACGCGTCTCCGTGCCGCTCCTCGAGCTGCTCCGCGACGATCCCTCGGCCGGCAGCGTCGTCCCCGAGGCCCGGGGACGGCTCCAGGTCGCGTGCTGCAGGTACAGCGCCGAGGCGATTGCGTTCGCCCGGGAGGAGTGTGCGAGCCGGGCGGAAACGCCGGATCCTCACGACACGCCGGGACTGCACGAGGTGGTCCGGAGTGCGCCCTACAGGGTGCTGGGGCCGGAGGACTGGGGGCCCGTGGCGGAGGCGTCGTCGTTCAGCGACCTCGACACACCGTCCGACCTTCGGCGCCACGGCCTGGGTGGCCGCCACTAGGGTCGACCCCGTGAAGGACGTGCGGCGCGCCGCGGCGGCCCCCACACGGGTGCTCGCCGTCGACAACGGCCGTGTCCTCGAACGCCCGGATCGTGTCGCGACCGAGGAGCCGTTGCAGATCCGTGTCGCCACCGCCGGGCAGCCGGCGGAGCCGCTCGTGGCAACACTCCGCACACCCGGCGCCGACTTCGAGCTCGCGGCGGGATTCCTCCTGTCGGCCGGGATCGTCTCGTCTCCCGAGGACATCACCCGTATCGCCTACTGTCTCGACGGAGCCGGTGAGCAGCATTACAACGTGGTCACCGTCACCGTGCGCCGCCGGGTCGATCTGGACGCTCACGAGCGGGCGTTTCCGGCCACCGCGGCATGTGGCCTCTGCGGGCAGGTGGCCATCGACGACCTCGAGGGTGCCTCCCGGCCGGTGGGGGAGGGCCCGGTCGTCGCGTTCGGCACGCTTCGCCACCTTCCCGGCCGGCTGCTCGACGCCCAGGGCGTGTTCGCCAGCACCGGGGGTCTCCACGCCGCCGCCCGCTTTGGCATCGACGGGACCCTCCGGGACCTCCGGGAGGACGTCGGACGCCACAACGCGCTCGACAAGCTCTTCGGCCACGCGTTCCTCGGCGGCCATCTGCCACTCGATGACGAGATCATCATGCTGTCGGGCCGGATCGGCTTCGAGCTCGTCCAGAAGGCCGCTGTCGCGGGTGCGACCGTGCTCGCGGCCGTGTCGGCGCCGTCGAGCCTGGCCCTCGACGCGGCGGAGCGCCTCGGGATGACCGTCGTCGGCTTCCTGCGCCACGACCGCTTCAACGTCTACACCGGCGCACACCGGATCGACACGACGGCGGCAGCCCTCGATGGGTAGTCGGCGCTGGCGGGGCCGTGTCAAGGCCCCACGGGGAACACGGCGTGACCTGTGGGCGGGCTTCAGCCCCAACGGTGCGGGGGAGACCAAGCCCCACCACTACCGCGAGATCGCCCGCACGGTCTGGGAGAACCGACGGTCGTTGCCGTACGCCTGGCGCATCCTCAACCGGGGCGTGTGCGACGGCTGCGCCCTCGGGGCGGCCGGGCTGCACGACTGGACCATCAACGGCGTCCACCTGTGCACCACACGTCTCAACCTCCTGAAGCTCAACACGGCCGGCCCGCTGGATCCCGATGTCCTCGGCGACGTTCCGACGCTTCGTCGCATGAACGGCCGTGAGCTGCGCGATCTCGGGCGGCTCCCGTACCCGATGCAGCGACGCCGGGGAGACAGCGGTTTCGAGCGGATCACGTGGGACACGGCCCTCGACACCGTCGCCGCACGTGTACGTTCCACCGCGCCCGAGCGGATCGCCTTCTACCTCACCGCGCGCGGCATCACCAACGAGGTGTACTACGTCGCACAGAAGGTGGCGCGGTTCCTCGGAACCCCGAACATCGACAACGCAGCCCGCATCTGCCACGCGCCGTCCACCGGAGTCCTGAAACGGGCTCTCGGGGTGGGCGCTACGACGGTCTCCTACACCGATGTCATCAACTCCGATCTGATCGTGCTCTTCGGGGCCGACGTGGCGAACGCCCAGCCGGTCTTCATGAAGTACCTCTACCTCGCCCGCAAGAGGGGGACGAAGGTCGCCGTCGTGAACCCCGTCCGTGAGCCCGGCCTCGAGCGTTACTGGGTGCCGTCGAACGCCGAGAGCGCCGTGTTCGGTACCCGGATGACCGACGAGTTCTTCGGGGTGCACACGGGTGGCGATGTGGCCTTCGTCAACGGCGTCATCAAGGTGATGCTCTCCCGGGGTGCGCTCGACCAGAACTTCATCAACGACCACACGCACGGCTTCGACGAGCTCCTCGCGGAGCTGGAATCGGAGTCCTTCGACGATCTCGAAGAGGCGTCGGGCGCGACGCGCGGCGACATGGAGCGCTTCGCCGATCTCTACGGGCAGGCTCGCTCCTGCGTTCTCGTGTGGTCGATGGGTATCACCCAGCACGAGCACGGCTCCGACCAGGTGACCTCGATCGTCGATCTCGCCCTCACCCGCGGCAACGTCGGGCGCCCGGGGGCGGGGCTCATGCCGATCCGCGGGCACTCGGGGGTGCAGGGCGGTGCCGAGATGGGCGCCTACGCCACCGCACTCCCGGGCGCCGTACCGGTCGACGAGGCGTCGGCGGCCGCGCTCAGCCGCCAGTACGGCTTCGAGGTCCCGGCACGGGAGGGACTCGACGCCGAACAGATGGTCGAGGGCGCCGCGCGTGGCGACCTCGACGTCCTCTACTCCAGCGGCGGCAACTTCCTCGAGGCGCTCCCCGCTCCCGAGGTCGTCGAGAGCGCCCTGTCGCGTGTGCCGCTCCGTGTCCACCAGGACATCGTCGTGTCGAGTCAGATGCTCGTCGACCCCGGCGAGGAGGTCATCCTGCTCCCGGCGGCCACGCGCTACGAGCAGCGTGGTGGTGGAACGCAGACGACGACGGAGCGCCGTGTTGTCTTCAGCCCCGAGATCCGTGGGCCCCGGATCGCCGAGGCCCGATCCGAGTGGGAGATCTACCTCGATCTGGCCGCACGCGTCGACCCTGACCGCGCCCACCTCGTGTCCTTCGACTCGGCCGACGCCGTCCGCGACGAGATCGCCCGGGTCGTCCCCTCCTACGACGGCGTGCAGAACACCTCCCGGACCGGCGACGCCGTCCAGTGGGGCGGTGAGCGCCTCTGCGACGGTGGGGACTTCCCGACACCCGACGGCCGTGCCCGCTTCGTCGCGGTGTCACCCCCGCCGTCACGCAACGACGGGCGCTTCCGTCTCTCGACGCGCCGCGGCAAGCAGTTCAACACGATGGTCGAGGCCGAGCGCGACCCCCTCACCGGGGCCTCACGCGATGCGGTTCTCATCGCCGAATCCGACGCCGAGGAGCTCGGTGTCGGCCACGGCGACCCGGTCACCCTGACGTCGGACATCGGAGCGATGGACGCCACCGTGCACGTGGCCGAGATCCGTCCCCGCAACGTCCAGGTGTTCTTCCCCGAGGGCAATGCCCTCATCCCGGCCGGCCGACGCGACGGGTCCGGGGTCCCCGACTACAACACGCTCGTGGAGATCACGCCGGCACGTGGCCGTCAGAAGGCGGGACGCTCGACATAGCGGCCGAACTCACCGACGAGTGCCTCCACGATCTCGCCCTCGGTGGCGTAGGCGGTGACGGCATCGAGCAGCGCGGGCACGAGGTTCGTGGTCGGTTCCGCGGCGTCGGCCGCGACGCGCTCCAGGGCCGTCCGCACGGCGTCGTCGTTACGGTCGGTGCGTACGGCCTGCACGCGTTTCGTCTGCGCCGCCTCCACCTCGGAGCCGATGGACAGCAGCTCGAGATCGTCCTCCTCGTTTCCCTCGGTGAAACTGTTGACGGCGACGATCACACGTTCGCCCGAGTTGACGCTGCGCTCGAAGCGGTACGCGGCCTCGGCGATCTCGCCCTGGAACCAGCCGTCGTCGATGCCCGCCAGCACGCCGTCGAGGATCGAGCCGTTCCCCAGGTCGTCGAGGTGCTCGAACACGTCGTCGGCACGCCGCTCCATCTCGTCGGTGAGCTCCTCCACGAACCAGGAGCCGCCCAGGGGGTCGGCCACGTTGGCGACACCGGTCTCGTGGGCGATGACCTGCTGGGTGCGCATGGCGAGGCGGGCGGCCTTCCTCGTCGGCAGGGCCAACGCCTCGTCCATGGAGTTGGTGTGCAGGCTCTGGGTGCCCCCGAGCACTCCCGAGAGGGCCTCGAGGGCTGTGCGCACGAGGTTCACCTCGGGCTGCTGTGCGGTGAGCGACACACCGGCCGTCTGGGTGTGGAACCGGAGGCGCAGCGAGCGGGGGTCCGTCGCCCCGTAGCGCTCCTTCATCGTACGGGCCCAGATGCGCCGTGCCGCGCGGTACTTGGCGATCTCCTCGAAGAAGTCGATGTGCGCGTTGAAGAAGAACGACAGGCGGGGAGCGAACGCGTCGACCTCCAGCCCGGCCTGGCGCGCAGCTTCGACGTAGGCGAATCCGTTGGCGAGCGTGAACGCCAGTTCCTGCACCGCTGTCGATCCGGCCTCCCGGATGTGGTACCCCGAGATCGAGACGGGGTGCCAGCGGGGCATCTCGGCGGTGCAGAACCGCACGGTGTCGCTGACGAGACGCATCGACGGTCGCGGGGGGAAGATGAATTCCTTTTGCGCCTGGTACTCCTTGAGGATGTCGTTCTGGAGCGTGCCGCTGAGGCGGTCGCGTGGGGTCCCCGCCTTTTCGGCGGCCGCGACGTACATCGCGAGGAGGATCGCAGCGGGCGCGTTGATCGTCATCGAGGTGCTGACGTCGCCGAGGTCGATCCCGGCGTAGAGGTCCTCGACGTCGGCGAGCGTGTCGACAGCCACCCCGCAGCGGCCCACCTCGCCGAGGGCCAGCGGGTCGTCGGAGTCGCGGCCCATGAGCGTGGGGAGGTCGAAGGCCGTCGAGAGGCCGTCGCCGCCCGAGGCGAGGATCTCGTGGAAGCGGGTGTTCGTCTCCTCGGCGGTACCGAAGCCGGCGAAGAGCCGCATGGTCCAGAGCTTGGAGCGGTACATCGTGGCGTAGGGCCCGCGCGTGAAGGGGTACTCGCCCGGGGCAGCGTCGGCCCCGGGTGGTTCGGGTCCGTAGGACTGCTCGAGGGGGATGCCCGAGATCGTCTCGAAGGGGACATCGCGCAGTCCGTCGTCGCTGCTCATCCCCACCAGCCTAGTGAGCGGACATTCTGGGGCGGCAGCCACCGGCGCGTCACGGGCGGCGCAGGGACTCCGTGGTGACGGCGAGGGACCGGAGTGCGCCCGGTCGGGGGTGCCGGCCGAGGCCGGGGGCGTTCGGAACCGTGAGCTCACCGTCGACGAGTTCGAACGGCTCGGTGACGTCGGCGACGAAATAGCGATCGGAGGCCGACAGATCGCCGGGTGCCCGGAATCCGGGCAGCGAGGCCAGCGCCACCGCGGCTGCCCGGCCGATGCCCGACTCGAGAAAGCCACCCGCCACCACACCGATGCCGCGTTCGACGCAGAGATCGTGGGTCCGTCGCGCCTCGAGCACACCGCCGATGCGCGGGGCCTTCACGCTGACCGCATCGCCGGCACCCGCGTCGAGAGCCGCTGTCGTCTCCGCCAGGGTCGGGGCGGACTCGTCGAGCAGGATCGGCGTCTCGAGCGAGCGCGTGAGCTCGACCAGGCCGGCCAGGTCGTCGGACGCCACCGGCTGCTCCAGGTACGTGAGGCCCATCGAGTCGATCTCCGTCAAGGTCGCGCGGTGCGCGGGGTTACCGCTGTTGTAGGCGCCGTTGGCGTCGGCGCTCAGCGCCACGTCCGGCCCGACGGCCCGGCGAACGGCCGTGAGCAGGTTCACGTCGTGACCCGGCCCGATCTTGCACTTCACGGCCCCGTAGCCGCGCCGGGCGAGGTCGGATGCCTCGGCAGCGGTGTCGGGCTCGTCGGCGAACCCGAGCACGGCACCTGCGGGAACCCTGCCGCGGCTGCCCCCGAGAAAGGCCGCCAGTGAGGTGTCGACGCGTCGGAGGGCGCAGTCGAGGAGGGCGCACTCGACAGCGGCGCGCGCCGTGGGCGGCCCGCTGCGGGGAAGAGCTCCCGGGTCCACGGTCCCGGCGTGCAGGAGGTGGGGCCCCAGGTCGTCGAGCAGGTAACGGTGGGCGCTGTCGAGGTCCCCACCCGGGTAGTCGGATGTCGGAAGCGCCGAGCACTCGCCCCATCCGTCGCCGTCATTCCCGGCGACACGGACGAGAACGATCTCCCGCTCGTCGAGTGCCATGTGGGCCGTGCGGAACGGCGTCGAGAGGCGCAGCGCCACCCGGTGCACCTCGACGATGTCGACGGGAACCGCCGCGAGCGCCGGTGGCACGGCTCAGGTCGTGCGGATCGACGGCTCGAAGTCGTCGCGGCCCTTGAAGCCGAAGACACCGCTCAACGGCTTCTTGAGCGCCGATGACCGTTCGCTCTCGTAGTGGTCGACGGCGTCGGAGTACGCGCTCACGAGGTCGGGGTCGGGGGCGTTCTCGGTGTAGGCGGCCATCGTGAAGGCGAGTGCCTCGTCGGCCTCGAAGCGCGCGTTTCCGGTGCGCACGGCGGCGAGCCGCGCTCCCAGACCCTCGAGGGTGTTGGCGGTCACCACGCCGACGGCGGCGTCGCCCCCGTCGTCGGAGCGCGACCAGTCGTCCAGCGCGGCGCGCAGCTCGCCGATCAGTGCATCGTCGAGGCCGGCGTCGGACGCCGCACCCGTCGCGGAGTCGAGGGTGTCGTAGCGGTCGACGAGCTCGGCGCGCAGGGCCTCCCAGCGGGTGTCGACGGAATCGCGGGCGTCGTCGAGCTGGGGCCTGGCGCGCAGCACGAACAGCACCGGCGCAGCCACCAGCGCAGCGATCAGCCCGTAGAGAAGAAGTCGTCGCATCCGACGTCCCATGGCGGCTTCCACCCTAACGACGCCTCCCCCCGGCACCCCGGATTTCCCCTGTCGGGCGACGGCTCCCGCCGGTACCCTGCGCGCGTGGCTCGATCCCGGGCCGCGGTGCTCGTGGTCCTGGTGACCGCCGCCCTGCTCGGGGGGTCGCACGTCCCGCTCGCGAGCCGCGGCCGTACCACCTGGACGGTCTCGGAGGTCGTCGACGGCGACACGGTCGTCCTCACGCGTGGCAGTCGCGCCGAGACGGTGCGCCTCCTGGGTGTCGACACGCCCGAGACGAAGCACCCCGACCGGCCTGTCGGGTGCTACGGGCCCGAGGCGGCCGACTTCACGGAAGTGCAGCTCCTCGGCCGTCAGGTCGCCGTGGAGCGTGATGTCGAGGCCCGCGACGTCTACGGCCGGATGCTGGCGTACCTCGAACTCGACGGCAGGCGCTTCAACGACGTCCTGCTCCGGGAGGGCTACGCCACCCTGCTCGTCATCCCGCCGAACGACCGTCACGGGCGTGAGATGCTGCGGGCGGAGCTCGATGCTCGCAGCGCCGGGCGGGGACTGTGGGGTGTGTGCAGTGGGTCGGTCGACTGACGGCGACGCTCAGGGCGTGGTGATGCGATCGCGCAGTTTCTCGAGCCCGTTGCCCAGGAGCTCCCGGATCTCTGCGTGCGTGCGATCCATGGCGTGCGCGAGCTCCTTCATCGAGCGCGGCTCGGTGCCGTCGAGCCCGAAGCGCTCGCGCACGACGCGCGTCTCCTCGTCGGTGAGGGCGTCGAAGGCGTGGGGGTCGGCACGCAGCTCGAGAACGTCGAGGTCGACCTCCTCGGTGTCGGCCCGGTCGTCGGTGCCGTCGGGGTACGGCCATCCGTCGTCGTCGCCGAACAGGGGTGCGGACCTCCGGCTCATCGGGAAACCTCCGCGTCGGATGCTGGGACCATCCTGAAGGCTGAGCGGGCGACCGTCAACCGGTTCGCTGTCGTGGGCCGGCTCGGACGTGGCGAGCCACGATGTCGAGGACGTCGGGCCCGAAACGCTCCGCCTTGACAGGACCGATTCCCGACACGCCGAGGAGCTCCTCCCGGTTCGAGGGACGGTGGAGCACGAGCTCGGCGAGAGTGGTGTCGGCGAAGACCACGTAGGCGGGGACCCCGGCGGCTCGGGAGCGGGCGTGCCGCCAGTCCTTGAGCTCCCGTGCCAGGGCGTCGTCGCCGGCGTCACCGCTGGGGACCCCGCGTCGAAGCGTCGCGCGCAGCTCCCGGATGCGGCCCGTGGCGTCGGTCGGAGACCCTCCCGTCGTGACGGGAGGGTCTCCCGCGGTGGGGCAAAGGCCCATGTCGGCCAGGAGCGGGCTCGGGGTCCGTCGTGCGTCGCGCGTGCCGAACGAGCGCTGCTCCGCCCAGGTGAGGTGGAGGGTGTGGCGGGAACGGGTACAGGCGACGTAGAGGAGCCGACGCTCCTCGGCCTTCTCGGGAGCGGACCGTGCGTGGCTGATCGGGACGAAGCCGGCCTCGACGCCGGTGACGATGACCGTGTGCCACTCGAGGCCCTTCGAGCGGTGGAAGGTGACCAGGTCGACGGCGTCGGCCGTGGCGCCGCCGTCGGAGTCCCCGCGCAGGGCGGTGGCCAGGAAGGCCAGGAAGCCGGGGAGCGAGCCGTCGCCGCCCTCCGCGCGGAGGTACTCGTGCCCGAGTGCGACGAGGGCCTCGGTGTGCTCGGCGCGCTCGGTGTCGGTGACACCGGGCCCGGCGCCGTCTCTCACATGTGGGGCCGGTGCCGACAGACCTGCGAGGCGTGCGCGCAGGTCACCCGACGACGACCGGAGGCGGGCGAGGTCGGCCCGGACCTCGGGTCGGTCGAGGAACCGGCGTGCGCCGCGGAGCCGCACCGGGATGTCGCGTCGGGCCAGCTCCTCTTCGAACAGGGCCGACTGGGCGTTGGTGCGGTAGAGCACGGCCAGGTCCGCCCACCGGCGTCCGGCGGCGTGGGCCTCGACGAGGGCGTCGGCGACCCCCCGGGCCTCGGCGGCGGCATCGGAGTAACCCGTGAGGTGCGGCTCCGGCCCCGGGTCGACCGCCGACGACAGCGCACGCCCCGGCGCGCGTCCCTCGAGCAGCCGTCGGGCGGGCCGGAGGACCTGTGGCGGGCAGCGGTGGCTCGAGGTGAGCTCGACCACGGTGGCCCCCGGGAAGTGCTCCGCGAAACGCGTGAGGTACGCGGGATCGGCTCCCGTGAAGCTGAAGATCGCCTGATCCGGGTCCCCGACCACGAAGAGGTCGGTGCGGTCGCCGAGCCAGGCGCGCAGCAGGCGGAACTGTGAGGGGCTGACGTCCTGGAACTCGTCGACGAAGAAGTGGCGGAAACGCCACCTCGTGGCCGACGCGAAGTCGTCGTCGTCCTCGAGGCGGAGGGCACACCGCAGGATCAGATCGTCGAAGTCCATGAGGTTGGCGCGACGCTTCCGTTTCTCGTAGCGCTCGTAGAGCGCCGCCAGTTCGGCAGGTGCACGCGGCGTGTCCCGCCCGGCGGCCTCGACCGCCGCCACGTAGCCGTCGGGACCGACGCCGCGCGCCTTGGCCCACTCGATCTCGGCGGCGACGGGCGTGACCGCCGCCGCCGCCTCGGTTCCACCGCCGAGAAGTGGTGCCAGGATCGGTGCCTTGCGCTCGAGAAGGGCGGGGACCTCACGGCCCCGGTCGTCGTACCAGCGCCGGAGCAGCCCCAGGCAGAGGGCGTGGAAGGTTCCTGCTGTGACGTGCCCGGCGCCGTGGGAAGAGTGGAGGCGGTCGTTGAGCTCCCCGGCGGCCTTCCGGGTGAAGGTCACCGCCAGCACCCGTTCGGCCTCGACGGAGCCGGTGGCGACCTGATGGGCGATCCGCTGCGAGAGGACACGCGTCTTGCCGGACCCGGGGCCTGCGAGGACGGCCAACGGGAGGGTGGGCTCCTCCACGGCACGGCGCTGGGAGTCGTCGAGCTGGGCCACGTCGTGACGCTACCGGGCGCCTGTGACGCCAACGGCGATGCTGTTGGTCCGCGCCCGGAGGGGGAAGGCCCTCACGCGGGAGGGCCCCGAGTAGTCTTCGCCGCTCTCGCAGCTCCGATCTCCTCGGGGCCTACTTCCCGTGGCTCGGCGCCTCTGCCGCCCGACGTCGTGGCCTCTCGACCACCGTGGCCTCTCGACCAGCCCGTCCGTCGGCTCACCGCCGCTCCGACACCGGACGGCGGGGTTTCCGCCCTCCGTCGCCACCTGTCTCCACGTCGTCGGAACCCGGATTGGCCGGCGGCTCGGCGCTCGGCCCGTCCTCGATCCCGGGTCGGTGAGGACCGGTCTCTGCAACATACGGATCGCCGGCACCGGCGTCAAGGAGAATTTCGCGAGCCCGCGGGCGGCGGTCCCGGGCGGGCTCGGCGCTAGGTTGAGGCCGTGCTCGTGAGCCGACGACGCTTCGAGGAGATGGTCGCCGACGCGCTCGACGAGATCCCGCCCGAGTTCGCCGCGGAGATGGACAACGTGGCGGTCGTCGTGGAGGACGTTCCCACCTCCGACCAGCTCGAGGGCCACGACGGAACCCTGCTGGGGCTCTTCGAGGGGGTCTCGCTGGCGCACCGCTCGCCCCTGGCCACGTCTCTTCCCGACCGCATCTCCATCTTCCGTCGCCCTCTGTGCGAGACGGCATACGACGAGGAGGATCTCAGTCGCCAGGTCCGCGTGACGGTGCTGCACGAGGTCGGCCACTACTTCGGGATGTCGGAGGAGCAGCTCAGGGAACTGGGCTGGGCCTAGGCTGGGGCCCATGGGCTACCCGAAGCACCTCATCAACGAGAACGAGAACGTCATCCTCGACCTGAAGCCGCACTGGTGGTACTTCTCACGCCACATCCTCACGGGGATCCCACTCGCGATCCTCTTCGTCCTGATGGTCAAGCTCGGAAACGACATCGCCTGGTACGTGTTCGCGGCGCTCGCCGTGGCGTGGGCCGTCTGGCTGGGCTTCAAGTACGTCGAGTGGACCTTCACGCACTTCGTCGTCACCGACCGGCGCGTCATCTGGCGCACGGGCGTGCTCGCCAAGCACGGCACGGAGATCCCGCTCGAGCGCATCACGAACATCAACTTCTCGCAGCCGATCGTCGACCGGATCATCGGTGCGGGTGATCTCGACATCGAGTCGGCGGGGACGCAGGGACAGTCACACTTCGAGAACGTCCGGCATCCCGACGCGGTCCAGCAGGAGATCTACCGCCAGATCGAGGTCGACGCCAAGCGCCGGGCCGCATGGTCGAGCCGGCCCGGCGGTGAGCCGCCCGGCGGTGCCGCCACACAGTTCCCGGCAGCGCCCGACGTGTCCGTGCCCGAGCAGATCGAGAAGCTCGCCGAGTTGCGCGACGCCGGCCACATCTCCACCGAGGAGTACGAGGCCAAGAAGGCCGAGCTCCTCGGCCGGATGTAGGCACCCACGCAGCGCCGGTGCGGGTCGTCTCGCTCGTTCCCTCGGTCACGGAGAGCATCGTCGCCCTGGGTGTCGCGCCGGTGGCGTGCACGCGGTTCTGTGAGCAGCCGGGCCTGCCGACAGTTGGCGGCACGAAGAACCCCGACATCCAGGCCATCACGGACCTCCGGCCGGATCTGGTGATCGTCAACGACGAGGAGAACCGCCGCGAGGACGCCGACGCCCTCTCGGAGGCCGGCATTCGGCTCCTCGAGCTCTCGCCGCGTCATGTCGCCGACGTTGGTGGTGTCGTCCGTGGTCTCGGGCACGCTCTCGACGTGGCCGTCCCCGGCCGTTTCGCAGCTGACGCGTGGGAGGAGTGGCTGGCCGACCAACGCCCGGCATGGCCACCTCGCCCCGCGTTCGTTCCCGTCTGGCGTCGACCGTGGATGACGCTCGCTGCCGACACCTACGGAGCATCCCTGCTCGCCCTCTGCGGCTTCACACCGGTCGGGGGCGCCGCCGGCGGCCGCTACCCCGAAACCACGCTGGCCGACGTCGCAGACGAGGATCCCCTGATCGCGGTGCTGCCCACCGAGCCGTACGAGTTCACCGAACGCCACGTCACCGAGGTGGCCGAGGAGCTCGGCGTTTCCGCGGTCCTGGTCGACGGCCAGGACCTGTTCTGGTGGGGAGTCCGGACTCCCGACGCTCTCGAACGCCTCCGGGCCACTCTGGCCGACGCCGACATCTGAGCCGGGATCAGTCCTGGTCGGGGTCGAAGAGCCCGGCGCCGTCGACGAGTGCGCAGACCATGGGCGACGGGTCCCGCCCACTCTCGGACCGGTAGCGAGCGCAGGCCACGTCGGCGACGCGGTAGGCGCGTTCGCTGTCGGCCAGGGCCACGACCGACCCGCCGAAACCCGCCCCGGTCAGTCGCGCACCGATCGCCCCGGCATCCAGGAGGCACCGCACCAGGAGGTCCAGCTCGGGTGTCGAGACCTCGAAGTCGTCCCGGAGGCTGGCGTGGCTGGCGGCGAATGCCGACGACAGCGCCAGCCGGTCGCCGGAGCGCAGTGCACGCGCGACGGCCTCGACCCGTGCGTTCTCGCTGACCACGTGGCGGGCCCGTGGGATGTCGGCCACGTCGTCGGGCCCGGCCTGGCGGAGGCTCTCGAGGCCGAGCTGCCGGACGATCTCCTCGCACTCGGCGCGTCGCTCGGCGTACGACCCGTCGGCGAGTGTGCGTGCGACCCCGGAGTGGACCGCCAGCACCGCGAGGTCACGTGGGACCCGGATCCGTTCCACCTCGAGGGTCCGGCAGTCGAGGAGCAGGGCGTGACCCGCTGTCCCGTCCGCCGAGGCCCACGGGTCCATCACCCCGCACGGCACGCCGCTGCCCGCCGTCTCGGCCTCCTGGCACGCCAGCGCCGTCGCCCGCACCGAGAGGAGATCACCCGCGCTGACACCGAGCGCCGTGGCGATCCCGACCAGAACGGCTGCCGACGACGACAGCCCGGAGCCGATGGGCACGCCCGAGCTGATCACGAGATCCGTGCCGACCGGAGCACGCCCGCGCAGCGACACCGTCCGAACGAGGGCCGCCACGGCCCGACCCCAGTCCGGGGTGGGCAGGTCGGGGTCCGGCGCGCCGTCGGCCCTGACGACGACGGCGCCCTCGATGTCGAGCGACCGGACGCACACGTGGGCGTCGGCGGTGCGCCGGAAGGCGACGACGACCTCGCGGTCGATGGCCGCGGGCAGCACGAGGCCGTCGTTGTAGTCGGTGTGGTCGCCCATGAGGTTGACCCGTCCGGGTGCACGGACAAAACGGACGGCGGCGCCGTCGCCCAGGACCTCGGCGGCGGCGTGGGCGCGGTCGTCCCGTGACATCGACGCGACGCTAATGCTGCGGGTCGGCTCTCCGATGTATCCACGACGTGCCGTCGAGTGCGTTCGTGCACACCGCCGGATGTGAAAGGATCAACCCATGGGAACCTTCAGCAACTCCATCGGCCTCGTCAAGGCGTCGTGGCGCGTTCTGCGCGACGAGCCGGGCATGGCGTGGCTTCCGGTGATCGCCGCACTCGCCTCGATCGTCGTGGCCGCCACGTTCGCCCTGCCGGTGATCGGTGCTGACGCGGTCTTCGGCGACGGTGATGCCTCGTTCGGCGGTGTTCTCGACTGGGTGCTGATCGTCCTCTTCTACTTCGTCGGAGCATTCATCACGATCTTCTTCAACGCGGCCGTCGTGTTCGCCGCCAACGAACGACTCGAGGGCCGCGACACCAACGTGTCGGCGGCGATCGCGGGTGCCGCCAAGCGGTGGCGTCTCGTTCTCGAGTGGTCGATCGTCACCACGACCGTCAACATCGTCCTCCGTGCCATCGCCGAGCGCTTCGGCTTCGTCGGGACCATCGTCGCCGGCCTCCTCGGCCTCGCCTGGTCCCTCGTCACGTTCCTGGCTCTCCCGATCCTCGTGATCGAGGGCATCGGCGTCCGTGACGCCCTGAAGAAGTCCGGAGCGCTCTTCAAGAAGACGTGGGGCGAGAACGTCGTGGGCAACGGCGGGATCGGCCTGATCGGCTTCCTGGTCTCGCTTCCCGCGGCAGCGCTGCTCGCCGGCGGCATCGCGCTGACGGCGAACGACTCCTCCCTGGCTCTCGGAGTCCTGCTCGTCGTGCTGGGAGCCGTCGCCTTCGCCGTCATCATCCCCCTCATGACGGCGCTCAGCGGGATCTTCCAGACGGCGCTCTACCGTTTCGCCAACGACGGGCAACTCCCCAAGGGCTTCGAGCAGACGAACCTGGCCCACGCGTTCCGCCCCAAGACGGGCGGACGGGCCGGCGGCATCTGAGGCCTCCGCCCCGTGCTCGAGGTGCAGCGGTGGCCCGAGCTGCGGGACACGCTGCTCGTCGTCGCCCTGTCGGGCTGGGTCGACGCCGGGACAGCCGGCGCAGCATCGGCCGCCTTCACGATCGAGCAGCTCGACGGAGCGCGGTCGTTCGCCCGCATGCCACTCGCCGACCACGTGGATCTCCAGCAGACCCGGCCGACGATCCATCTCGACGACGGGGTCACGCGGTCCATCAGGTGGCCCGAGCTGGAGATGGTCGCCGGGCGCGCCGACCGCGACGTCGTGGTGCTGCGCGGACCGGAGCCCTCCCTGAGGTGGCCGGCCATCCTGTCCGAGCTCGTCGAGGCCGGCGCGCGTCTCGACGTACGGGAGGTGGTCACGCTCGGAGGAATGCCCGCGGCCGTGTCCCACCGGCAGGTCACGGCTGTGCTCGCCACCGCCTCGACCCGGGAGCTCGCCGACGAGATCGGAGCGTTGCGGGCCGACTACGAGGGCCCGACAGGCGCCCAGACCGCGCTGGCGGTTGCGTTCGCCGACCAGGGAGTCCCCGCGGTGGGGCTCTGGGCCCAGGTACCCCACTACCTGGCCGGAGCCACGGCGCCCACGGCTGTCCGGGCACTCGCGGACCGTCTCGGCCGGCTGGGGGACATCCGTCTCGACGCGGGTGCGCTCGACGACCAGTGCGACGCCTGGCTCGGGAAGGTGGAGGAGAGCCTGGCCGAACGGCCCGAGGTGGCCGAGCTGGTCGAGCAGATCGAGGCGGCCCACGCCGAGCTCCCGCCGGGCGACCTCCCCACGGGTGAGGAGCTGGTCGGGGAAATCGAGCGTTTCCTCCGTGAGGAACCGTAAGGGTCGGGCCTCGGCGGCCGATAGAGGGTCCATGGCGGTGGATCGGGTCGAACGCGCCGTCGAGGCGCTCTCCGACGGCCTGCTCGTACGCGACGCCGAGGGCCGGCTCGTGCTCGTGAACGCGGCCGCGCGCCGGATGCTCGGTGTGGACACGGGCGCGGCGGTGGGCGACCTCGACCTGTCGTCGGCCGACATCGCGGTCTCGTACGAGGAGGCCGAGGCCCAGGCGGGGGACCCCACCGCCCCGCCGGCCGTCGACCGCCTCCTGGGCACGGCCGACGCCTCTCCCGACACGGTGGTGTGCCTGGAGCGCACCGGGGAGTCGGGTCGATGGCTCTCCGTGTCGACCCGGCCGCTCCTCGGTGGCGACGGGCAACCCGACGGCTGGGTCACCCGCATGACCGACATCTCGGAGCGCTACGCGTTCGCGCGCGCTGCGCTCAGGAGCATCCCGGAGCGTTTCGACGCGGTGTGGCGCAACGCCCCCGTCGGGATGCTGCTCATCAGCGTCGAGGCCGGGAGCACCGGGGAGATCGTGTCCGCCAACCTCGAGGCGCAACATCTGTTGGGCCGCGGCAACGACGATCTCGTCGGTCGGCCGCACAGGTCGCTCGTTCTTCCCGACGAACGGACGGCATCCGGGATGTTCGCCGATCTGGCGGCCGGCCGCGAGCGAGCGAGCCGACGCGAGCACCGGTTCGTCCGCGGTGACGGTTCGACGGTCTGGGTTCTCGAGGCGGCTGTCGGTGTCCCCGACGCACACGGTCGACCGCTCTTCGCCGCGGCGCTGCTCCTCGACACCAGCGCCCAGCACGACGCCCTCGAGAATCGTGAACGCAGCGACGAGAGGCTGCGCACGCTCATGGAGAACTCCGACGAACTGATCCTCTCCTACGAGGACGAGGGTGAGGTCACATGGGTGAGCCCGAACATCGAGCGGGTCCTGGGCCGCGACCGTGACGAGGTGATCGGTTCCGACATCCTCGAGCAGTTCCACCCCGACGACCGCGCGTTCGCGTCAGCGAGCGCGGAGAGGCTCCGTCGGGACCCGACGTCGGCCGCGCGGGGGCAGCTCCGGGTCCGTCGCGGCGACGGAAGCTGGGCGACGCTCGAAGGGACGTCCCTCGTTGTCGGCCAGGAGGACCCGGCCGACAAGGGTCTTGTCATGATCGGCCGCGACATCACGGATCGGCTCCGCGCCGAGGCAGCGGCGCGCCAGAGCAGGGCGGAGCTCGAGAACCAGGTCTCGGCGTTCGGTGATCTCCACTTCCTGCTCGACGCAACCGGGCGCTACGTCGACTTCGTCGGCAAGGAGGCCTTCGTGCCTCGGGAGGACTTCATCGGTCGGCGCTCGAGCGACGTGCTCCCCGCACCCGTGGGTGAGCAGCTCGACGAGTTGGTGGTGCGCACCTGGCACACGGGTGAGGCCGGGCGCCTCGAGTACGAGCTCCCGTTCGACGACGGACCCCGGCACTACGAGGCCCGTACGGCCCGCGTCCTCGACGACCGGGTGGCGTGCAACGTCCGGGATGTCACGGAGCGGAAGCGTTCCGCCGCGCAGATCATCGAACGCGAGCGCCGGCTGGCGCGCGTCGAGGCTCAGCGCGCCAAGGAGCGCCTCGAAGCGCAGCTTCAACACGCACAGCGCCTCGAGAGCCTCGGCCGGCTCGCGGGCGGTGTGGCCCACGACTTCAACAACCTCCTGGGTGTCATCGTCAACTACTCGGAGTTCGTCGCGGAGGCCGTGGCGGGTGACGAGCAGGCCAGTGGCGACGTCGCGCAGATCAAGAGCGCGGCGGAGCGGGGTGCCGCCCTCGTGAGGAACCTCATCCTGTTCGGCCGCAACGAGTCGGTGACGCCGGAGGTCTTCGACCTCAACGATGCCGTCACCGACATCTCCGACACGCTCGGGCGGTCCGTGGGCCCGTCGCACCACCTCGTCGTGGACGGCAGCGACCGGCTCCTCCCGGTGAACGCCGACAGGGCGCAGTTCGAGCAGGTCATCGTGAACCTGGTCCTCAACGCCTGCCACGCCACTCCCGACGGCGGGGAGATCGAGCTACGTCTCCGGGCGGTCCTCATGGCCGGCGGCGACGAGACGCGCCTGGAGCTACCGCGCGGCGAGTACGCCGCGGTCACGGTGCGGGACCACGGTGTCGGCATGCCGGCCGAGGTCGTCGAACAGGCCTTCGACCCCTTCTTCACGACCAAGACCTGGGGAGAGGGCTCGGGCCTCGGCCTGGCATCGGCGCACGGCATCGTCGACGCGGCCGGCGGGCGGATCACGATCGACTCGGCGGTCGGGGAGGGCACGACGGTCGCCGTGTACCTCCCGATCGCCGCGGTACCGGGCATCGATGGGCCGGGATCACACGCGTCGCCGAGCCCCGGGGTCGCCGCACAGACGGCCGCCGACACGCCCGACACGGCCGCTGCCACCCGGGAGCGCATCCTCGTCGTCGACGACGAAGCCGGGATCGTGGAGTCGACTCGCCGGATCCTGCGGTCGGCGGGCTACGACGTCGAGACGGCACCCGACGCGATCACGGCGTTGTCGGCCATACGGTCGGCACCGCGACCCCCCGACCTGGTGCTGTCCGATGTCCGGATGCCGACGATGACAGGCGGTGAGCTCGCCCTGCGGATTCGCGCCACCGAGCCCGACGTACGCGTTGTTCTGATGTCGGGCTTCGCGGAGGACCTCCGGGCACTCGAGGGCGACGACATACGCCTGCTCCCGAAGCCCGTGACGCCTGCTGTCCTGCTCCCCGTCCTCGAGGAGGAACTGGCCGCCCGTACGGTGCCCTAGGTTCCCGGACGCGGCTGCGGGCGCGGGATCATCCCGCGCTGGGCCGCCACCGAGGCGGCTTCGAGCTTGCTGCTCACTCCCAGCTTCCGGTTCACGCTCTGCACGTGGTTGCGCACCGTGTTCACGCTGATGAACATCTCGTCGGCGATCGCCTGGTTCGACAGGCCCTGCGAGATCAGAACGAGCACCTCCCGCTCTCGGTCGGTGAGCTCCGAGGCGGGGCCGTCCCGGCCCTCGGTCGGTGATCCGCCCAGGAGGGTGCTCGTCGTGTCGGGCAGGTTCGACTCCCCGGCGTGCGCCGTCCGGACCGCCGCGACGACCTCGTCGGCGGCACGGTCCTTGGACAGGAAGCCCGCACACCCGGCCTCCCGGGCGGCGTTGATGCTCGCCCGGTCGGCGAACCCGCTGAGGACCACGATCCGGGCGGACGGTGCGGCCGCCAGGATCTCCCGGGCCGCCGACGCACCGTCGAGGTCGGTGAGCTGGAAGTCGAGCAGCACGACGTCGGGCCGCCCGGAGCGTACGGCCTCGACCGCCTCGGCGGCGGTGTGTACAGCACCGTGCACGGCGATGTCGTCCTCGTCACCCAGGAGCCGCACGAGGCTGTCGGCGAACATCCGGTGGTCGTCGACCACGAGGACGCTGATCTGCGGGTCTCCGGGCTGCGCGCCGGCACCCGGCGCGCGTTTCGTCATCACGGCTCTCGCACCCCCGAACTCCGGCAGATCGTAGCCAGCAACGATCACCCTTCCGGATTCCCCGGGCCCGTCGGTTCTGTGCGACGGCGTGGGGTGCGGGAGACTTCGGCCCGCCATGAGCGCCCTGCGCAGCTTCCACGAGACCTGGGGGTACGTGTCGATCGTCGCCAACGCGGTGGCGGGGGTCGTGGCCCTCGTGGCGTGGCGGGTCCGGGCCGTGCGGGGCCGCTGGGTGTGGGGAGCCACCATCGCCGCCGAGTCGGCCATCATGCTCCAGGTCCTCACGGGCGTGATCCTCGTGTCGAGCGGCGACTACCCGGGCCTCGAACGGTTCCACATGTTCTACGGGTTCGTGGCCTTCATCACCGTCGGTCTCGCGTACTCCTATCGTTACGCCATGCGCGGGCGCCTCGAGCTCCTCTACGGCCTCGTCGGCCTGTTCCTCATGGGCGTCGGGATCCGTGCGGTCCTCCAGGTGGCGGCGTGACGGGCCCGACGCGCACGCTCGGGCGGCGACTCCGCGTCGTCCTCCTCTTCGGGGGGCGCTCCGCCGAGCACGATGTGTCCCGTGTCACGGCGGCGAGCGTCGCCGGTGCGCTCGATCCCGACCGCTACGAGGTGGTGCCCGTGGGGATCACGCCCGCGGGCCGGTGGCTGCTCGCCCGCGATGCCGCCCGCGCGGTGGCGTCGGGTGAGGACGTGAGCACCTTCGACGTGTCGGGGGACCCGGTGGCGCTTCTCGCCGACCCTGCGACGCCTCACCTCGTGGAGGTCGACAGCACCGTCGACGCCGCGGCCGGTCTGCGTGCCGATGTCGTGTTCCCCGTGCTCCACGGGCCCTACGGCGAGGACGGCACCGTCCAGGGGCTGCTCGAGATGGCCGGTGTGGCCTACGTGGGCTGCGGCGTGCTCGGGTCGGCGGTGGCCATGGACAAGATCATGGCGAAGCGCGTGTTCCGTGCCGCCGGGCTCACGACCGCTGCCTGCGTCGTGTACCGCGACGGAGCGGACCGCAACGCCCTCCGACGGCGCGTCGCCGACGAGCTCGGCTACCCGGTCTTCGTGAAACCCTCCAACATGGGCTCCTCGGTCGGGATCTCGAAGGTCGCCGCCCCGTCCGAGCTCGACATCGCCCTCGACCGGGCGGCCACGTACGACGAGTGGGTGCTGGTCGAGGAGAGCGTCGAGGGCGCCGAGATCGAGGTGGCCGTCCTCGGTGATGATCCGCCGCAGGCCTCGCCCCCCGGCCAGATCACGCCGGGCGCCGAGTTCTACACCTACGACGACAAGTACGGCGACGGCGCGGAGCTCACGGTGCCCGCCGACCTCATGCCGGAGGCTGCCGACACCGTTCGCTCATTGGCCGTGCGGGCCTTCGAGGCCTGCCGCTGCGAGGCGATGGCCCGGGTCGACTTCTTCCACGAGACCTCACGCGCCGACGGGTCGCCGGGCCGGGGCTTCGTCGTCAACGAGGTGAACACGATTCCCGGGTTCACGCCGATCTCGATGTACCCGAAGCTCTGGGAGGCGGCCGGACTGGCCTATCCCGAGCTCCTCGACCGCCTCGTCGACCTGGCACTCGACAGAGCGCAGCGCCGGAAGCGGCGGGCGGGAGAGCGGCGCGAGGCGTAGCCGAGCGAGCTCAGAGGTTGACCACGGGGCACGTGAGCGTGCGCGTGATCCCCTCGACGAGCTGGATCTTCGACACGACCATCTTCCCGAGATCGTCGACGTTGTCGGCCTCGGTGACGACGATCACGTCGTAGGGGCCGGTCACGTCCTCGGCCGAGACCACACCGGGAATCGAACGTGAGGAATCAGCAACGCTGGAGGCCTTGCCGACCTCGGTCTGGATGAGTACGTACGCCTTGACCGCCATGACCCTCTCCTTCGCCGTCAGTCGCCGAGGCGCTGCTTCAGGGCGTCGAGCTCGTCGCGCAGCGCGGGCGGCAGCTTCTCACCGAACGTCGCGAAGTGCTCCTCGATGCGTGGGAGCTCCGCGACCCACTCCTCGGCCGACACGTCGAGCGCGGCCTCCAGCTCGTCGTCGGACAGGTCGAGGCCGTCGACGGGGAGATCGGACGCCTGGGGGACGGTACCGATGGGGGTCTCCCGGCCGCCGACCTTCCCGTCGAGCCGGTCGATGATCCAGGCGAGGACGCGGGAGTTGTCGCCGAAGCCGGGCCAGATGAAGTTGCCGTCGGCGTCCTTGCGGAACCAGTTGACGCTGTAGATGCGGGGCAGCTTCGACTCGTCGGTGTGGTCGGTCATCGAGAGCCAGTGACCGAAGTAGTCGGCCATGTGGTAGCCGCAGAAGGGCAACATGGCGAACGGGTCGCGACGGAGCTCGCCGAGGCCACCGACGGCCGCCGCGGTCTTCTCCGAACCGACCGTGGCGCCGGTGAACACACCGTGCTGCCAGTTGCGTGACTCGCACACGAGCGGGACCGTGTCGGCACGCCGACCACCGAAGAGCATCGCCGAGATCGGGACGCCCTTGGGGTCCTCCCACTCGTCGGCGATCACCGGGCACTGGCCGGCGGGGGCGCAGAACCGCGAGTTGGGGTGTGCGGCGGGCGTGTCGGAGTCGGGTGTCCAGCTCTCGTGTCGCCAGCTGGTGACGTGCTCCGGCGCTTCGTCGGTCATCCCTTCCCACCAGACGTCTCCGTCGTCGGTGAGGGCGGTGTTGGTGAAGATCGTGTTGCGGGTGAGCGTGAGCATGGCGTTGGGATTCGTGTCCATGCCGGTGCCGGGGGCGACCCCGAAGATCCCCGCCTCCGGGTTGATGGCGTAGAGCCGGCCGTTGTCGCCGAACTTCATCCAGGCGATGTCGTCGCCGATCATCTCCGCCTTCCATCCCAGAAGTGTCGGGATGAGCATGGCGAGATTGGTCTTCCCGCAGGCCGACGGGAAGGCCGCCGCGATGTAGTGGACGCGCCCGTCGGGGGCCGTGAGCTTCAGGATGAGCATGTGCTCGGCGAGCCAGCCCTCGTCGCGCGCGATCACGGAGGCGATGCGCAGGGCGAAGCACTTCTTGCCGAGCAGGGCGTTCCCGCCGTAGCCGGACCCGTACGACCAGATCTCGCGGGTCTCGGGGAAGTGGACGATGTACTTCGTGTCGTTGCACGGCCAGGCCACGTCGGTGTCTCCGTCGCCGAGCGGAGCGCCCACCGAGTGCATGCAGGGGACGAAGTCGCCGTCGTCGCCGAGCACCTCGAGAGCCCTGGTGCCCATGCGTGTCATCGTCCGCATGCTCGCAGCGACGTACGCGGAGTCGGTGATCTCCACCCCGATGTAGCTGAGCGGTGAGCCGAGCGGCCCCATGCTGAAGGGCACGACGTACATCGTGCGGCCCTTCATGCACCCCCGGAAGAGGCCGTCGAGGGTCGAGCGCATCTCGGCGGGATCGGTCCAGTTGTTCGTGGGCCCCGCGTCGTCGCGATCGGCCGAGCAGATGAACGTCCGGTCCTCGACGCGGGCGACGTCGGACGGGTCGGAGGCCGCCCAGTAGGAGCCGGGGCGCTTGTCGTCGTCGAGGCGCGTGAGGGTCCCGGCGGCGACGAGCCGCTCACAGAGCGTGTCGAACTCGTCGTCGGAGCCGTCGCACCAGTGGACGGCGTCGGGTTGACACAGCTCGACCTGCGCGCGGACCCACTCGACCAGCCCGTTGTGGCGGGTCGGGGGGTTCTCGAAGGCTGTGTCGATGGGATTCACCACGGGGAGACTCCTCGTAGAGGAAGGGAATGCCCGAGTCTACCGACGCCCTTCGGAACCGTCTCAATCAGCCGGTCGCGCGCGTCGTGCGACTGCCGTAGTGTGAACAATCGTTCACGAAAAAGGCGACGCCGTCGCGGGGTACCCGACGGAAGGACCCGATGCGCTGGGGTACACGGAACGGGACCTCCGACGCGGGCGCTCAGCGCCGACTGCGGCCTTGGTCCGTCGTGATGCTCGCAGGTTGTGGCGGCGTGCTCGCGGGTTCGGTCGGATTCCGTACGTGGCTCGTCGTGCCCGGCGGTGCGCTGCTCGCCGCGGCGGTCTGGTGGTCACGGCCGCGCGCTGCGGCGTTCGGAGGCTGGCTCGCCACCTTCGTCGCTGCGGTGGGTGCAGCCACCGCGCCCGACGGCCGCTGGATCAGGCTCCTGGTCTTCGCCGGCTACGCACTGCTCGCGGCACTCGTGGCCTGGCTGGCCGCGAGCGCGCCCGAGCGGCCCCAGCGGGGGCTGCTGACCGGTGCCGTTGTCGTCGTTCTCGTCGTAGGGGTGTTCCTCCCGGGGCCCGACGTCCCGGTGTCGGGTACGACCGACGAGCAGGCCGAGGCCGCCGGTCTCGGCCCCGAGCAGGTGTCGGCCCTCGACGGCTACCTGCGCGCCCAGATGGATGCGCTGCGCGTCCCGGGGCTGGCGATCGCCGTCGTGCGCGGAGACACGCCCGTCTTCGTGCGCGGCTACGGCGTCGGCGGGACCGACCGGCAGCCGGTGACCCCGTCGACGCCCTTCGTCATGGCCTCCGTCTCGAAGGGGTTCACCGCGCTCGCGGTCATGCAGCTCGTCGAGGCGGGTGACATCGACCTCGACGCACCCGTCCGGGAGTACCTGCCGTGGTTCACCGTCGCCGACGGGGAGGAGGCGGCCGCCATCACCGTGCGGGATCTGCTGAACCAGACGAGCGGTTTCACGACGCCGCAGGGGTGGAACCTCATCGAGCGCGAACGCCGGCACTCGATCGAGGAGGACGTGCGCGCGGTGGCGGGCTACGAGCTCCACGATCCGCCCGGGACCTCGTGGCAGTACTCCAACGTGAACTTCCAGGTCGCAGCCGCCGTCATCGAGGCTGTCACGGGCCGGACGTACGAGGACTACATGGAATCGGAGGTCTTCGCCCCCCTGGAGATGGAGAACACGTCGGCGGGCAACGACGACGCCCACGCGTCGGGCCTCGTCCACGGGTACCGCGACTGGTGGGGTGTCCCGATGCCGTCGGGAACCGAGATCATCGACGGTGCTGTCCCGATGGGGGGGATCTCGTCGTCGGCCGCCGACATGGCCAACTACCTCGTCGCCCAGATGAACGAGGGCAGCTTCGCCGACACGCGCGTGGCGTCGGCCGCCAGCATCAGCGCGTTGCACGAGGACGTCGTACCGACGGACGCCGACGACGACGATCCGACCGACTTCTACGGTCTCGGCTGGTTCCGGTCGGTCGACGAGCACGATGGCACCGTCACGCTGGGCCACAGCGGAGTCGCGCCGGGCTTCTCGACGGGGATGGGTATCCGGCCCGCCGAATCGTCGACGCCCGGTGCCGACGAGCTGTGGGGTGTCATCGTGCTCGTCAACCGGGTCGGCATCGCACAGCCGGGGCCGGCGATCGCCGACGGGGCTCTCGACATCGTCACGGGAGAGGATTCCGATCCCGTCGTCGGGGGCGCCGCGGCACGCGCTCTCGTCCTCTTGGCGCTCCTCGCTGTCACGCTCGTGTCGTTGGCCGTGCGCGCGGTGACGAATCTCGGGCGCTGGCGGTGCCGCATCCGACGGGATCGCGGAGCCGGCCGGACGGCCCGGGTGGTGTTGTGGTCGCTCGTCGCCAACGTCGCGGTCCCGGTGGCCCTGCTGCTCCTGCCGAGGCTCGCCGACGTCAACTGGTCGCTCGTGTGGGCCTACGAACCCGGTCTCGTGGTGCTGTTCTGGGGGGTCGCGCTCACCCTGCTCACGGTCGGGGCCGCCAAGGTCGTCGCCTGGGTCGTCGACCGACGCGCCCCATTGGGCGCCGCCGTCTCAGCGCCGGGCGTGACGCAGGCGCCGGGTGGAGAGCCGGGCGGTGAATGAGAGGCCCGTGCCCACCACCAGAACCCCGAGAGCCACGGCGAGCAGCGCCGGTGTGCCCACGCCGGTGGCCGGGAGCGTCGGCACGCTGCCGGTGCCCGCACCGGTACCGGTGCCTCCGGCCCCGGTGTCGCCGCCCCCGGGTGGGGGTGGCAGCGGCGGGCCGAACGGCGGGTCGGGAGGGTCGGGAGGTGGGCCCGGCGGCGGCGCGGCAGCGCACACTCCGGGTCCCGTCGTCTCGCCCGTCAGGGTGAGCGCGGGGATCTCGTAGCCGTCGATGACCGTCGGTGCGTCGGCGCGGGCGATGGGGTCGCCGTTCTCGTCGGTCCACGCGTCGTACCAGCCGGCAGCGCACGTGTAGGTCTCGCCGAGCGTGTTGGGCGGTGCCCACATGTCGGCGACGAAGGCGTCGCACGTGATGGGGGGTGGATCGGGGGCCGTGACCGTCTCGTAGAGCGCGTCGAAGCCGGGGCAGTCGGCACTGAACGGGTTCATCGGGTCCAGCATCCCGAGGAACGTGTCCTCGACAAAGAGCGTGGCCTTCTCCCCGAACACGTCGACGAGCACGCCGTGGACGGACGGGATCCCGGCGGGGCCCGTGCTCGGGAGGCCGGGGACGGGGGCGTGGCCGGTCTGGATCCAGGCCGGGGCGTCGTCGCCGTCGATCGCCCACCAGTGGGCTCCCGAGCCGCTGAAGTCCGGACTGGTGTCGTAGTCGGCACCGTCGAAAACGAACGGCGAGGCCGATCCGTCGTAGTAGGTGGCCAGGGTGTAGCGGATCTCGGGAGGATCCACGTTGCCCGCTGCCACCGTCGGGTCGCCACCGAGCGGGTTGTCCGAGGCGTCGACGAATCCGCCGAGCCCGGTGAAGTTGTAGTCGCGGTTGTCGCCGTTGGAGTAGAAGACATCGGGCTTGAAGGCGACGCACGCCGGGCCGCCGCCGAAGTAGAGGGTGTCCAGGTTGGCGCAGTTGGGCGTGAACGGGCCCCCCGGCGCGTCGTCGAACGCGGCCGCGGTGAGGTAGATCGTCTGGTTCATGCCACCGCTGCTCACCAGCGCCACGTGGACGTTCTCGGTGCCGTCGACGATGTCGAGCTCCGCGTAGTCGTCGCCGACCATGGCGATGGCGTCGTTCGTCCCGTCGTAGTAGAGGGCCCCGTCGCCGGACCCGGTGTCGACGTAGTCGGTCCCTCCATAGGCGAGCGGCGAGCGCGAGCCCTCGTAGGCCCCGGCGGCGCCGGCGGGCGACGCCGAGACCACGACGGCTCCCACCGCGGCCACCAGGACCGCGGTGACCGCGGCGCCGAGGCGCCGGACAGGCGAGACGAGAGCAGTCATCGGGCTATCCCTTCGTCGGTGTGGTCACCCGTCGACGGGTGGCGAGCGTGAAGCCGGCACCCGCGGCGAGTAGGGCCAGAGCGGCCAGGGCCAGCGCAGATGTGCCCACGCCCGTGGCCGGGAGCGTCGGCACGCCGCCGGTCCCGGTGCCCGTTCCTGTTCCCGTGCCGGCGCCGGTGCCGGGTCCGTCAGGGCCGTCGGGGCCCGGTGGCGCCGGAGGTGCGGGAGGCGTGGGCGGTTCCGGCGGGACGTAGGCGGGGCACACACCGGGGCCGGCGTCGACCCCGACCGGGGTGAGAGCGGGCGGCGAGAACCCGTCGACGACCGTCGGGATCGCGCCCAGGGGGTCGCCGTTCTCGTCGGTCCAGCCGTCGTACCAGTCGGTGGCGCAGGTGTACTGCTCCCCGAGCGTGTCAGGCGGTGCCCAGGTGTCGGCGCGAAAAGCGATGCACTCGATTCCCGGCTGGCTCACAGCGGCCATGAACGCCTCGAAGCCGGGACACGACGCGGGGAAGGGGTTCATCGGGTCGAGGAGGTAGAGCAGGGCGCCGTCGAAATAGCCGGTCGCAGGTTGGCCGTTCACCTCGATCAGCGTCGAGTGGGCCGGGTAGATCGTTCCACCGCCATTCCTCGGGAAATTGGGGAGTCTGTCGTCGCCGCCGGTGATGAAGACCCCCGGGCTGCCCCCTCCGGCCCAGGTGCTGCCCGTACCGGGTGTTCCGTCGGTGCTGGCGGTGTAGTCGGTACCGTCGAGCGAGAGCGGCGACGCTGTTCCCTGATAGTCGGCCCACACGACGTCCGGCGGGACGGCGGCCGCGAGCGAGGGGTCGGATGTGGGGTTGTCGGCGGAGTCCACGAATCCGGAGAGCCCCGTGAACGTGAAGTCGCTCCCGGCGCCGTTGGCCGTGAGGATGTCGGCCTTGAAGGCCTGGCAGGCCGGGTCGCCGCCGAACAGGGCGTCGTTCGCGCCTGCACACGTCGCCGGGTACGGGCCTTCGTTCTGGAGGAACAGGTCGGACACGTAGATGGTGAGGTCCTGGGGTCCGCTGCCGAAGTCGTAGGTGGCGAGAACCGCGTGAAGGTTCGACGTGCCGGCGATGCCGACGAGGCTCTGGTAGACGGGCGCGTCGACCCACGTCCGGTCGTCGTCGCCCGAGAGGTAGACGACACCGGTGCCCGACTCGCCGGGGGGAGGGTCGTCGAAGGTGGTGCCGTTCCATTCGAGTGGTGCGTTGGTGCCCGAGTAGCCCGGCGTCGCTGCACCGGCCGGGGGCGCGTTGAGCGCGACGACGCCGGTGACGGCGAGCGCCAGTGCGAAAAAGGGTGCCGCGAGGCCTCGGAGGGTCGTGTTCACGTCAGCCTCTTGCTGTTGCGCGTGCGGGGCGGGTGCGTCGGCGCGACGCCAGAGCGAAGCCTGTTCCTGCGGCCAACAGAGCGAGTGCGCTGACGAGCAGAGCGGAGGTCGTCGCGCCTGTCGCGGGCAGCGTCGGCACGCCGCCGGTTCCCGCACCGGTGCCGTCGGCGGACCCGCTGCCGCTGCCACCGTTCCCGGGGCCGTCAGGGCTGTCGGGTCCCGGGGGTGTCGGGGGACCGGGTGGTGTCGGCGGTGGTGCGGCCACGCACACGCCCGGACCGGTGTCGGTGCCGATGGGTGTCAGCGCGGGGTCGTCGTAGCCGTCGATGACGGTCGGCGAGTTCGCCGGGTCGATGGGGGCGTCGTTCTCGTCGGTCCAGCCGGTCTGCCAGTCGGAGACGCACGCGTAGGTTTCGCCCAGCGTGTCGGGCGGTGTCCACACGTCGGTGCGGAAGGCGATGCAGTCGATTCCCGGCTGGCTCACCGCGGCGAGGAAGGCCTCGAGGCCCGAGCAGTTCGCCGGGAACGGGTTCATGGGGTCGAGCAGGAAGAACAGCGCGCCGTCGATCGCCATCGTCACGGTCTGACCCATGGCGTCGAGCAGGGCGATGTGGGTGGGCGCAATCTCGCCGCCCGGCCCCACGGCGGGATAGAGCGGCAGCGGGACCGGTTGGTCGGTGGCGAACCACGGTTCCGAGCCGGCGGGCAGCCACGCCGACCCGTTCCCGGGTCCGCCGAAGGCGTTGACGTCGTAGTCGGTGCCGTTGTAGGTGAACGGGGAGGCCGAACCCTGGTAGTGGGGCCAGACGATCCCCGGTGCGATCTCGCCGGTCTCGTTGACGGTGGTCGGGTTGTCGGAGGCGTCGAGGGCGCCGCCGGTGCCGTTGTAGGTGTAGTCGGTGGCGGCGCCGTTGGCGGTGAGGATGTTCGGCACGATGGCGTCACACGCGCTGCTACCGCCGAAGAGGGCGGCGTCGATGCCCGCGCAGGTGGCTGCGTACGGACCACCGGATGCGTCCTGGAGGACCTGGTCGGACACGAAGACCGTCACGTTCTGGGTGCCGCTTCCGAAGTCGTAGGCGGCGAGGGCGGCGTGCACGTTGGTGGTGCCGCTGAAGCCCGACAGCGGCTCACCCGGGTCGACGTCGACCCAGGTGTCGGTGCCGTCGTCGCCGATGTAGGTCACGCCGTTGCCGGTCTCGGTGAACGGCGGACCGTCGTAGGTCGTGCCGCTCCACTCGAGCGGCGCCCGGCTTCCGTAGAAGCCGGGGTCGGCAGCGGCGGCAGGTCGCGCCGAATACGCCACGAGGCCGGTGGCGGCGAGGAGGAGCGCCGCGACGAGGGCGACGGGTCGACGGGTCGGGGCGGCGGCGGTGGCCGGCATGGGAGATCCTCCGGTGAGATGTGTGCACCGGTTGATTCGGCACCGCGCGGGCCCGGGTGAACGGGCCCGTGGAAATGGTCCGAATGCACTACCGCCATTCGCGCGACGAGCGCGCACAATCGGCCACTCAAAGTGACTTCAGGGGGCCCCGACGGTTACTCAGCGCTGCGGGGGAAGGCCCATGTCGGGCTCGGCGCCCGTGCGCAACGCGGTGGCGCGACCGTCGGCGTCGAGATCGAAGACCACGCGCTGGCCCTGGCGCAGCATCCGGAACAGCGACCCGTCGAGGGCCCGCGGCGCCAGAACGACCTCGTCGCCGCCGGTGTCGGGCACCACGACACCCTCACCCGTGCCGGGGTCGTAGCTGCGGATCACGCCCTGCACAGTGCCGGTGCCCTAGGGCTTCTGGACCTTGCCGGCCTTGAGGCACGACGTGCAGACGTGGACGCGCCGCGTCGTGCCGTCGACGACGGCGCGCACCTTCTGCACGTTCGGGTTCCAGCGCCGGCTCGATCGCCGGTGCGAGTGGCTGAGCTGCTTGCCGAAGCGGGGCTTCCGGCCACAGATGTCACAGACGGATGCCATGGGCGCGCACGCTACTAGAGTCCTGCGCCGTGGCCACCACCGGGCAACTCGACACGATCGACGCCGAGGCGCTTCGACGCTGTGTCCACACGTACCGCGACGCTCTTCGCGCCCACCAGGAGGAGCTGAACAGGCTCAACGTGTACCCGGTGCCCGACGGGGACACGGGCACGAACATGGCGCTCACCCTCGAGTCGGTCTGCTCGGAGCTCGACGGGGCCCGGGGGATGGACGAGGTGTGCACCGCCGTCTCGCACGGGTCGCTCATGGGGGCGCGGGGCAACTCCGGGGTGATCCTCTCCCAGATCCTGCGCGGGCTCGCCGGTGCCTTCGCAACCTCCGAGGCGGCCGACGCCGCCTGCCTCGTGGCCGGCCTCCGGGAGTCGGCCGACGCGGCCTACCAGGCCGTGATGCGGCCCGTGGAGGGCACGATCCTGACGGTGGTGCGGGAGACCGCCGAGTCGGCCGAGGCGTGGACGGCCGACGGCGGAGGCCCGCTCACCTCCCTCCTCGAGGCGTGCTCGGAGTCGGCCCACGCCGCCGTCGCCGCCACCCCCGACCTCCTCCCCGTGCTGAAGGAGGCCGGTGTGGTCGACGCGGGCGGCCACGGCTTCACCCTGCTGCTCGACGCGATGCTCCACGTCGTCGACGGGCGGCCCGTGCCCGAGCCCCGCACCGTCACGGCACCTCCCGCCGTCGAGGCGCACCTGTGTGGCGAGGACGACGTCTCCTCGTTGCGCTACGAGGTGATGTACCTCCTCGAGGCCGACGACCAGACGGTGCCCGGCATGAAGGAGTCGTGGGCGTCGATCGGCGACTCGATCGTGGTCGTCGGCGGCGACGGCATGTGGAACTGCCACGTGCACACCAACGACATCGGCGCGGCGATCGAGGCGGGGGTGGAGGCCGGGCGACCCCGTGACATCCGCGTCACCGACCTCCTCGAACAGGCCGAGGAGAAGCAGTGGGTGCGTGACGTCGGCGTCGTCCCCGAGACCACCCCCGAGCACGAGCCCGTCACCACGGGAGTCGTGGCGATAGCCGTCGGCGACGGTGTCCGCCGGCTGTTCTCCGGCCTGGGGGTCCAGAGCATCGTCGCGGGTGGCCAGTCGATGAACCCCTCGACGGCCCAGATCCTCGATGCGGTGCACGCCACGAAGGCCGACGGTGTCATCGTCCTGCCCGACAACAAGAACATCATTCCGGTGGCCGAACAGGTCGCCGACCTCGCCGACCGGCCCGTCGCGGTCGTCCCGACGCGTTCGGTGGTGGAGGGCCTGTCCAGCCTCGTGTCGTACGACCCGCACGCCACCCTCGACGTCAACGCCGCCGCCATGGCCGAGGTTGCCGGGAACGTGCGCGTCGGGGAGGTCACGCACGCGGTGCGCGACGCCGACACGCCGATCGGCCGGGTGGGGGCGGGCGACTGGATCGGGCTCGACGCCGGTGGGATCTGCGCCTCGGCCGTCGACGCCGCGACGACGGCCGCCGACCTCGTCGACCGGCTCGTCGACGGGGACTCCGAGCTCGTCACGGTCGTGGTCGGCGAGGGCGTGAGCACCGACGACCGCAGGTCGCTCGAACAGCAGGTGGCGCTGCGGCATCCCGAGCTCGAAACCGAGTTCCACGAGGGGGGCCAGCCCCTCTACCCCTTCCTGGTCGGGGTCGAGTAGCCACGCCTGCGGAACCGCCCCTGACGCTGCGCGACCTGGCGGAGAAGCCGGTCGACGAGCTCAAGGGCGTGGGCGCCCGGATCGCGCCGCGTCTTGCAGAGATGGGGATCACGCGGGTCGTGGACGTGCTCGAGCACTACCCGCGTCGCTACATCGACCGCACGGCCCGGGCGATGATCGGCGACGTGGCGCTCGGCGAGGAGGTCACGGTCTTCGCCGAGGTCTCACGCATCGGCGCGCGGCGGACACGACGTGGCCGGGCGCTGGTGGAGGCCGTCATCACCGACGGCACCTCCGATCTCTCGGTCGTCTTCTTCAACCAGGCCTGGCGTGCACGCCAGCTCCGCGAAGGGACGGAGGCGGCGTTCTTCGGGAAGGTCGACGAGTACCGGGGCCGCCGGCAGATGACCAACCCGGCGGTCGATGTCGTCGGACAGCTCGGGGAACGCACCGGCGCCATCATCCCCGTGTACCCGCAGTCCGGGAAGGCGGAGGTGTCGTCGGCGCTGCTCAGCAGGCTCGTCGGGGAGGTGCTGCGCCGCTCGGCGAGCCGCGGGTTCGCAGACCCGCTGGACCCACCGATCCGGGACCGTCTCGGGCTCTGCGACCGCGGTGTCGCCTACACGCGCATTCACCGCCCCGAGACGATGCAGGACCATCGTGTGGCGGCGCGGCGCCTCGTGTTCGACGAGTTCCTCCGGATGCAGGTCGGCCTCGTCGCCCGCAAACGCGCGCTGGCGGCCGAGCACCGCGGGATCAGCCACGACGTCGCCGGTGTGATGGAGGAGACGTTCGTCGACGGTCTTCCCTTCGAACTGACCGAGGGACAGCGGGACGCCATGACGGCGATCGCCGCCGACATGACCGCGGACGCCCCGATGCACCGGTTGCTCCAGGGCGACGTCGGCTCGGGCAAGACGGTCGTGGCGGTTGCCGCGGCCCTGCGGGCCGTCGAGGCCGGGTCCCAGGCGGCGGTGATGGCGCCCACCGAGGTGCTCGCCGAGCAGCACCACCTGTCGATCTCGGCGATGCTCGACGGGATGACCGTTCCGAGCAGCGGGACCCTCACGGGCGACCGGCCCCTGCGCGTGGAGCTGCTGACCGGGCGGACCCCGGCGGCCCGTCGACGGACGCTCCGGGACGACCTCGGCGCGGGCGACATCGACCTCGTCGTGGGTACCCATGCGCTGCTCGAGGAGGGCGCCCGCTTCGGGCGACTCGGTCTCGTCGTGATCGACGAGCAGCACCGCTTCGGAGTCGAGCAACGCTCGGTTCTGCGGGGCAAGGGCGACGAGCCCGACGTCCTCGTCATGACCGCCACGCCGATCCCCCGTACCGCGGCGATGCTCGTGTACGGCGATCTCGACCTCACGGAGTTGCGCCAGATGCCCGTCGGGCGGGCTCCCGTCACGACCGCCGTCGTCGACGCGTCGCCGCTCGGTCGTGTCGAGGCCTACACCCGGCTCCGCGCCGAGATCGACGCCGGACATCAGGGCTACGTCGTGTGCCCTCTCGTCGACGGGTCCGACACGGTGCAGGCCAAGGCCGCCACCGAGGAGTTCGAGCGTCTCGCGGCCGACGAGCTCGCGGGGCTCCGCATCGGGCTCCTCCACGGCCAGCTCCGTGCCGACGACAAGGAATCGGTCATGGCGCAGTTCCGCGACGGCGAGATCGACGTCCTCGTCGCGACCACGGTGATCGAGGTGGGTGTCGACGTCCCGAACGCCACGGTGATCGTGATCGAGGACGCCGACCACTTCGGCCTGTCACAGCTCCACCAGCTCCGTGGCCGCGTGGGGCGCGGTGGCGGTGCGTCGTGGTGCTACCTCGTCTCGGATCCTCCCACGCCCGAGGCCGAGCAGAGGCTCGCGGCGATGGTCGAGTCGACCGACGGCTTCCTCCTGGCCGAGCGGGACCTCGAGATCCGGGGTGCGGGCGAGGTGTTCGGGGAGCGCCAGGCCGGCTTCACCGATCTCAAGCTCGGGCGCCTTCCCCGCGACACCGACGTGGTCCTCGACGCCCGTGCCGTGGCCGAGGAGATCCTCGATGACGATCCCGCGCTCACCTCGAACGTCGCGCTGCGCGAGGAGGTCGGCGATCTCCTCGGTGATGCCGTCGACTTCCTCTTCAAGAGCTGATCGTGGGTTCGTCGGGTGTGCGCGTCATCGCCGGATCGGCGAAGGGGAGGCGCCTCACGGTGCCCGAGGACGTACGGCCGAGCACGGGTCGCGTCCGCGAAGCGGTGTTCTCCATGCTCGGCGACGTCTCGGGATGTGTGGTCCTCGACGTGTGCGCCGGCAGCGGGGCACTCGCGGTCGAGGCACTGTCGCGCGGCGCGGCGTCGGCCGTGCTGATCGATGCCGATCGCGGGGCCTGCGCCACCCTCCGGAGGAATCTCGAGGGCATCGGCTTCGACGACCGCGCCACGGTCGTGCGTGGCGATGCCGCCCGCGTCGTGGCCACGCCCGGCGAGAGTGGGCCACCGGCCGACCTCGTGCTCTGCGACCCGCCCTACGAGTGGGACCCGACGCAGGTTTCCGGGCTCCTCTCGGCCCTGGCCGACTCGCCACGCGTGGCCCCGTCCGCACGCATCGTCGTCGAGCTCCCCGCACGGGCCGGGGCACCCGTTCTGCCGGCGGGATGGCGGTCATCCCGGGAGCGCACCTACGGCGATACGCTCGTGCTCGTCGTCGACACCTGAGCGACACCGACCACCGAAGGGGGACGCGCGTGGCCACGGCTCTCTGCCCCGGATCGTTCGACCCGGTCACCAACGGCCACGTCGACATCGTCGAACGCAGCGCGCGCCACTTCGACGACGTGATCGTCGCCGTGATCCGCAACCCCCAGAAGTCCGAGCCGCTCTTCACCCTCGACGAGCGCCAGGAGATGCTCCACGAGGTGCTCGCACATCTCGACAACGTCCGGGTCGATGTCTTCAAGGGGCTCCTCGTCGACTACGCCCGCGACGAGGGAGCCGAGGCGATCGTGAAGGGCCTGCGTGCCATCTCCGACTTCGACTACGAGCTCCAGATGGGCCAGATGAACCACCGCCTGTCGGGAATCGACACCTTCTTCATCACGACGAACCCGGAGTACTCGTTCCTGTCGTCGAGTCTCGTGCGCGAGGTCGCCCGCTTCGGTGGCGACGTGTCGGGCATGGTCCCCCCGTCGGTGGCCAAGCGCCTCGACGAGCGTTTCGGAGCAGGCCGGTGAGCGACCAGGCCGACTTCGACACCGAGGCCCTGCTCCTCAGGATGAGGGAGCTCGTGGAGACGGCCCGCCCGATGCCCCTGTCGGCGTCGGTGCTGATCAGCCGCGACGAGTTCGCCGACCTGCTCGACGAGGCCCTCGAGGGGCTGCCCGAGGAGCTGCGGCGTGCCCGGTGGTTGCTCAAGGAGCGTGAGGAGTTCCTCTCCGAGGCGCGGCGCGACGCCGACGACCTCGTCGAGGCCGCCCGCACCCGGGCCGAGCACATGGTGGAGCGCACCGAGGTGGTCCGCGAGGCCAACAGGGTCGCCCAGAGCCGGGTGAACGACGCCGAGGCGCAGGCGCGTGCCCTGCGCCACGAGGCCGAGGACTACATCGACCAGAAGCTGGCCGGCTTCGAGGTGGTGCTCGAGCGCACGATGCAGGCGGTCCAGAAGGGCCGGGAGCGGCTGTCGGTGCACATCGAGCCCGACGACGACCTGCCGTCCGACGAGGGGGACGAGGAGGCCGGGTCGGGGTTCTTCGACCAGGACGAGATGTAGTCCTGGAAGAAGTTGGAAAATCTCATCGTCTGATAGGGTCACCCGGTGCCCGGATTGCGCACCGACGTCTCCGATCTCCTCGCCCGCCCGGGCGCCCGCGTCACCCGTCGCGAGCGCGTCGGCCTCGTCGTCCCCGCGCCGTCCGTGAGCCCCGTCGACGACGCTGTCGACCTCGACCTGGTCCTCGAGCACGTCACCGACGGCATCGTGATCCACGGCTCGGCCTCGGGGACGTGGACGGGTGCCTGCAGCCGGTGCCTCGCACAGGTCACCGGTCCCTTCGAGGTCGCCGTGCGCGAGCTCTTCGAGAGGGAGCCGGTGGAGGGCGAGACGTATCCCATCGTCGACGACGAGATCGACCTCGAGCTCCCGCTGCGCGACGCCGTGGTGCTCGAGCTCCCCGCCGTTCCCCTCTGCCGCGGCGACTGCGCCGGGCTGTGCCCGATGTGCGGGGTCGACCGCAACCAGACCGGCTGCGACTGCACCGTGGAGGCCGGCGATCCCCGATGGGCCGCGCTCGACGAGCTGCACCTCTGAGACCACCCACCCGACCAGGAGCACGACCACCATGGCCGTTCCCAAGCGCAAGACCAGCAGAAGCCGCACCCACTCCCGGCGTTCGGCGAACCGGACCGTGACCTCCGCGGCACGGTCGGTGTGCCCCCACTGCGGTGTCGGCAAGCGTCCGCACGTCGTCTGCCCGCACTGCGGGTGGTACCGCGACCGGCAGGTTCTCGACGTCGAGTAGCGCGTGCCGCCGATGACCCCCCGGAGGCCCGTCGTCGCCGTCGACGCCGTCGGAGGCGACAACGCGCCCGCCGCGGCCGTGGCCGGTGCCCTGCGCGCCGTCGACGAGCTCGACGTGTCGGTGCTCCTGGTGGGTCCCGAGGACGTCGTGAAGGCCGAACTACCCGACGGCGCCGTCCCCGACGGAGTGGAGATCCTCCATGCCTCGGAGATCGTGGCGATGGACGACGAGCCTGCGTCGGCGGTCCGCACCAAGAAGGACTCGTCGCTCGTACGCGCCGCCGAGGCCGTGCGTGACGGTGACGCCGACGCCATGGTGAGTGCGGGCAACACCGGGGCGACGATGGCGGCGGCACTGCTGCGGATGGGTCGCGTGAGCGGTGTGGCCCGCCCTGCTGTGGCCGTCCCGATACCCGTGCCCGGTGGCGGCCACCAGATGCTGGTCGATGCCGGAGCGACCGTCGACTGCTCACCGGAGTGGTTGGCCCAGTTCGCCGTCATGGGGCGCACGTACTCGCGGGTGCGCTTCGGTGTGGACGAGCCGCGCGTCGGGCTCCTGTCGAACGGTGAGGAGGCGGGCAAGGGCGACACCCTGCGCAAGGAGGCGACGGCTCTGCTCGCGGGAACTCCCGGTTTCGTCGGCAACGTCGAGGGTCGTCAGTTCATGACCTCCGACCCCGATGTCGTGGTGACCGACGGTTTCACGGGCAACGTCGCACTGAAGACCATCGAGGGTGTCATCACCGTGGTGGCCGGTCTCGTCTATGGCGTGCTGTCCGCAACCGACGAGGCCCGCGAGGCCGGCCGGGTGATCGAGCCACTGCTCCTCGAGGCCGCCGAGACACTCGATCCCGAACACACCGGTGGGGCAACACTGCTGGGGGTCGACGGCGTGTGCATCATCTCCCACGGCTCGTCGACCGATCGCGCGATCGCCGGGGCCGTCGGCGTCGCCCTCGACGCCGTGGCGGCCGATGTCCCGACGCGAATCGGAGAGGCGATCGCCGGTGCCCGCTGAGACCCACGTGACGGGCGCCGTTCCCGACGCCGACGAGATCCTGTCGCTGATCCGCGAGCGGCTGGCCGACATCCTCGAGATCGACGTCGGCGCCATCACCGCCGACTCCCGGTTCTCCGACGACCTCGACGCCGACTCGCTCGCCCTCATCGAGCTCGTGGAGCACCTCGAACAGGAGATCGGCGAGCGCTCCGTGGGCTTCACGGTCGACGACGCGGACCTGGCGGACCTGACGTCGGTGCGTGACGCTGTGGACTACGTCGTGAGTCGTTTCCAGCCATGACACCGCGTCGTGATCCCGACGATGCCGGCACCACCGCCGACCTCGCCGACCTCGAGCGCGCCCTGGGCCACGAGTTCGCCGACCGCGGTCTTCTGAGCACCGCTCTCGTCCACCGGTCGTACCGCACCCGCCGTCCGGGTGCGCAGTCGAACGAGCGCCTCGAGTTCCTCGGCGACGCGGTCCTCGGGCTCAGTGTCACGACCGAGATCTACGGCCGCTACCCCGACTCCCCCGAAGGCGAGCTGGCGCCGATCCGCGCCGCCGTGGTCAACGAGGTCACGCTGGCCGACCTGGCCCGCGAGATCGACCTGGGCCGTTTCCTGTTCCTCGACAAGGGCGAGGACGCCACGGGAGGCCGCGACAAGGCGTCGATCCTCGCCGATGCGATGGAGGCCGTTCTCGGCGCCGTCTACCTCGACGGCGGGTGGGACGTGGCCGACGCCCTCGTGCGGCGGCTGCTCGACGGGCGGATCGCCGACGCGTGGCGGGAGCCGGCGCTGCAGGAATCGAAGAACAGGCTCCAGGAGATGGTCGTCCACCGCTTCTCCGACCGGCCCCGCTACGAGGTCAGCTCCGAGGGCCCCGATCACGACCGGCGCTTCCGCGCGGTCGTGCACATCGAGGGAGCCGTGCGGGGCGAGGGCGAGGGAAGTACGAGCACGAAGGCCCAACTGGCTGCGGCAGCCGCAGCGATCGAGTGGCTCGACGCCACCGATTCCACGACACGCGCGCCCGAGCGGCGTGTCCGAGCACAGCAAGGATCCCGTGATGCCTGAGCTCCCCGAGGTGGAGGTACTCCGCCGCGATCTCGACAAGGACGTGACCGGTCGCAAGATCAAGTCCGTCGAGGTCGTGTCCATGAAGGCGATCAAGCGACACTCGAAGCGCAAGCAGTTCATCGAGCCGCTCGAGGGCTCCAAGATCACGGCGGTCGAACGTCGGGGCAAATATCTCGTGCTGGCACTCGACAACGACCACTCCGTGGTCATCCACCTCGGGATGTCGGGCCGGCTGCTCCGTGCGAAGTCCGCCAAGGTGGCCAAGCCGAAGCACACCCACGTGGTGATCGGCTTCACGCAGGGGGGGCAGCTGCGCTTCATCGACCCCCGCACGTTCGGGGAGATGTTCGTCACCGAGACCGACGCGGTCGACGACGAGCTGCCCGAGCTCGCGCACCTGGGCTTCGACCCCCTCGAGACGGGGATCTCGGTCGACCGGTTCGCGGCGTTGCTGCGCCAGCGCAGCGTGAAGCTCAAGTCGCTGCTGATGGACCAGAAGTTCATCGCCGGCATCGGCAACATCTACAGCGACGAGATCCTGTTCCACGCCGGCCTGCGTTTCGACCGGACGAGCGACTCGCTCTCGCCCCAGGAGGTCCGCCGGCTGTTCCGGGCCGTCATCGAGGTGCTCCAGGAGGCCGTGAAGTACCGCGGCTCCACCCTGCCCGACGGCGGGTTCGTCGACCTCCAGGGCAATCCGGGGGAGTACCAGGAGCACCACCAGGTCTACGGCCGCGAAGGCGAGCCGTGCCCCCGCACGAAGAAGCCGATCATGCGCCAGCGCTACGGCAACCGGTCCACCTTCTACTCGGAGAGCCAGGTCTGAGCGGGCGCCCGGTCGTGCGCCGTCACGTGCTCGTGTCGGGCCGGGTCCAGGGCGTCTGGTTCCGGCAGAGCGCGGCCGAGTGTGCCCGGGCGCTCCGGGTCCACGGCCGGGTCCGCAACCTCGCCGACGGGCGCGTGGAGCTCGAGGCCGAAGGTGCACCCGACGACGTCGACGGCCTCGTGGTGTGGTGCCACGGGGGGCCGCCCCGTGCACGCGTCGACGCCGTCGTGGTCACCGACATCGAGCCCACGGGGGAGAAGGGGTTCCGCGTCTCGTGAGCGCCCAGTCGATACGCTCCGCCGTGCGGAGAGGGGTCCTGTCACACATGGTGTCCGAACAGTTCGCAGGCGGTCCGAGATGTTCCTGAAGTCACTCGAGCTGAAGGGCTTCAAGAGCTTCGCGGACCGCACCACCCTGGAGTTCGAGCCCGGCGTGTCCGTCGTCGTCGGCCCGAACGGCTCGGGCAAGAGCAACCTGGTCGACGCCGTGGCATGGGTGCTCGGTGCGCAAGGCCCGCGCACGGTGCGGGGCGGGAAGATGGACGACGTCATCTTCGCGGGCACACCGCAACGCGCGCCCCTGGGTCGCGCCGAGGTCTCTCTCACGATCGACAACTCGGCAGGGCTCCTCCCCATCGAGTTCGAGGAGGTCACCCTCACGCGACTCCTCTTCCGCTCCGGCGACTCCGAGTACCAGATCAACGGCGCGCCCTGCCGGCTCCTCGACATCCAGGAGCTGCTGTCCGACACCGGTATCGGCCGCCAGCAGCACGTCATCGTCGGTCAGGGCCAGCTCGACGCCGTTCTCACGTCGCGTCCCGAAGACCGCCGGGCGGTCATCGAGGAGGCTGCCGGGGTCCTGAAGTTCCGCAAGCGCCGTGAGCGCGCCGAGCGACGCCTCGAGTCCACGGAAGGCAACCTCCTTCGTCTCCAGGACCTCATCCGCGAGGTTCGCCGGCAGCTCACGCCGCTCGAACGGCAGGCCGACGCCGCTCGGCGCCACGGTGGGGTCGCGGCCGAGCTCCGTGCGATCAGGCTCCACCTCGCCGGCCACCACATCGCCGGGCTGTCGGCCAAGCTGGAGCGACTCACCACCGAGAAAGCCACGCACGTGCAGCGCGAAGCCGAGCTGACAGCGACGCTCGGGACCCTCGACGAGTCGGTGATCACGGCGGAGCAGGCCCTCACGGGGATCGGTGACGACGACGTCGCCGACGCACTGGCGCGAGCGGAGGCCGTTCGGGAACGTGCCCGCGGCCTCGTGGCACTCGTGGAGGAGAAGCGCCGTGGTGTCGAGAGCGCACTCCTCGCCGCGGCCGACGAGGGCGTCGTGGCGACGCTCGTGGCCGATGCCGACGATGCGCGGCGCGAGCTCGACGGGATCGGCGCCGCCGAGGGCGACTCGGAGGGTGACGCGTCCGTGTCGGAGCTCGAGTCCGCCACCGCCGCGCAGGTCGTCGCGCAGGAAGAGCTCGATGCCGCCGATGCCGACCTTCGCACCGCCGAGACCGAGCTCCAGCGCTGGCGCGCCCGGGCCGACGCACTGGAGTCGGCACTCGACGAGGCACACGTGCAGGCGGGGGCACAACGACTCGCCGGGCTCGACGGGGTCGTCGGCCCGCTCGTCGACCACATCGAGATCGAGACCGGTGCCGAGTCGGCCGTGGCATCCGCGCTCGGCGACGCGATGCACGCCGTCGTCGTGGAGCACGGGACGGCCGCGCGCCAGGCCCTGCGGCACCTCAAGGAGAGCGACACCGATGCCCTGCTCGTGGTGCTGGGCGACCAGCAACGTGCGTCCACCCTCTGGGGCCAGATCCCCGGGGCACGTCCACTCGGCGAGTGCGTGACGGCGCAGCGCCCCGGTCTGGCCGACGCCATCTCGCGCCTCCTCGCCGACTACGTGCTCGTCGACGGAGGCTGGTCGTGCGCGCTCGACCTCGCGCTCGAGCACCCGGGTCTCGTGACGGTCACGTCGGCGGGCGACCGGTTCGGGAGCACTGCGGCGTGGCGGGTGGGTGGCGGCCGTGCCGCCGCGACACGCTCCGCCCTCGAGGAGGCGCGCACGCAGGTCGCAGCAGCGGAGAGCGCGCTCGCCGAGGCGTCCGCAGCGGTCACCGAAGGTGTCGCCGTTCTGGAGGGCGCCGAGGAGAGGGCCCGCAGTGCTTCCGAGGCCGCACGCGAGGCCGAGATGGCCCGGGCGACCCGGGCGGAGCGGCGCGAGCTTCTCACGACACGCCTGGCCGCCCTCGAGAAGCGCCTCGCGCGCGACCCCGAGGCCCAGGCCGAGGCCGAGCGGCAGCGACGGGCACTCGCTGCCCGGGCCGACGGCCTCCGTGAGGTCGCCGGGCGACTGGCCGCGGCGCTGGCGCGGGCGGACTCCGTCCACGACCGTCTCCGCGAGCAGCGTCGGCGCCAGTCCGAGGCTGCGCGGGCCGCCACCGGTGCGCTCCAGGCACTGCGCACCGAGCGCGGTGAGGCCGAGCGCGAACTGCGCGAGGTGCGCGAGCGCGCACAGCGCACCGAGATCGACGAGGCCGAGACCAACCTGCGGCACGAGACCGCCGTGGAGGCCCTACGCAGTGACTTCGACTGCGAGCCCGATGCTGCGGTCGACGCTCCCCGCCCGGAGGTCCCGGAAGGGACGACCCTGTCCGGTCGCGCGCGGGACCTCGAACGCGAGCTGCGCCTCATGGGGCCGATCAACCCCCTCGCGCTCGAGGAGTACGAGTCGCTCCAGGAGCGACACGAGTTCCTCTCGAGCCAACTCGACGACGTCCGCGAGGCGCGACGCGAGCTGAAGCGTGTGATCCGCGCCGTCGACAAGGAGATCGTCACCGTCTTCACCACGGCCTACGAGGACGTGGCGGAGAACTTCGAGGCCCTGTTCTCGACGCTGTTCCCCGGCGGCACCGGCAGGCTGTCGCTGACCGCACCCGACGACCCGCTCACGACAGGCATCGAGATCGAGGCGCGGCCCTCCGGCAAGAACGTCCGCCGGCTCTCCCTCCTGTCGGGTGGTGAACGCAGCCTCACGGCGCTCGCGTTCCTCTTCGCCGTGTTCCGCGCCCGTCCGTCGCCCTTCTACCTCCTCGACGAGGTCGAGGCGGCACTCGACGACGTCAACCTGCACCGCTTCCTCGACCTCGTCCACGAGTTCCGCGACGAAGCGCAGCTCGTCGTCGTGTCGCACCAGAAGCGCACGATGGAGGCGGCCGACTGCCTGCACGGCGTCTCGATGCCGCCGGGCGGGTCGAGCGTCGTCGTGAGCGAGCGCATCGACGACGACGGGCACGGTGAGCTGATCGAGCGCGTCACCGCCGAACCCGAGGACCTCCGTCAGCCGGAGCACCTCGGTAGCTGATGCTCGGCGCCTCCTGGGTCGCCCAGGCGAGCGGGCCGAAGGTCGACGCGTGCGGGCTGCCCGGCGAGCAGTCGAGCCTGTGCAGCTGGGTCTACGACGCAACCCACAACGTGACGGCTGCCGAGTTCACGGATGCCATCTCGGGCCCGGCGACGGTCGTCCTGATCCTTGTCGGCGCGTACATCCTCAACCGGATCGTGCGCTTCTTCATCCGGCGCTTCGTGCGCCGGGTGGAACGCGACGATTCCGGCTCGACGATGCGGCGGGTGAAGCGCAGGACGGGTATCGCTCTCCTCGACCCCTCCTCCGACGAGCCGCTCCGACGGGTGCAGCGCTCGCAGGCGATCGGGTCGGTGCTGCGCGGTGTCAGTTCCTTCCTCATCTGGACGACCGCCATCGCGTGGTCGCTCGTGGTCCTCGGCGTCGACCTCGCCCCGATCCTCGCGAGCGCGGGCATCGCCGGTGTGGCGCTCGGGTTCGGCGCCCAGACGATGGTGAAGGATTTCCTGGCCGGGATGTTCATCCTGGCCGAGGACCAGATCGGCGTCGGCGACATCGTCGACCTCGGTCCGGCGACCGGGACCGTCGAGAGCCTCAGCCTTCGCGTCACGAGGATCCGCGACGTCGAAGGCGTCGTCTGGTTCGTGCCCAACGGAGAGATCCAGCGGGTCGGCAACCTCTCGCAGCAGTGGTCACGTGCCCTGCTCGACATCGACGTGGCGTACGACACCGACATCGCCGAGGCGTCCGAGGTCATCCGCTCCGTGGCCGCCGACATCGCCGCCGAGGAGGAGTGGTCGGCGAAGATCCTCGAAGAGCCCGAGGTGTGGGGTGTCGAGCAGTTCGGCCCCGACGCCATCTCCATCCGCCTCGTCATCAAGACCAGGCCCCTCGAGCAGTTCGCGGTCCAGCGTGAGCTGCGGCGCCGCCTCAAGGAGGCGTTCGACGAGCACGGGATCGAGATTCCGTTCCCGCAGCGGACGGTGTGGAACCGTTACGAGGAGCCTCCCGAGGCCGGCAACTCCGACTCCTGACCCCCGAAGGACCGCCGAATGCTGTTCATGCTCCTGGCCGTTGCCGTCGTGCTCATCGTCGTGGCGACCACGCTGCTCCTGCGGCGTGGTCGCGGTGGCGCACCTCCGGTGCGACCGCCGGCCGAGCCGAAGACCCCGGATACCCCGGTCGCCACGGAGCCCGTCGTCGAGATGCCGGCGCCCGAGCGTGCCGGCCTGCGCGACCGGCTGGGAAAGACCCGTGCCGCACTGGCGGGTTACGTCCGTGACCTGCGCGGCCGCTCACGCCTCGACGACGAGACCTGGGACGACCTCGAGGAGCTGCTGATCCTCGCCGATGTGGGGATGACGGCCGCGACCGAGCTCGTCGAGCGGGTCCGAGAGCGCACCGTCGAGGAGAAGACGACAGAGCCGGCCCGGGCCCTCGAGATGCTGCGTGAGGAACTGGTGAGGCGTCTCGGCGCAGGTGACCGCCGGCTCGCGACCCGCGAGGACGGCCCCACCGTGTGGTTGTTCGTCGGTGTGAACGGGGTGGGCAAGACCACGACCATCGCCAAGCTCGCCCAGCGCGAGATCGCCGAGGGCCACACCGTCCTGATGGCCGCGGCCGACACGTTCCGCGCCGCGGCAGGCGACCAGCTCGCCACCTGGGCGGAGCGGACGGGTGCGGGCATCGTGCGCAGCCAGGAGGGCGCGGACCCCGGATCGGTCGTCTACGACGCCATGAGCTCGGCGGCCAACAAGGGGACCGACCGCGTCCTCGTCGACACGGCCGGCCGGCTGCACACGAAGGTCAACCTCATGGAGGAGCTCAAGAAGCTCCGGCGGATCATCGACAAGACACCTGGCGCGCTCCGGGAGGTGCTGCTGGTCATCGACGCGACGACCGGCCAGAACGGGCTGACCCAGGCGCGCGTGTTCGCGGACGCCGTCGACGTGACCGGTGTGGTGCTCACCAAGCTCGACGGCACCGCGAAGGGTGGGATCGTCGTGGCGATCCAGGGCGAGCTCGGGCTGCCGGTGAAGCTCGTCGGCGTCGGTGAGTCGGCCGCGGACCTCATCCCGTTCGACCCCGACGAGTTCGCGGACGCGCTCCTCACCTAACCTGATTCCCTTGTTCGACGCACTGTCAGAGCGATTCGACGGCATCTTCGGGAAGCTCCGCTCGCGGGGGCGCCTCAGCGACAAGGACGTCAACGAGGTTGCGCGCGAGATCCGCCTGGCGCTGCTCGAAGCCGACGTCAACGTCGCCGTCGTCAAGTCGTTCATCGCCCGGCTCAAGGAACGGGCCGCCGGCGCCGACCTCTCGCAGAGCCTGAGCCCGGCCCAGCAGGTCATCAAGATCGTCAATGAGGAGCTGGTCGAGACCCTCGGCTCCGAGACCCGCAAGCTCACCACCGCCTCGAAACCGCCCACGGTCGTGATGCTGGCGGGCCTCCAGGGCTCGGGGAAGACCACCGCGGCCGGCAAGCTGGCCCGGTTGCTCGCCAAGCAGGGCCTCCGCCCGATGCTCGTGGCCGCCGACCTCCAACGGCCCGCAGCCATCCAGCAGCTCCAGGTGCTCGGCGAGCGCATCGACGTCCCGGTGTTCGCTCCCGACGGCGGGGGAGGTGACCCCGTTGCCGTGGTGTCGGGCGCGCGTGACGAAGCGGCACGCCTGGGGTGCAACCTCATCATCGTCGACACCGCCGGTCGGCTCCACGTCGACGACGACCTGATGGACGAGCTGCGCCGGGTCCACGACGCCGTCGAGCCGCACCACACGCTGCTCGTCGTCGACGCCATGACCGGTCAGGAGGCCGTGAACGTCTCGGAGACGTTCGACGCGGCCGTGGACCTCGACGGTCTCGTCCTCACGAAGGTGGACGGCGACGCCCGTGGGGGAGCCGCCCTGTCGGCGAAGGAGGTCACGGGAAAACCGATCCTCTTCGTCGGAACGGGTGAGAAGCTCTCCGACTTCGATGTCTTCCATCCCGACCGGATGGCGAGCCGCATCCTCGGCATGGGCGACATGCTCACGCTCATCGAGAAGGCCGAGGAGACTTTCGACAAGGAGCAGGCGGCTGTCGCCGAGGAGAAACTCCGCAAGGGCCAGTTCACCCTCGAGGACTTCCTCGACCAGATGCGCCAGGTCCGCAAGATGGGCCCACTCCAGTCGATCGTGGGGATGATGCCGGGAGTTCCCAAGGAGCTGAAGGACGCCGAGGTCGACGAGGGCGAGCTGGCCAGGGTCGAGGCGATCATCTGCTCGATGACGGTGGAGGAACGCCGGAATCCGGCACTCGTGAAAGGATCACGACGCCTCCGGATCGCCGCCGGCAGCGGGACGACCCCTGCCGATGTCAACGCCCTCCTCAAGCAGTTCAAGCAGGTGCAGCAGATGATGAAGTCGGTGGCGTCGGGCAAGCAGCCGAACCTCCCGGTTCCGGGCTTCTGACCCCGGGCCCACGACTCGCTAGTCTGTGTCCTCCCGACGGGCCGTCGACACCCGGGTCACACCCGTTCCTCCGTCATGACCGCCCGGTAGTCACGAAAGGTTCTCCGTGTCCGTCAAGATCCGTCTCATGAGGGTCGGCAAGCGCAAGCAGCCCTCGTACCGCGTCGTCGTCGCCGACGGCCGCAAGCCCCGCGACGGGCGCTTCATCGAGATCATCGGGCACTACGGCCCACGGTCGGAGCCGTCGGTGTCCGAGATCGACGAGGAAAAGGCGCTGGAGTGGCTCCGGAAGGGCGCGCAGCCGAGCGAAGCCGTCCAGAAGCTATTCGCCAAGAACGGCGTGTGGGAGCAGTTCGTCGCCGAGAAGGGCGACGACCCCGCCGCCCGCTACGAGCCCGCGCGGGCGGTTCGCCGCCAGCGCCACATCGAGAAGGCCGCTGCCGGCGCTGCCGATGAAGCGCCGGCCGGCGACGAGCCGGCCGCCGACTCCCCGCCGGAGTCCGACGACGAATCCAGCGACGACGAAACCGACGACGAATCCACCGACGAGAGCTGAGCCTGCCGTGAGTGACGAGTACGACGACGAGTACGACGACGACGACGACTTCGACGACGACTACGACGACGATCCCAACCGCATCGTCGGTGCGCGCGCACGCGCCGTCGTCGAGCACTGCGCCGGGAACATCGTCGACGAGATCGACGAGCTCGACGTGGAGTCCGAGGAGTCGGGCGGCGAGCTGACGCTTCTCATCCATGCCGGCTCCTCCGACATGGGCCGTCTCATCGGTCGGCGCGGGCGTGTGATCCAGGCGATGCGACAGCTCGTGCGCGCGGCGGGCGCCTCCGAGGACATCACGGCGACGGTCGACGTCGTCGAGTAGCCCGTGGTTCCGTGACCGCCGACCGCCTGGTACGGGTCGGGCGCGTCGGGCGGCCACACGGCATCCGCGGTGAGGTCACGCTGCTCCCCGACCTCGACGACGACCGCCTGTTCACGGTGGGTTCCGTCTTCTCGGTCGACGGCCGCCAGGACTCCTTGGAGGTCGCGACGGCGCGTCGGCACCGCCAGGGGTGGCTGCTCGGGTTCATCGGTGTCGATGACCGCACCGCCGCCGAGGAGCTCCGCGGAACCGTGCTCAACGTTGCGGCCGACGACTCCGTGCCCGCCGGTCACTCAGACCTGATCGGTCGGCAGGTCCGCGACGTCGACGGTGCGGTCCTCGGTGCCGTCGTCGCGGTCGAGCCGAACCCCGCCCACGACATCCTCGTGCTCGAGGGGGACGTCCTGGTGCCGGCGCCCTTCGTGCGCTCGGTCGACGACGACCACGTCACGGTCGAGGTCCCCGAGGGGCTCCTCGAGATCAACGACCCGTGATGAGGATCGACATCTTCACGATCTTCCCGGGTTACTTCGACTCCGCGTTCGCCACGTCGGTGCTCGGGCGCGCACGCGACGCCGAGCTCGTCGACCTGCACCGGCACGATCTCCGTGACTGGGCGTCGGACCGACACCGCAGTGTCGACGACACCCCGTTCGGCGGGGGTGCGGGGATGGTGCTGTCTCCCGGGCCCGTCGCCGCTGCCGTTGACGACGTCGATCCACCGCGCCCCCTCCTGTTGCTCTCGCCGGCGGGGAAGGTGTTCGACCAGTCCGTCGCCCGCCGGTTGGCCGCCAGTGACGGGTTCTCACTTCTCTGCGGTCGCTACGAAGGGGTCGACCAGCGGATCGTCGACCGGTGCTGTGACGGAGAGCTGTCGATCGGCGACTACGTGCTCGGTGGTGGCGAGGCAGCGGCGGCGGTGGTGATCGAGGCGGTGGCCCGTCTGATCCCGGGGGTGCTCGGGAACGACGCCTCGGCAGGCGAGGAATCGTTCCACGACGGGCTCCTCGAGTACCCGCACTACACCCGCCCCGCCGACTTCGCGGGACGGCGGGTGCCCGGGGTTCTGCTCTCGGGTGACCACGGCCGTATCGCCCGGTGGCGCCGGGCGGCGTCGCTGCGGCGCACGCTCGCCCGCCGCCCCGATCTGCTGACAGGGGACGACGTCTCCGACGCCGACCGGGCGGTTCTCGAGGAGTTTCCCGACGCCGGTGCCCCCGAGGCCTGAGCCGGGCGGGGCGACGCTGTACGATAGTGCTCCCCAGCGACGTATCCCCGAGGATCCCGCGCCATGCAATCCACCGATCTGGTCGACCGCGCCGGCCTGCGTGACGACATTCCCGACTTCGCGCCCGGCGACACCGTCAAGGTCAACGTCCGCGTCGTCGAAGGCGGGCGCGAGCGCGTCCAGTTGTTCCAGGGCGTCGTCATCGCCCGCAAGGGCTCGGGGATCCGTGAGACCTTCACCGTGCGCAAGATCAGCTTCGGTGTCGGTGTGGAACGCACCTTCCCCGTCCACTCGCCCGTGATCGCCGACATCGAGGTCGCCAGCCGCGGCGACGTCCGGCGGGCCAAGCTCTACTACCTGCGTGACCGCGTCGGGAAGGCCGCCAAGATCCGCGAGAAGCGGACCTGACCCACCCCGCCGCGGCCCTACACTGGTGCCGACCGGGCACATCGGAGGTGGGTCGGTGAGCGCAGAGGATCTCGAACGGTACGAGACCGAGATCGAACTGGCGCTCTACAAGGAGTACCGCGATGTCCTTCCGATGTTCTCCTACGTCGTGGAGACGGAGCGGCGTTTCTACCTCACCAACGAGGTCGACGTCTCGACCCACGACGACCACGGCCGTGTTCACTACGAGCTCGAGCTCCACGACGCCTGGGTCTGGGACATGTACCGGCCCGCGCGGTTCGTGAAGCACGTGCGGGTGTTCACCTTCAAGGACGTGAACGTCGAGGAGCTCGCCGCCCCCGAGCTCTGACGTGGGCGACCGCCGGCAGGCGCTGGGCGCCGCAGGGGAGCAGGTGGTGGCCGACTGGTACCGCCGGAACGGCTTCGACATCGTCGACCGCAACTGGCGGTGCCGCGACGGTGAGCTGGATCTCGTGGCGGCGTGCGGACGAACGCTCGTGTTCTGCGAGGTGAAGACCCGGCGTTCCACGCGTTTCGGCGCTCCGGTGGAGGCCGTGACGCGCGAGAAGCAGCGGCGAATCCGCCACCTGGCCACCCGGTGGCTCGACGAGCACCCGGCTCGCGGCACCGACCTGCGTTTCGACGTCGCGTCGGTGCTCTGGCCGAGGGACGGCGACCCGACCGTGACCGTGGTGGAGGCGGCCTTCTGAGACGCGACGTGTGACGACGAGCGTCAGGCGAGGACGGCCCAGGCGACGAGCGCGGCGGCCACCACGAACGCGACGACGACCATCGCGATGTCGGCGCCGCTGGTCCTGTTCTTCCCGAACGGGTTGAAGCCCATGGCGTCACCGTAGCCATCGCGACTACACCGGCCACCAGCGGCCGTGCGCCCGACGAACGTGGCCGGCCACCTCCACCTCGGCCAGCGCCACGGCGAGCGCGTTGGGCGACCAGTCGAGGCGCGACCGGAGATCGTCGTTCGTCGCCGGCTCACCCCCCAGCGCCCCGAGAAGTTGCTTCGCGGCGACCGATCGCGGGGGTGGGGCCGTCGCCCACCGGAGCCGGGTCGCCCCCTCGCACAGGCCGAGTGCCTCGAGGATGTCGCCCGGTCTCAGGAGTGGCTGGGCGCCGTCGGCCAGGAGCTCGTTGCACCCCTCTGCGGCGGGGTTGCGTCGCGAGCCGGGAACGGCCAGAACGGAGCGCCCGTATGAGAGGGCGTGGTCGGCGGTGATCCGGGCGCCACCACGCGCGGTCGCCTCGACCACGACGACGACATCGGCCAGCCCGGCGATGATCCTGTTGCGGACCGGGAAGCGCTCGCGAGTCGGCCCGACGCCGTAGCCGACCTCGCTCACCAGGACGCCCGCCTCCCGGACCCTGCGGTGGAGGTAGCGGTGACGGCGCGGGTAGGCGACGTCGAGACCCGTTGCCACCACCCCCACGGCCGCCCCACCCGCCGCGATCGCGCCCTCGTGGGCGGCACCGTCGACACCGAGGGCGAGCCCGCTGACGACGGTGACCCCGGCCTCGGCCAGCGTCTCCCCGATGGCGCGGGCGTCGGCGCACCCGTGCACGGAAGCCGAGCGCGTCCCCACCACGGCCACCCGCTTCCGGCGCAGGACGTCGGGACGCGAGCCCTCACCGAGGAGCACGGCGGGAGGTGTCGGCGACACGGAGGGGGGAACGTCGATCGGGAACCCATCGTCGCCGGACAGCCACACGTGGGGGGAACGGCCGTCGAGGAGCTGGTCGAGCTCGCCCGAGGTGCACGCAGTAGACCATCTCCGCGCCAACCACGGGGAGATCGCCGTGCGGGTTCCTCGGGCGCCGTGGGCCTCACGTGCCCGACCCTCGGTGACCGCCCCGAGGGCGGCGTCGTGCGCGCCGAACGTCCAGAGCAGCGCCCACAGGCGCGCCGGGGTCATGTCGGGCAGGCACACGAGTCGGAGCGCCGCGCGTCGGTCCGGCACGCTCATGCCCACGGCTCCCGCATGTCGGCCGCGCGCAGCATGTGGGCCGGGCCCACGGTGCGCTCACCGTCGAGGTCGGCCAGGGTGCGGGCGACCCGGCGAATGGCCGCCGCGCCGCGTCCGTTGAGGCGCCGCCTCTCGCACAGCGACCGCCAGGTGGTCAGCACCTCTCCGCTGAGGGGCACGGTCTCGTCGAGAGCGCCGGCCGGTACATCGCCGTTGCGGGCCCACGGCACGTCGCCGTACCGACGCTCCTGGAGCGCGACGGCAGCCGCAACACGTTGCGCCGTGACCGCCGTCGAATCGCCCGCATTGTCGGCCCCGTGGACCGCCCCGTCGGGTGGCTCCACCCGGAGCCGGAGGTCGAAGCGGTCGAGCAGCGGTGCCGACAGGCGCCGCTCGTAGCGGAGGCGCGCGCTCCCCGAGCAGTGGCAGTGCCGGGCGTCACGCCCGCACGGGCAGGGGTTGGAACACGCCACGAGGAGGAAGCGCGCCGGGAACGTGACGGTTCCGCTCTGGCGCGCGATCCGGATCGTGCCCTCCTCGAGGGGTTGTCGCAGGGCGTCGAGAGTGACCGGGGCGAACTCACCGAGCTCGTCACAGAACAGGACCCCCCGGTGCGCCAGCGTCACCTCACCGGGCCGGGCACGGCGGGCACCACCGCCGACGATCGCGGCCGTGGACGCGGTGTGGTGGGGTGCGCGGAACGGTGCCGCCGTGCTCAGCACGCCCTGGGTGTGGAGGCCCGCCGCCGAGCGGATCCGGGTGACCTCGAGCGCGGCCGACCGGTCGAGGGGCGGCAGGATGCCGCGGATCCGCTGCGCGAGCATCGTCTTGCCGACACCGGGCGGTCCCACCATGAACAGGTGGTGGTTCCCGGCGGCGGCGGCCGACAGCGCCGAGCGTGCCTCGCGGAGGCCGCGGACGTCGGCCAGGTCGAGGGCGTCGCCGTCGGGTGCGTGGTCGGGACGGTCACCCGCGAGGGGCTCCGGCACGGTGGGCCAGGCCTCCTCGCCCTTCAGGCAGGCCCGCAGTTGGAGGATCGACCGGGCGGGGCGCACGGCCACCCCCGGCACCAGGGCGGCCTCTGCCGCGCAGTCGAGCGGGACCACGACGCTGTCGACACCGGAACGGGCGAGTGCATCGACGAGCGCGAGGACCCCGGGGACGGCCCGGATGGTGCCGTCGAGGCCCAGTTCGCCGACGACCCCCACGCCGTCGAGCGAGCCGGCCGGGAGCTTCGCCTCGGCGAGGAGCAGCCCGAGCGCCACCGCCACCTCGAAGCCGGAGCCCGACTTTGGCACGTCGCCGGGGGCGAGGTTCACGGTGATCCGCTGCAACGGCCACGACAGCTCGGAGCTGAGAAGCGCGGCTCGCACGCGCTCGCGGGACTCGCGTACGGCGGTGTCGGGGAGGCCGACCACCTGGTAGCCGGGAAGGCCTCGGGAGACATGGACCTCGACGGTGACGACCTGCCCGTCGACTCCGACGAGGGTGGCGCTTCTGACCGATGCGAGCACTGCGGACCTCCTGATCCAGGCGCGAGCCATGGGTGAACCTGCAGGAGGGCCGTGCCGCGGCCGCTCGACGGTACGGAACAAGGGTAGTGGAGGGGTGTGACAGCCAACCGGGGTAGCGTGAACGCATGACCTGGGATGTCGAGGGCTTCGTCACGTCGCTCACGGCCGCCCGCCCCAACACCCGTGCCGCCTATGAGCTGGATGTCCGTCAGTTCGTCGACTGGGCCGAACGCGGCGGATGCCCCGACCCCTCCGAGTGCGACCACCGGGTCGTGCGCCGCTACCTCGCCGGCCTGCAGACCCGCGGCTACGCGCCCCGTACGGTGTCGCGCAAGGCCGCCTCGCTGCGCGCGTTCCTGCGCTTCCTCCGCCGTCGGGGTGCGATCAGCACCGACGCCGGGCGTCACCTCCGGGCGCCCCGGGGGCCCGCCCGGCTCCCGAGAGTCCCACGCGCCGAGGAGGCGGTGTCGCTGCTCGACGACGCCCACGACCGGGTCTCAAACATGGCGGAGGCCGATCCCGCCGGCCGGGCGGCGGCCCTCGCCCGACGCGACCTCGTCGTGCTCGAGCTGCTCTACGGCACGGGCATGCGCATCAGTGAATGCTGCGACCTCGCTCCCGCCGATGTGCACACCGACAGGGCGTTCGTCGACGTCACGGGGAAGGGTGGGAAGTCCCGGCGCCTGCCGCTCGGTGAGCCGGCCCTTGACGCCCTCCACGACTACCTCCGCCGTGCGCGCGACCTGCTGGTCACCGACGACACCCCCGCCGACGCCCTGCTCCTCAACACCCGCGGACGGCGCCTCGGGCCCCGCGACGCCCGCCGGATCCTCGACCGGCACCCGCTCCCCGACGGCCGGTCGCTACCGCCCCACACGTTCCGGCACGCCTACGCCACGCATCTGCTCGAAGGCGGCGCCGACCTGCGCGCCGTCCAGGAGCTCCTCGGCCACGCCGACCTCGCCACCACCCAGGTCTACACGCACCTCACCCGCGAACGCCTCCGGTCGGTCTACGAGGAGACGCATCCCCGTGCCTGACCCCGCCGGTACCGACACCGACCAGGTCGTCGGCGCGCTCTGGGAGTCCTACAAGGGCACGCGCGACGAGTCGGCGCGTGAGCGGCTCATCCTCCACTACTCGCCGATCGTGAAGTTCGTGGCGGGCCGCGTCGCTGCCGGGCTCCCGCAGAGTGTCGACCAGTCCGACCTCGTCAGCTACGGGGTCTTCGGTCTGATCGACGCCATCGACAAGTTCGAGCCCGAGCGGGGCTTCAAGTTCGAGACGTACGCCATCTCGCGGATCAAGGGTGCGATCATCGACGAGCTGCGGTCGTTCGACTGGGTGCCGCGCTCGGTGCGTGCCAAGTCGCGGGCGATCGAGCGTGCCTACTCCAAACTCGAGAACGAGCTGCACCGAACGCCTGATGAGGCGGAGGTGGCCGCCGAGCTCGAGATGACGACCGACGAGCTCGCCAATGTCCTGTCCCAGGTGTCGTTCGTGGGCCTCGTCGCTCTCGAGGAGCTCGTGTCGGGTCAGGACAGCGAGACCGGCAGCACGGTCGGCGACACGATCTCGGTGAAGGACCCGGCGCACGACCCCGTCCAGGCCTTCGAGATCGACGAGATGAAGCACGTTCTCGCCGATGCCATCCAGCGGATGCCCGACCGTGAGCGCCTCGTCCTCACTCTCTACTACTACGAGGGTCTCACCCTCGCCGAGATCGGCGAGGTGCTCAGCGTCACCGAGAGCCGGGTGTGCCAGATCCACACCAAGGCCATCCTCCAGATGCGCGCGCGTCTCTCGGAGCCCGACCACAACCCCGTTTCCTAGATTCCCCCTTTCGGCGCGTGCGCGCGGCCGCTACTGTGCGGCGCGCACTCCCCGTCGCTTCCCCCGTGACGTGTCGTTCCGACCGCCGGGGGTGCGATGTCCTGCCTTGCGAGATCTCTGCGACGCCTCGTCGCGCTCGCTGCGTCCTGTGCGCTTCTCCTCGTCGTCCTACCCACCGGACCGGCGGCCGGCGCCACTCCGGAGCCCCGGTGGACGCGGCCCGTGCCCGGCGAGCTCCTGCGGGCGTTCGCCGCCCCTCCGTCGCCGTACGGTCCCGGACACCGGGGTGCCGACCTCGCCGCTGCAGTCGGGACGCCCGTTCTCGCCGCCGGCGCGGGACGCGTGGAATTCGCCGGGCACGTGGCCGCAGCGCGCCATGTCACCATCCGACACGACGGGGGCCTGCGGACCTCGTACTCGTTCCTCGCCCGGATCGACGTGCAGCGGGGCGACACGGTCGGCGCGGGCGATGTCCTCGGAGTCTCGGGTGGCGACGGCCACGCCGGTGTGCCCGTCCTCCACCTGGGGCTCCGCTCGGGCGACGACTACCTCGACCCGATGCAGCTCTTCGCGCGCCCCGACCCCGCCGATGTCGTCCGGCTGATCCCCACGGGCACGGCGACCGGGTCACACCGACCCGAGCCCCCGGAGCTCCCCGACCCACCCGTGCTCCCGGGCCCGCCGCGCCTTCCCGACCCTCCGGAGCTTCCCGATCCACCCGAGCTCCCGTCGGTCAACCCCGACGCACTGCCCGTGTGGCTGATCGAGGACCGCCTCGACGGCCCGTCCTACATCTCGCTCGCAGGCGATCTCGGTGCTGCGGGCGTCGACCTGGCATGGCGGGCCACCGGGCAGGTCGACGACCTGGTCCTCGCCGGGGCCTCGGCCGCCGTCGAGGCACCGCTTCCGCCCGGGATGGACCTGGGTCGCGACCTGGCGGTGGGGACGGCGCGCGGTCTGTGGGAATTCGGCACGGGTGAGTGCACGTCCGACGCGCCGCCGGCCGACGGCACCGGTGGATCCGGCAACGACGTGGTGGTCGTCGCCGGTCTCGACAGCAGCCTCGAAGAGGGCGGGCGCTCCGTCGGGATCCCCGTCGACCTCCTCGGCTACGAGAACGACGAGGTCGGCTACTTCTCCTACTCCGGGACCGACTCCTACGTCGTCGAAGACACGTGGGTTGATCCACTCGACGCCGCCCGGCGGCTCGGGGAGCAGCTCATCGAGAGAGCGGCCGAGCGGCCCGATGACCCCGTCGACCTCCTGGCGCACTCCCTGGGGGGTGTGGTGGTCCGCACGTTCCTCGCCCTTGTCTACGACCCCGACGACGATCGCTATCCACCGCTCGGACACGTCGTCACGTTGTCGTCGCCGCTCGAAGGAGCGCCGCTGGCCTCGGCCGCACGGAGCATCGACGCCGGGCCCCTCGGCCCGCTGGCGTCGGGAGCCGTCGGCGACGCCCTGCCGTTCCCGCCCCTCGACGCACCCGTCCTCGAGCAGATCGCCGAGGGGTCCGAGCTGATGAAGCGCCTCGACGACGCCACGCTGCCCGAGGGCATCGACATCACGACCATCGGTGCCGTCGACGACGTCATCGTGCCCGCCGACCGTGTCTCGGCACCGGGAGCAACCGAGGTCGTGGTCAACCCGCCGGGATTCCACGACCACACGGCCATCGTGTCCGACCCCGGGGCGCTTCGTGAGGTCCGACTGGCGCTCGAGGGTCGGCCGCCGGCGTGCCGGTCGGTGCTCTCACACCTGCGCGGCGAACTGGAACCGCGGGTGATCAGCGGGGTGGAGCGCGGCGTGGGATCGCTCGCAGGTGGAGGTGCACCATGAAGATCCGTCCGTGGCTGAGGAACACGGTGGTGGCGGCCGCCGTCGCCGCCACGGTGCTCGGGACCCGTGCCGCGTGGCGCGCGGCCGTGGCGCCGGGTGGGGGCGCGTCGCAGCCCGCAGCGGCCGAGCAGGGGCCGACCGGGTCCGGGTGGCGTCTCGAGGTCCCGGGATGGGTGGGAGCGCTCGGCGGTGACGACTCGTTGGCCGTCGCCGTGTCGGCCAACTCCGTGGTGACGGCACTCGACCCCGCCACCGGATCGCCGGTCTGGGCACACGAGATCCGCCGTCTCGGTCCCGACGCTCCCGCTGTGTCGTCGACCCACGTCGTCGTGCGCGCCGACGACCGCGTCGTCGTGCTCGACCGCTCCGACGGCGCGCGGGTGTGGGACACGCCGGTCGACGGTCCCGGTCCCGTGGCCACCGTCGGTCACTCGGTCGTGCTGATCGGCTCCGACGACGGGACGCTGGCGGCGCACTCCGCCACCGACGGGGAACTCCTCTGGGAGGTAGTGCAGGCCGGCGCGGTGAAGGCGACGCCTGTCGATGCCGGCCCCCGAAGCGTGGTGGCCGTGTGGCACGCCGACGACCGGGCTGTGATCGCCGCCCTCGACGTCGACGACGGGCACGTCCTCTGGACGCGGGACGTGGGGCCCGCCGCGTCGGGGACCGCCACCGACGGCCGATCCGCCTACGTGGGCGACGGCGCCGGCAACGTGGTCGCCCTCGATCTCTCCGACGGCGCGCAGCGGTGGTCGACGGGCGTGGATGCAGGATTCGGCGCCCACGTCGCACCGGCGGTCGACGGCGGGAGCGTCGTGATCGCCGACCGCCTCGGTGTCGTGCACGCGCTCGCAGCGACGGACGGCTCTCCGCAATGGGGTGTCGACCTCGGCGTGCCCGTCCTCCGGGGTGCGCCGACGGTCGCCGCCGACTCGGTGACCGTCACGACGGTCGAGGGCCGGGCGGTCGTGCTCACCGGAACCGGCGAAGTCCTGGAAATCAGTGACGACAGCGCCTTCGTGTCCGGTACCGTTGCCGGTGGCGGGCACCTGCTGCTCGGTCTGCGGCTCACGGAGCCCGGACGGGTGGAGGGCCTCGCCCTCTGACTACACTTCTGCGCCGGCGGGCCGACAGGCCCGTACTCCACACGCCTGCCACCTTTGGTCACCCACACGGGTGCGGCGGGCGGACGCTCAACCAAGGGAAGGAACCAGACGTGGCCGTCGTCACGATGAAGCAGTTGCTCGAGGCCGGCGTGCATTTCGGGCACCAGACCCGACGCTGGAACCCGAAGATGCGTCGCTACATCTTCGGGGAGCGCAACGGGATCTACATCCTGAACCTTCAGGAGACCCTCGAGTCGATCGACGCCGCATACCGCTTCGTGCGCTCCTCGGTGGAGGGCGGCGGGACGATCCTGTTCGTGGGTACGAAGAAGCAGGCCCAGGAGGCGATCGAGAGCGAAGCCCGACGCTCGAACATGCCGTACGTGAACTTCCGGTGGCTGGGCGGCATGCTCACCAACTTCTCCACCGTGCACTCCCGCGTGTCCAAGCTCCGCGAGTTGGAGCAGCAGGTCGTATCGGGCGAGACCGAGCAGATGCCGAAGAAGGAGGCACTGCGCATCACGCGTGAGCTCACGAAGCTCAAGCGCAACCTCGGCGGTATCGAGAACCTCCAGAAGCTCCCCGACGCGGTGTTCATCATCGACACGCAAAAGGAGCACATCGCCGTCACCGAGGCCCAGCGTCTCGGGATCCCGATCGTGGCAGTCGTCGACACCAACTGCGACCCCGACATCGTCGACTACGTCATCCCCGGCAACGACGACGCGATCCGCGCCGCGCAGTTGCTCACCCGGGTGATCGCCGATGCCGCCGTGGAGGGCCGCCAGCTGGCGCAGGCCACGGGCGCGGTGGAGGAGGCCACGGAGGAGGCCGACACGCCGAAGGCCCCGGTTCCGGCGCCACCGAAGCTCTCGGCCGAGGAGCAGAAGAAGCGCGACGAGCAGCAGGCCAAGGCCCGCAACGAGGCGGCCACGGCGCAAAAGGCCCGTGAGGATCGGCTGCTGGCCGCCAAGGAAGCGTCGACGAACGACGCGCCGTCGGAGACCCCGGCCGCCGACGAGACGGAGAACGGATAGACATGGGGATCTCTGCCAAGGAAGTGGCGGCGCTCCGCAAGGACACGGGCGCCGGGATGATGGACGCCAAGAAGGCGCTCGAGGAGAACGACGGCGACGTCGACGGTGCCAGGACCTGGCTCCGCGAGCACGGCCTGACGCAGGCGGGCAAGCGCGCCGGGCGCGCGGCAGACGACGGGGCGGTCGACGTCATGGTTGACGGCGGCGTCGGTGCGCTGGCCGAGCTCACGTGCGAGACCGACTTCGTCGCCAAGGGATCCGAGTTCGCCGAGATGCTCGATGAGATCGTTCACGCCGTGGCCGAGCACGGCGACGACGGCATCGACGGCCGCCCGCTGCGTGACTCCACGGTGGGCGAGGTGGTCAAGGAGGCGGCCGGTCGCCTCGGCGAGAACATCGGCCTCGGCCGGGTCGCCCGCTTCACGAGCGATGACGGCCTCATCGACTCCTACAAGCACATCCAGAACGAGCGGGGCACGATCGGTGTCCTCGTCGAACTCGGGGGAGTCGACCCGTCGAGTGGCGAGGCGCGCGACGTCGCCCACGACATCGCGCTGCACATCGCCTCAGCGGCGCCCGGCTACGTCCGCCGGGACGACGTTCCGACCGAGATCGTGGAGGCCGAGCGGGAGGTCCTCGAGAACCTCAGCCGCAACGAGGGGAAGCCCGAGCAGGCCCTGCCGAAGATCGTCGACGGCCGGATGAACGGCTGGTACAAGGAGCGGGTTCTTCTCGACCAGGCGTTCGTGAAAGAGCCGAAGCGCTCGGTGGGCTCCCTGCTCGAGGAGCTCGGTGGCGACGCCACGGTCCGGCGGTTCGTCCGCGTGAAGATCGGCGAGGAATGACCGAAGGGAGCGCGAGCGCCAGCCGGTTTCCCCGGGTCGTTCTCAAGCTCTCGGGTGAAGCGTTCGCCGACACCGACACCGGCTACGGCATCGACTCGTCGATCGTGTCGCGGATCGCCGCCGAGGTCACCCACGTCCGCGGGCACCTCGATGTCGAGATCGCCGTCGTGGTGGGCGGCGGGAACATCTTCCGTGGGCTCGGCGCCTCCACGCAGGGCATGGACCGTGCCCGGGCCGACTACATGGGAATGCTCGCCACCGTGATCAACGCCCTGGCGCTCCAGGACGCCCTCGAGAACGAGGGGCAGGTCACCCGCGTCCAGACCGCCATCTCCATGGACAAGGTCGCCGAGCCCTACATCCCGCTGCGCGCCATCCGTCACCTGGAGAAGGGCCGGATCGTGATCTTCGCCGCCGGCACCGGCAACCCGTACTTCACGACCGACACGACGGCAGCCCTGAGGGCGGCCGAGATCCACGCCGGTGCGATCCTCAAGGGAACGCACTCCGGTGTCGACGGCGTCTACAGCGCCGACCCGCGCCTCGACCCGGCGGCCGAGAAGCTCGTCGAGATCAGTCATCACGAGGTCCTCACCCGTGACCTCAAGGTCATGGACTCGACGGCGATCACCTTCTGCCGTGACAACGAACTGCCGATCGTCGTGTTCGACGTCACGAAACCCGGCAACATCGAACGTGCGCTGCTCGGCGAGCCGATCGGCACCGTCGTGAGCTCGCAGGAGGCGTCATGAGCGTTTCCGAATCCGAGGAGCTCGTCGCGCTGGTGCTCGACGAGACGCGCACAGCGATGCGCAGGTCCGTCGAGCACCTTCAACAGGAGTTCGCCGCCATCCGAACCGGACGTGCCACACCGGCCCTGGTCGAGAAGCTGAAGGTCGAGTACTACGGGTCGGACGTCCCGCTGCAGCAGCTCGCGGGCTGCTCGGTGCCCGAGCCCCGGCTGCTCGTCATCACGCCCTACGACCAGAGCTCGATTGCGGCCATCGAGAAGGCCGTGCAGGGGAGCGACCTCGGGATCAACCCGTCGAACGACGGCAAGGTGATCCGTCTCGCCTTCCCGCAGCTCACCGAGGAGCGGCGCAAGGAGATGGTCAAGGTCGTCAAGCAGCGCGCAGAAGAGGCGCGGGTGTCGGTACGCAACGCCCGCCGCCAGGCTCGCCACGACGTGGAGGCGCTCGAGAAGGACGGCGAGATCTCGCGTGACGAGCTCGACCGTGTGGAGAAGACGCTGGAGAAGAGAACGCACGAGGTGGTCGACGAGATCGACACGCTGGCGGCCCACAAGGAGCAGGAGCTCCTCGAGGTCTGAGCATCGGGGGTCATCGCCGGTCTAGCCTGATCTGTGACGGCGCCGTGACGAGAGGGGGGAGGTGTGGTGGACGACGGACGTGACGACCAACCATTCGACGAGGGCTTCGACGACGAGCCCGTCGAGGAGCCCCGGCGTCCCCGCCGCGCGCCGAGCGAGGGTGTGAGGATCCTCGGGGCCGAGGAGGCCCAGGCCGCTCTCGAGCACGGAGCGGAGGGCCACGACGCTCCCGGCACCGGGCGGGAGTTGCGCGCCGGCGACGTCGAGCCGTCCGCCAGCTTCCCGCGTCCCTCCGGCGCCGGCCCTCTCGAGTCGCAGGGAGCCACGTGGTCGGCATCGGGCGACCAGGACCGTCCGGAGCCGAGCGAGCCCGTCGACCTCCCCCACTGGACCGAGCCTCCGACGGGTCAGTCTCCCCAGGTACTCCCCGACAGGGGTCCCGTCGGCGAGGACGACGACGATGCGTGGCGGCACGTGTCGGGGAGCACGCCGCGTTTTCGCGAACAGCCCGGCGACTGGGACGAGGTCGACTTCGCCGAGGAGCTCACCGATCAGACGGCGGCCGTCGGTCCCATCGGGGACAACGCTCGCGTCGACGAGGACGCCGTGTTCGCCCACGAGGTCGCGAAGCGTCGCCGCCCCACCGCGCGGCCCGGCCGGCGTCGCCCCCAGGGGTCCCGACCGGCGCCGTCCGACACGGAGGGCCGTGATCTGCCCACAGCCCTGGCAACAGCCGGTGTCATCGCCGTCGTCGCGATCATCTGCCTGCTCATCGGCCGCGGTGCCGTGGCGTGGTTCGCCACCGCCATCGTCGCCGTCGCCAGCGCCGAGCTGTTCGGGGCGTTCCGCAGGAACGGGTACCAGCCTGCTGTGATCCTGGGCATCATCGGGTCGGCGGCGATGCCGGTTGTCGCCTACGAGCGCGGCGACGCCGCGTTCCCGCTGGTGATCGCCCTCGTGGTCGGGTTCACGTTCTTCTGGTATCTCGCCGAGGTCGTCCGCGGTGAGCCCACCGTCAACATGTCGGTCACGGTGTTCGGGTTCGCCTACGTCGGGCTGCTGGGTGGTTTCGCCGGTCTGATCCTCACCCATCCCGACGGCATCGGCCTGATCTGGGGACTGGCGCTGTGCGCCATCGCCTACGACGTCGCCGCCTTCTTCGTCGGCGGGGCCGTCGGCAAGACCCCGCTGCTCGAACGGATCTCGCCCAACAAGACGATCGAGGGTCTCGCCGCCGGTATGGCGGCGTCGATCCTCGTCGGAATCATCATCGCAGGGCGGATCTCCCCGTGGGACACCGGGTCGGGTCTGGCCCTGGGCGTGGCCATCGCGATCGCCGCGCCGCTGGGAGACCTCTGTGAGTCCCTGCTCAAGCGCGATCTCGATGTGAAGGACCTCGGCTCCCTCCTGCCGGGTCACGGCGGTGTCATCGACCGTTTCGACGCCATTCTCTTCTGTCTCCCGGTCGTGTACTACCTGGCACTCGGCCTCGACCTCTGAGGCGTCATGCCTCCCGACCCGTCACCGACGGGAGCGCGGCGACGCCGCGTCGTGATTCTCGGCTCGACAGGCTCTGTCGGAACGCAGGCCCTGGCGCTCATCGGTGAGCTTCCCGACGCGTACGAGGTGATCGCTCTCGCCACTGGGTCGAACGGGGAGCTCCTGGCCGAACAGGCCCGGGCGTTCGGTGTGCCGACCGACGCTGCGAGGGTCTGCGGCGACGACCCCGACGCGCTGGCCGAGCTGGCGGCACACCCCGATGCCGACGTCGTCCTCAACGCCGTGGTCGGCTTCGCGGGCCTGCCGGCCACGCTCGCCGCACTCGGGGCGGGCACGCGCCTCGCGCTTGCCAACAAGGAGAGCCTCATCGCGGGCGGCCCCGTGGTCGCGGCCGTTCGGGAGCGCAGCGGTGCCGAGCTCGTGCCGGTCGATTCGGAGCACTCAGCTCTTTACCAGGTGCTCCGCTCCGGCTCGGCCGACGAGGTCGACTCTCTGGTCCTCACCGCCAGCGGGGGCCCGTTCCGGGGGCGGACACGAGCCGAGCTCACCCGCGTGTCCGTGGAGGACGCGCTGGCCCACCCCACGTGGGACATGGGCGCGAAGATCACCGTCGACTCATCCACGCTCATGAACAAGGGCCTCGAGGTGATCGAGGCCCACGAGATCTTCGGTGTCGACTACGACCACATCGACGTCGTCGTACATCCGCAGTCGGTCATCCACAGCATGGTGACCTTCAGCGACGGAGCGACGATCGCCCAGCTCTCACAGCCCGACATGCGGCTTCCCATCGGCCTCGCCCTCGACGCTCCCCACCGGCACCCGCGGCCGTACGGCGCCATCGACTGGCGGACGGTCGGCGATCTCACGTTCGAGGAGCCCGACCGCGACGCTTTCCGCTGCCTGGCGCTCTGTGAGGCGGCCGGCCGGGCCGGGGGCGGGGCCCCGGCGGCGCTCAGCGCTGCCAACGAGGTCGCCGTGGCGGCGTTTCTCGACCGGGCCATCCCGTGGATGGGCATCCCCGAGATCGTCGACGAGGCGCTACAGGAAGGTGTCGGGAACGTCGAGACCGTTGAGGACGTTCTCCATGTCGACCGGACCGCGCGCGAGCGGGCCGCTCGGAGCGTTCGTCGGAGGAGCGCCGCGTGAAGGACCCACTCGAGAGATCCACCATCAGCGGGCGCAAAGTCCTGTTCGTCACGACCGTGGTCGCGCTGCTCGTCACGGTGTGGGCGATCATCCAACCTCAGCTCGTGGGCACCATCGTGCTGATCCTGTCGTTGCCCACGATCATCATGCTGCACGAGGCCGGGCACTACGTGATGGCCAAGCGCGGCGGCATGAAGGTCACCGAGTTCTTCGTCGGTTTCGGACCACGGATCTGGTCGGTGAAGCGCGGGGAGACCGAGTACGGCGTGAAGGCGATCCTCCTGGGTGGCTACGTCCGGATCATCGGCATGAACAATCTCGATCACGTCGAGCCCGAGGACGAACCCCGCGCCTACCGCAACCGGCCGTTCCGAAACCGCATCGAGGTCGCCGTCGCGGGGTCGGCCGTCCACTTCCTCCTCGCGCTCATCCTGATCTTCGTCCTGCTCGTTTCGATCGGAACGCTCAGCGACACCACCTCGGTCGGAGCGGTCAGTGACGGCTCTCCCGCAGAAGCCGCAGGGCTCCAGGACGATGACGTCATCGTCGCCATCGACGACGTTCCGGTCACCGAGTTCGAGGACCTGCGCGACTACGTGCGCCCCCGCCCCGAGCAGGAGATGGTCCTGACCGTCGAGCGCGACGGTGAGGAGCTCCATGTCCCCGTCACACCCGAACTCAAGACCGACAACGGTGAGGAGGTCGGGCTGATCGGTGTCGCTCCGGGTTTCGAGACCACGCGCGTCGCCGCGTTGCCCGCCGTGAAGGAGACGTTCGTCGTTTTCGGTCGAACGGCGCGCATGTCGACCGAGGCGTTGGGTCGGATCTTCTCACCGTCGGGGATCGCCAACTACGTCGACACCGTCTTCAGTGGTGGCGAGGGCGACGAGGGTGAGCAGAGCCAGGAGCGTTTCGTGTCGCCGCTCGGCTTCGGCCGGCTCGCCAACCAGGCCGTCGACGACGGCTGGCTGGCCGTGCTGGGACTCCTGGTGTCGATCAACGTGTTCGTGGGGATCTTCAACCTGATTCCGCTCCTGCCGTTCGACGGTGGACATGTGGCGATCGCGTGCTACGAGCAGATCGCCTCGAAGATCAAGGGGCGGCGGGTGCAGGCCGACGTGGCGAAACTGCTACCGATCACGAGCGCCGTGATGGTCCTCCTCGGCTTCATCTTCATCTCGTCGCTGTTCCTCGATGCGAGCAATCCGCTCCAGAACCCCTTCTGATGGCCTACGAGCGTCGGAAGACCCGGGGGATCTCGGTCGGTTCCGTCGGCGTGGGCGGCGACGCGCCGGTCTCGGTCCAGTCGATGACGACGACCCGCACGTCCGACGTCGACGGCACACTCGCCCAGATCTACACACTGGCCGGCGCGGGGGCCGACATCGTGCGTTGCACCTGCAACGAGGAGGAGGCTGCCGAGGGTCTCGCCCAGATCGTGCCCCGCTCGCCGGTTCCGATCGTGGCCGACATCCATTTCCAGTATCGCTTGGCACTGGCCGCGATGGAGGCGGGCGTCGACGCCCTGCGCCTCAATCCGGGCAACATCCGTAAGCCCGAGCACATCAAGACCGTCGCCGCAGAGGCCAAGGACCGTGGTCTTCCGATCCGCATCGGGGTGAATGCCGGAAGCCTGGATCCCGACATCGCCGATGAGCACGGCGGCCCGACGCCCGAAGCGCTCGTCGCGTCGGCCGAACGCGAGATGGCGTACTTCGACGAGGTCGGCTTCGAGGACGTCAAGATCTCCGTCAAGTCGTCGAGCGTCCCCACGATGATCGACGCCTACCGCCTGCTCTCGGAGCGAACCGACCGCCCGCTGCACCTGGGTGTCACCGAGGCCGGTCCCGTCCCGGCGGGTCTCGTGAAGTCGACGGCCGGGATCGGCACACTGCTCGCCGAGGGGATCGGGGACACGATCCGGTTCTCGCTCACCGCGGATCCTGTGGAGGAGGCCAAGGCGGGCAGAACGCTTCTCGAGTCGCTCGATCTGCGCGAGCGCACAGGCCTCGACCTCATTGCCTGCCCGTCGTGTGGGCGCGCCGAGGTCGACGTGATCCACGTGGCGAACGAGGCGCAGGCGGCGCTCGAGGAGCGGGAGATTCCTCTTCAGGTCGCGGTCATGGGCTGTGTCGTCAACGGCCCGGGTGAGGCGCGTGGCGCCGATCTCGGCATAGCGGCCGGCCGCGGCCGCGGGCACCTCTTCGTGCGCGGCCAGGTCGTGCGTGTCGTCCCCGAGGACGAGATGGTCGATGCGCTGGTGGCGGAGGCGGAGCGCATCATGGAGGAGGGTGTCGAGGCCCGGTTGGCCGCCGCCGACGAGTCGGCCGAAGCCGAAGCCGTCGCCGAGCGCGAACAGCTCATCCAGATCCAGGGCACCGACGTCAATCACACAGCGGAGCACATCGAGAAGATCCGCGAGATCACCGACTGATTCGGCGCGGTGCGAGTACGGAGGCGACCGCGGGTAAGTTTCTGGAGTCCGGCGAGCTCGTCGCCGGCGCACCTGCAGGGTGTCGCATGCTCAACGTCTCGTCGCTGATCGGCTCGGCCCGCTCGGATTCGGACGCGCTCCGATACGGCTGGGACCGCGTCGGTGAGACGACGCCCACGACATCCACGGCTCGCCGACCCGTCGTCGTGTGGAACAGCACCCGGGGCTGCAACCTCTCGTGTTCCCACTGCTACGCCTCGGCCACCCGGCGACCCGCCGAGGACGAACTCGGCACCGGAGAGGGTCTCGCCCTGGTCGAAGACCTCGCGAACTACGGCGTTCCGGCGCTCCTGCTCTCGGGGGGCGAGCCACTGTCGCGTCCCGATCTCGTTGAGCTCGCCGGCGAGGCGCACAGGCGGGGAGTGCGGGTCACTCTGTCGAGCAACGGAACCCTGATCAGCACCGCCGTCGCGGCGCAGCTGCGTGAGGCGGGTGTCTCCTACGTGGGGATCAGCATCGACGGCGACGAGGAGACGCACGACGGGCTGCGGTGCCGCGACGGTGCCCGTGCGGAGGCCGTCGCCGGCCTCCGGCGCCTCGGCGAGGCCGGTGTACGCCGAGGTGTGCGCTTCACGCTGACACCGGGGACCCACGACCAGCTCGGAGCTGTCCTGGACCTCGTGGAGCGTGAAGGCGTGGAGCGCCTCTGCGTCTACCACCTCGTTCCCGCCGGGCGCGGTGGACGGCTCGACGACGTCTCGCCCCGGGAGCGGCGCTCCGCGTTGGAACGAGTATTCACCTTCGCTTCGGAGCATCGCGGCGTCGAGGTGCTCACGGTCGACAACCCGTCCGACGGTCCGCTCCTCGTCGAATGGCTCCGCACGCGCGACCCCGGCCGCGCGGACGCTGCACGACGCGCGTTGCGCTGGAACAGGGGAGCGATGGCCGGCCCCGGAATCGCGCTGGCGTGCATCGACGAACGTGGCGACGTCCACCCCGACCAGTTCGCGCGTCACCGCAGCTTCGGGAACGTCCGTCGTACCCCGTTCTCGCAGATCTGGAGCCACGCCACCGATCCGTATCTCCGCGGCCTGCGCTCGGGGCGGTGGATCCCCGAGGAGTGTGTTTCCTGCGACCATTTCGACTTGTGCGGCGGCGGCTTCCGGTCCCGGGGCGAACTCCTCACCGGTGAACCGTCGGGTTTCGACCCGAGCTGCAATCTGGTCGCGTCGTGAACGTGGCGAGTCGTTTTCTGGGCGAGGGCGTACGACCCGATTTCGACCGCGCGCCGCTCACGGTCGCGTGGGAGATCACCCGATCGTGTCCGCTGCGTTGCGTTCACTGCCGCGCCGTGGCCCAGGTACGACGCGACCCGGACGAGTTGAGCACCGACGAGGGGTCGGCTCTCGTCGCCGATGCAGCGGAGATGGGCACGAAGGTGTTCGTTCTCACCGGAGGTGACCCGCTCGCGCGGCCCGACGTGTTCGAGCTGATCGCTGCCGTCGCCGCCTCCGGGATGCACTGCGGCTTCTCGCCCAGTACGACGCCACGGCTCACCGCCGACGCACTGGGGCGTGCCGTGGAGGCAGGAGCCGGGACGATCCACCTGAGCCTCGACGGGGCGAGTGCAGGTGTCCACGACGCCTTCAGGGGTGTGCGGGGATCCTTCGAGCGTGCGCTGAGCGCCGTGGAGAACGCCGCAGAGCTCGACGCCCGACTCCAGGTCGGCACCACGGTCTGTCGCCGTACCGTCGACGACCTCGAGGCGATCGTTCCTCTCCTCGACGGGCGCGTCGACCTGTGGAGCCTCTTCTTCCTGGTTCCGACCGGACGCGGTCGTGGTGAGGACGTGCTAGACGCTAAAGGCCACGAGCAGGTCCTTCGGTGGCTCGCCACCGCGGATCTCCCGTTCCCGGTCCGCACCGTGGCCGCCCCCACCTTCCGTCGGGTCCTCGCCGAGACGGGGCGCCCGCCAGCGCCCGGTGTGAACGACGGAAACGGCTTCGCGTTCGTCTCGCATCGAGGCGAGGTGTGTCCTTCGGGTTTCCTCCAGCTCCCGGTCGGCAGTGTGCGGGAGCAACCGCTCAGTCACTGGTACCGCAACGATCCGTTGTTCCGGTCGCTGCGCGATCCATCCCTCCTCGAGGGGATATGTGGATCGTGCGAGTGGAAGGAGATCTGCGGTGGGAGCCGGGCGCGTGCGTGGGCAACCACCGGAAACCCACTGGCGTCGGATCCCTCGTGCGTACGGGTGGCCGCCTGATTCAGGGCTGCTGTCGTCGACGCCGTGCCTGGTCGAGGATGGGGAAGTAGCCGGCGGCGGTGAGGTCGAGGTCCATTCTGGTGCCGTCGCGGGCGGTGGCGGTTCGGGGTCCGGGGTTCGGGTGTGATGCTGTTCTGTCGGTTGTGGTGGATGGGCCGGTGGGGGTCGGACGGTTCGGTGGGACCGGTGTGGGCGAGTGGGATGCCGTCGGGTCGGGTGACCTCGATGTGGTGGCCGTCGACGAGTCGGAGGGTGAAGCCGTCCTCGTGGACGCTTCGGTGGTGGCGTCGGAGGACAACGAGGTTGTCGAGGCTGGTGTCGCCGCCGTTTGCCCAGTGGACGATGTGGTGGGCGTCGACGTAGCGGCGGTTGTCGCAGCCCGGGAAGCGGCATCGGCCGTCGCGTATCTGTAGCGCGCGTCGTATCCGGTCCGGGATCTTGCGGCTGCGTCGTCCGACCGACAGGGGTGTTCGGTGGTGGTCGGTGGCGACCTACCGTGAGGGTCCCGCGGGACCGTCGGTGGGCCTCAGAGATGGAGGCCGCACTCCGTCCTGTCGGTGCCGGCCCAGCGCCCGGAGCGGGCGTCGGCGCCGTCGGCGACCCGCTGGGTGCACGGCCAGCAGCCGATGGAGGGGTAGCCGGCGGCGACCAGTGGGTGCTCGGGCAGGTCACGCTCGGCGGCGTACGCCGCCACGTCGGCGTCGGTCCACGCGGCGATCGGGTTCACCTTCACGAGCCCGCGTGCGGCGTCCCACTCCACGACCGGTGTGTCGGCGCGGCCGAGGGAGTCGCAGCGGCGCAGCCCGGTCATCCACGCTGTACGACCTTCGAGGGCGCGCCGCAAGGTTTCGACCTTACGGAGCCTGCAGCAGGCCTCCGTGTCGGTGCGCCAGAGGTCGTCGGGCGCCACGTCCGGCGATATCACCCTCAGGTTGAGGTCGTAGCGCTCACGGACCGTCTCGACGTACTCGAGCGTCTCGGGGAAGTGGTACTGCGTGTCGAGGAACACGACCTCGACCGTGGGGTCGAGGTTGACGGCGAGGTCGATGAGGACGCAGTCCTGGAAGGACGCCGCGAGAACGAGGTCGTCGCCGTAGGTGTCACGGGCCCAGCGAATGGCGGCCGAGGCGGGCCCGCCCTCGAGATTCGCCGAGGTGTCGGCCAGGTCGGGGGTGAGAATGGACGTCACGTGGCGCACTCGGAGTCGCCGGTTTCGGCGACGTAGGGGCCGGTCTCGTGGAAGTCGGTGTAGAAGTCGGGGTTCTCCCCGGGGTCGGGGAACTCCGTGAGGTCGCTCAGGGTCTCTCCGACCCCGCCCGGACCTCCCGAACGTTGCAACCAGGAAGGGAACGCCTCGCCGGGCTCCCGCTCCTCGTTGTAGCGCCCGACGATCCGCACGACCGCCTGCGACGCACTCTTCGCCGGGAGCTTTGCCGCGCGCTTTCCGAACTCCACCTCGGTGTCGCCCAGATGGCCGCCGAGCAGCATCTGGTAGCCGGGGGCTGACCGCCCGTGGGCGCGCTTTTCGAGACCGAAGAACCCGATGTCGGAGATGTGGTGCTGTCCGCAGCTGTTGGTGCAGCCCGAGATGTTGATCCGCACGCCACCGACGTCGGCGAGGCCGGCGTCGTCGAGGGCGGTGCCGATGTCGTCTGCGAGCCCGCGCGACTGCGTGACGGCGAGGTTGCACGTGTCGGCGCCGGGGCACGACACGACGTCGCGCGCCAGTTCGGCGCCCGGCTCGGCCATCTCCATGTCCACGAGGCGCTGGTGCAGTACGGGGAGGTCGTCCTCGGCGAGGTCGCGCAGCGCGAAGTTCTGGCGGTTGGTGATCCGGATGTCGAGACCCAGGTCGCGCTGGAGATCGGCGAGCTGGTCGAACTGCTCCGTGGTGATGTCGCCGAGGCGGGCGTACGCGTACGCGCTCACCGTCCCGTTCGCGCGGCCGCGCACCACGTTGGCCTGCTCCCATCGACGGTACGGGTCGCTGGACGAGATCGTGACCGGGGTCATGCCCGGGACGTTCTCGAGATCGCCTCCCGTCCCGGCGGGCTCGTCGCCGTTGGCGACCACCCGCGCGGGGACACCCCCCGGCCACGTGGCCGACGCCTTGAGGAACCTGCGCTCCTTGCGGATGCGCTCGCGGAGCTCGTCCATACCCATCGTGTCGACGAGCCACTTCATACGGGCACGCAGCTTGTTGTCGCGGTTGCCGTGGTGGTCCTGCACCCGCAGCGCCGCCTCGATCGTGGGCATCAGGTCCTCGCGGCTCGTGAAGTCCTCGAGCGCCTGTGCAGGATGGGGATTGGCGCCCAGGCCACCGGCGACGAATATCCGGAAGCCCGCCTCGGTGGTGCCGTCGTCGCGCGGGCGGCTGACCGCGACCACACCGACGTCGTTGAACATGGCTTGCCCGCAGTCGACGGCGCAGCCCGAGAAGTTGATCTTGAACTTGCGGGGGAGCCGCTGCGAGAGCGGGTTGCGCAGGAAGTGGTCGGTGGTGGCCTGCGCCCAGGCGGAGATGTCGAGCACCTCGTTGGGGCACGCGCCGGCGAGGTGGCACCCCATCACGTTGCGCACCGTGTCGCCGCAGGCCTCCCGGGTCGTGAGCCCGACCGACGCGAGCAGCCGCATCACCTCGGGGGTGTCCTCCAGGCGCACGAAGTGCATCTGCGCGTTCTGACGCGTCGTGAGGTGCGCCCATCCGCGCGAGTAGCGGGTGGCGAGGTGGCCGATCATCTCGAGTTGCTCCGGCGTGACCCGACCCGCGGGCACCTTGATGCGGACCATCTGGTTGTGGCCGCCCTGGCGCTGGCCGTAGATGCCGTTCGTGAGCCGGATGACGCGGAAGACGTCGTCGTCGAGGTCGCCCCGGAGGTACTCCTCGAGGTGCCCTTCGTAGGTGTCGATCTCACGCTCGATCGCGGGATCGAGCTGTCGGGCCCTCAGGTCGGCGACGTCGATGGCCATCGTGGCCTCAGCGTGCGGTGTGGCCGCGGCCGGCGGTCCACACCCGGGTCTCGCCCGCGGCAAGGGTGTCGGTCAGTATCGAGAGGAGTCGCCGGGTGGCCCGTGCGAGGCGGGGGGTGTGCATGGCGGGAAACCTTACCCAAGGGTCGGAAATAAATCCAGATGGAAGGGTCAGATTTATGAACCCCACGAAACACAAGGGTTCCCGGGGTCCGGCCGGTAGGGTGGCGTCGATGAGGATGTCCCGGCTCTTCGCCCCGACGCTGCGCGACGACCCCGCCGACGCCGAGGTCGACAGCCACCGGCTGCTCGTGCGCGGGGGGTTCCTCCGCAAGGTGGCCGCCGGCCTCTACTCGTGGCTGCCGCTGGGTCACCGGGTGCTGCGCTCGGTCGAGGAGATCGTGCGTGAGGAGATGGATGCCGCCGGCGCCCAGGAGCTCCTCCTGACCGTCGTGCAACCCCTCGACCTCTGGGAGCGCAGCGGGCGCAGCGCCGACTACGGACCGCTGATGTTCCGGCTCCGGGACCGCAAGGACTCCCCGTTCGCCCTGGCACCGACCGCCGAGGAGGTCATCACCTCGACCGTCGCCGCCGACGCCTCGAGCTACCGCGACCTGCCGGTCAACCTCTACCAGATCGGCTGGAAGTACCGAGACGAGCTCCGGCCACGTTTCGGTCTGCTGCGAACCCGCGAGTTCCTCATGAAGGACGCCTACAGCTTCGATGCCGACGTCGACGGCCTGCGCACCACCTACCAGCAGATGTACGACGCCTACCATCGCGTCTTCGAGCGCTGCGGGCTCACCTTCCGGCCGGTCGAGGCGCAGGCGGGGGAGATCGGCGGCGATGTGAACCACGAGTTCATGGCGGTCGCCGCCGTGGGCGAGGACGACTTCGTCTGGTGCCGCGCCTGCGACTACGCCGCCAACGTCGAGGCGGCGCGGCGCAATGCCGATGGTGCCGATGCGGCCGACACCACCGGCGTTGCGGGCCCCGAGAAGGTGCACACGCCCGACATGCCCGGCATCGATGCCGTTGCCTCGCACCTCGGCGTCACCCCGGACGAACTCCTCAAGACGATGGCCTTCACCGTCACCGACGACGACGGCCGTTCAGAGGTGGGGCTGGCGCTCGTCCCGGGCGACCGGGACCTCAACGAGTTCGCCCTGGCCGGGGCACTGGCGCCGCGCACCGTGCACCTGTTCACCGACGGCGACTTCGAGGCCCACCCGGGCTTGACCGTCGGCTACCTGGGCCCGCATGCCGACGAGACCGATCTCGTCGTGGCCGATCCCTCGGTCCGGGCGCGAGCGGAGTGGATCAGCGGGGCCAACGAGGTCGACCACCACGTCCGCCACCTGGCCCCCGGGCGCGACTTCACGGTCGACGCATGGGCCGAGATCGCGTCGGTGGCCACCGGCGACGCCTGTCCACGGTGCGGCGAGGCGTTGTCGGTCGACCGGGGGATCGAGGTCGGGCACACGTTCCAGCTCGGCACAAAGTACTCCGAGGCTCTCGACGCCAGGTATCTCGACGACGACGGCACGGCGCACCCCATGGTCATGGGCTGCTACGGCATCGGCATCTCGCGCATCGTGGCGGCCGTGGTCGAGGAGCACCACGACGACGACGGCATGGTCTGGCCGCGGGCGCTGGCGCCCTTCGAGGTCCACCTCGTGTCGCTCGCCGGGAAGGGTGACACCGCCGCCGTGGTCGTCGACGCGGCCGACCGGCTCTACGAGGCACTCACCGGAGCCGGCCTGTCGGTCCTCTACGACGACCGCGATGCCCGACCGGGTGTGAAGTTCGCCGATGCCGACCTCCTGGGGATGCCGGTCCAGCTGACACTCGGCGCGAAAGGCCTCGACCGGGGGATCGTCGAGAGGAAGGTCCGCGCCGGTGGGGCACGTGACGAGTTGGCTCTCGACCGCGTCCTGTCGGGAGCGGCCGACGTGCTGGAAGGCACCGGCTGACCCGTGGGGCTGCCCGTCCGCCCGCCCGTCGACCCGATGCTCGCCAAGCCGGCACGGTCGATGCCCGACGGCGACGGGTGGCTCTTCGAGCCCAAGTGGGACGGTTTCCGCTGCCTCGTGTTCCGTGACGGCGACGGCCTCGAGCTCCAGAGCCGCAACGGGCGGTCGCTCGTTCGTTACTTCCCGGAGATGGTCGCTCCACTGTGCGAGCAGCTCCCCACGCGGTGTGTTCTCGACGGGGAGCTCGTGATCGCCGTCGATGGCGCCCTCGACTTCGACCGGCTGTCGTTGCGGATCCATCCGGCAGGCTCTCGGGTGGAAATTCTGTCGCAGGCGATGCCGGCCTCCTACGTGGCGTTCGACCTCCTGGCGCTCGATGACACCGACCTCATGGGCGAGCCGTTCGAGCGGCGCCGCGCCCGCCTCCACGAGGTCCTCGCGTCACGGCGCCCACCGCTCTTCCTCACTCCCGCCACCACGGAGACAGCCGTTGCGGGCGACTGGTTCACCCGCTTCGAGGGAGCAGGGCTCGACGGTGTCGTCGCCAAGCGCCTCGACGGCCCCTACCTCCCCGGTACGCGCGACATGCTGAAGCTCAAGCACGAGCGAACAGCCGACTGCGTGGTCGGTGGCTACCGCCTCCACAAGGACGGCAAGGGCGTCGGATCGTTGCTTCTCGGCCTGTTCGACGACGACGGCGCGCTCCATCACGTGGGAGTCGCCTCATCGATGAAGGCGACGCTGCGCGCGTCGCTGCTCGACGACCTGCGCCCGTTCGAACCCGACGCCCTCGCCGACCATCCGTGGAGCGACTGGGCGACAGGGGAAGGCACCGGGACCCGGATGCCCGGTGCTCCCAGCCGGTGGAACGCGTCCAAGGACCTCTCGTGGAACCCTGTGCGACCCGAGCGTGTCGCCGAGGTGGCCTATGAGCACCTCCAGGGCGACCGCTTCCGGCACAATGCGCGCTTCCGGCGCTGGCGCGACGACCGCGACCCGGGAAGTTGCACGTACGCCCAGTTGGAGGTCGCACCGCCCGTGGAGCTGAGCGAGATCTTCTCTCCCCCCGGCTAACCCGATTCCGGTGCCCGTCGGGCCCGGCTCGGCTGCACACGGGTCGGCTCACCGGGCATCTTCGGGAAGTTGGGCGGCCACGGCTCGTCACCGAGGCCGTCACGTTCGTCCCGGGCGGCGAGCTCCAGGAGCTCGGTCAGGGAGTAGGCGGCGTCGTCAATGCCGGCGGTCAGGTCGCCGAGGCGCCGGTAGCGACCGGGCACCGTCGCCATCGTCAGCTCCTCCGGCTCGACGTCGGCGACCTCGTCCCAGGTGAGCGGCGCCGAGACACGGCCGTCGGGCGTGTCCCGCACCGAGTAGGCCGACGCGACCGTGCGGTCGCGGGCGTTCTGGTTGTAGTCGAAGAAGACACGCTCGCCGCGCTCCTCCTTCCACCAGTGCGTGGTCGCCTCCTCGGGCATGCGACGACCGACCTCGCGGCCGAGTGCCAGCGCAGCGCGACGTACCGCGAGGAAGTCCCATCGCGGCGAGATCCGTACGTTGACGTGAACACCACGGGAGCCCGACGTCTTGGGATAGCCGACGATGCCGTGCTCGCCGAGCACCTCGTGCACGCACAGGGCCACACGGCGGACCGTGTCGAAGGTGACACCGGGCTGAGGGTCGAGGTCGACGCGGAGCTCGTCGGGTCGGTCAACGTCCGAGGCCCGGACCGCCCACGGATTGAGGTCGAGGCAGCCCAGGTTCACGGCCCAGACGATGTGGGCCACGTCGGCGGGGCACAGCTCGTCGGCGGTGCGCCCCGACGGGAACGCCACCCGCACCGTCCGTAGCCAGTCGGGGCGGTTGGCGGGCACGCGCTTCTGGAAGAACGGCTTCGTCCCGGCGCCGTCGGGGTAGCGCTTGAGCACCGTGGGCCGGTCGAGCACCCCACGCAGCGCCCCTTCGCCGACGGTGAGGTAGTAGCGGGCGAGGTCGAGCTTGGTGGCCCCCGTGGCGGGGAAGAAGACCTTGTCGGGGTTGGAGAGCCGCACCCGGCGCCCCGACGCCTCCACGACGGTTGCGTTGCCGGCCACGGTGCAAGGGTAACGAGCGGCGGGGACGGGTCCTCGCGCTCTATACTCCCGGGTTCAGTCCGACCGACGGATCGGACCGGTGCCGCAGGCGCGGACCCGGTTGCGGCCACATGGACGTGGGCTCCGGGGCCCACGTTTTTTGTTGCCAGGACGAGGTGGCCGGGAAGAGGTGGGAGGTGACGGCAGCGATGGCGGACCAGGCACACAGGATCAGCGGTCTCGTGGCCGACGTCCTGGCCGGCGCCGACCCGGCGCTGTCCCTCTACGACACGGAGATCACGGGTACGGGCGGAACCGCCACGCTGCGGGTCCTCGTCGACCGTGAGGGGGGCGTCGACCTGGATGCCCTCACGGACGCAACGAGGGCCCTGGAGGCGGCCTTCGCGGAGGACGTCGACCTGCGGAGCCGCTACGCGCTCGAGGTGAGCAGCCCCGGTCTCGAACGACCGCTCCGGACCCCCGGGCACTTCAGGGCGGCCGTCGGCTCCGCGGTCAGCGTCAAGACCTTCGCTCCCCTCGACGGCACCCGACGCTTCGACGGCACCCTCGCGGGAGCCGACGACGACGGCTGCACGCTCGAGACCGAGGGCACGACCCGGCACCTGGCGTACGACGCCATCGCCAAGGCGCAGACCACCTTCGAGTGGGAGAGCGGCGACAAGCAGAAGGCGGCGCGATCGTGAACACGGAAATGATGGAGGCGCTCCACAACATCGAGCGCGAGCGGGGGATCAGCGTCGAGGTGCTCCTCGAAGGGCTCGCCAACGCGCTCGTCACCGCCTACAAGCGGATGCCCGATGCCGCCGAGGAGGCGCTCGTCGAGATCGACGTCGAGACGGGCGAGATCGGTGTCGTCGCACAGGAGCTCGACGAGGACGGCAACGTCGTGCGCGAGTGGGACGACACGCCCGACGACTTCGGACGGATCGCCGCCCAGACAGCCAAGCAGGTGATCCTCCAGACCATCCGCGAGGCCGAGCGCGAGATGAAGTTCGAGGAGTACTCGGGCCGGGAAGGCGACATCGTCACCGGGATCATCCAGCAGACCGACCAGCGCTACACCCTGCTCGACCTCGGCCGCGTCGAGGCCCTGCTCCCGCAGGCCGAACAGGTCCAGAACGAGCGCTACGACCACGGCAGCAGGCTCAAGGCCTACATCGTGGAGGTCCGCAAGACCGCCAAGGGCCCCCAGATCGTCGTGTCGCGCACGCACCCCGGGCTGATCAAGCGGCTGTTCGAGCTGGAGGTTCCCGAGATCGTCGACGGTGTCGTCGACATCAAGGCCATCGCCCGCGAGCCGGGTCACCGCACGAAGATCTCCGTGGCGTCCAACGACCCGAACGTCGACCCGGTCGGGGCGTGCGTGGGCGCCCGGGGCTCACGGGTTCGGATGGTCGTGAACGAGGTCCGTGGCGAGAAGGTCGACATCGTCCCGTTCAGCGACGACCCGCAGGACTTCGTGATGAAGGCCCTCCAGCCCGCCAAGGTCCGCGAGGTGCGCGTCGACGAGGCAACCGGGAACGCAACTGTCATCGTGCCCGACTTCCAGCTGTCGCTGGCGATCGGCAAGGAGGGCCAGAACGTCCGGTTGGCGGGTCGGCTCACGGGTTGGCGCGTCGACATCAAGAGCGAGACCCAGCTGGCCGAGGAGGAGGCCGGCGTCAGTGAGTACGCCGAGGGGGAGTGGGTCAAGGGCCCCGCCGGCGAGGACCTCTGGCAGCCTGCCGACGGCAGCGATCCGATCCCGGCCGAGCAGCTCGGCTTCGAGCCGTCGGGTGAAGAAAAGGAGTAGGCGCGTTGGCGACGAAGAAGATCCGCGTCTACGAGCTGGCACGCGAGCTCGGCGTCGAGAACAAGGTGGTTCTCGAGCTCTCCGAGGAGCTCCGCATCGGCGTGAAGAGCCACTCGTCGAGCATCGAAGAGCCCCAGGCCGACCGCGTGCGCCGACTCGCCGACTCGAAGGGGCTCCGCCGCGAGCCCGAGGAGGAGCCGACGCCGAAGAAAGCGCCGGCCAAGAAGAAGGTCACGTCGAAGAAGAAGGCTCCCGCCACGAAGAAGGCCCCGGCCAAGAAGGCTCCGGCGGTGAAGAAGCCCGAGCCGGAGCTCGAGGCTGCGCCGACGGAGACGGGTCGCAAGGTCCGTTCCACACCCGACGCAGGCGACAAGGTGGCCGCAGCCCGCGGCGAGGTCACGCCGGAGACTCGACGTACCGCCGAGCGCAGCACCGAGAGCGCGCGTCCCGCAGCACGTGCCGGCGATACACCGCCGAGCGTTCCCGACGTGGGCGACAAGCCCGAGGAGCCTGCCCGGCCCCTCAGCCCCTCGGGCAAGCCGATCCCCCCACCGCCCGGCCAGCGCCGTTCTGCGCCCCCCTCCGGGCGGCGTGCCACACCTCCCCCGAGTGGCGGCGGGCGTGGCGGCGGAGCAGGCCCCCGTACCGGCGGCGCCGGTCGCCCCGGTGCTGGTGGTCGGGGCCCCGGCGGCGGGCCCGGAGGCCCCGGTGGCGGCCCCGGTGGTGGTCGGGGCGGTCCCGGAGGAGGCCGTGGGCGCCCGGGGCAGAACTTTCGCCCGCGCAAGAAGAAGCGCAAGCGCCGCCGCGTCGCCGAAGAGGAGCTCCAACCCGAACAGCACGCGTTCACACCGACCGACGTCCCGGTTCCCGAGGGGGAGATCGTCGTGGAGCGCGGCACGACGATCCAGGAGCTCGCCCCGCGTCTCAACCGAACCGCCGCCGACCTCGTGCGGCTGCTCTTCGACGCGGGCGAGATGGTCACCGGGACGCAGTCGCTCGCTGATGAGATGGTGGAGCTCATCGCCGACGAGCTCGGTGCCACGGTCCTGCTCGTCGAGCCCGGCGCCGAGGAGGAGCTCGAGCTTGCGGCGATGTTCGGCGACGCCGAGGACGACGACGAGCCCGACGAATCCGCCCTGGAGGTGCGCCCGCCGATCATCACGGTGCTCGGCCACGTCGACCACGGGAAGACCACTCTGCTCGACAAGATCCGCGAGGCGGACGTCGTCTCGGGCGAGGCAGGAGGGATCACCCAGCACATCGGTGCCTACCAGGTGGAACGCGACGGCCGGCCCATCACCTTCATCGACACCCCGGGCCACGAGGCCTTCACGGCGATGCGCGCGCGGGGTGCCGAGGTCACCGACATCGTCGTCCTCGTCGTGGCCGCCGATGACGGCGTGATGCCCCAGACCGTCGAGGCGATCAATCACGCCAAGGCTGCCGAGGTGCCGATCGTCGTGGCGGTCACCAAGGCGGACCGCGACGACGCCGATCCGCAGCGGGTGCGCCAGCAGCTCGCCGAGCACGAGTTGGTCCCCGAGGAGTGGGGCGGCGACACGATCGTGAACGACGTCTCGGGCGTCACCGGCGACGGTATCGACCAGCTGCTCGACTCCCTGCTCCTCGTGGCCGAGGTCGAGGACCTCAAGGCCGACCCCACGGTGCCCGCCCGCGCCGTCGTTCTCGAATCGCACCTCGACCAGGGCCGTGGTCCCGTTGCCACGGCCGTCGTCGGACGCGGCACGTTGCGGCGTGGCGATCAGATCGTTGCGGGTCCCGCCTGGGGCAAGGTCCGGGCGCTGTTCGACGACCACTCCGAGCGTCTCGACGAGGCAGGACCGTCGGTCCCCGTCGAGGTCCTGGGACTCGACGACACACCGCTCGCCGGCGATGAGCTGCGCGTCGCACCCGACGACAAGACAGCACGCACCGTCGCGGAGGCACGTGGCCGACGCCGCCGCGCCGAGGACCTGCGGCACCCCGCGATCCTCTCGGGAGGCGCGCGCCTCGAAGACATCTTCGCGATGGTGCAGCGTGGCGAGGTCGCCACGCTCAACCTGCTCCTCAAGGCCGACATGCAGGGCTCCCTCGAGGCACTCACCGACTCACTCCGGAAGCTCGACAAGGATCACGAGGAGGTGCGCCTGTCCTTCGTGCACCGCGGCGTCGGCGGGATCACCGAGTCCGACATCAACCTGGCGGCGGTCTCCACCGCCACCGTGATCGGCTTCAACGTCCGACCCGACCGCAGTGCGCGCGACCTGGCCGAGCACGAAGGCGTTGACATCCGGACCTACGAGGTCATCTACAAGGTCCTCGAAGAGGTCGAGCAGGCGCTCGTCGGCATGCTCGCACCCGAGTTCGAGGAGGTCGTCACCGGTGAGGCCGAGGTCCGGGAGATCTTCGGCATCCCCAGGGTGGGAAAGGTGGCCGGCTGCATGGTCACCAACGGTGTGATCACCCGCGGATCCGGAGTCCGGTTCCTGCGTGACGGCACGATCATCTGGAAGGGCAAGGTCGCCTCCCTCAAGCGGTTCAAGGACGACGTGCGTGAGGTGCAGGCGGGCTTCGAGTGCGGTATCGGGCTCGAGAACTTCCAGGACCTCGAGCCCGGTGACGTCATCGAGACCTACGAGGAACGCGAGGTAGCGCGTACCTGACCGGGCGCGAGAATGGAAAACGTGAGCACACGTCGCTACCCGCGTACCGCGCGGGTCAACGAAGTCGTGCGCGAGGCGCTGGCCGACGCGCTCGAGCGGATGTCCGACCCCCGCCTCGAGCTGGTCACCGTCACGGGCGTCGAGGTGAGCCCCGACCTGCGTGAGGCCAAGGTCTTCTACTCGGCGCTGGGTCATTCCGATGATGCCGAAGGCACGCTCGAGGCGCTGCGCTCGGCCGCCCCGGCTCTACGGTCGTCCCTCGGACGCGACGTCCAAATGAAGTACCTGCCCCGGCTCGACTTCCTCGAGGACCCGGCCATCGAGGCCGGCCAGAGGATCGAGGACATCATCCGGAGCCTCCACGAGGACGAGGCGGGGCCGCGATGAAGTCCGACGCCCCCGGCCCGGCGACGATCGATGCGGCCCTCTGGCAGGTCGCCCGCCTGATGTCCGACGCGCCATCGGTGGCCTTGGCGTGTCATGTGAGCCCCGACGGCGACGCCCTCGGCTCGATGCTCGGCCTCTTCCATGCGCTGCGCGAGGCCGGGCGCACGACCGTGGCTTCGTTCTCGGAACCGTTCGTGACGGCCCCCCACTACCGCGAGCTGCCGGGGCTCGATCTCCTCACCCCGCCCGGCGACTTCCCTGACGAGCCGGAGCTCATGATCACCTTCGACACGGGATCCTTCTCCCGCCTCGGTGGGCTCGAGTCCAACGCCCGCAACGCCGAGAAGCTCGTGGTGATGGACCACCACATCTCGAACGAGCGCTACGGGACCCTCAACGTCATCGACCCCGACGCCGCCGCCACGGGGATGCTCGTTCACCGGCTGATCCGGCTCACGGGGCTGCCCCTGAACAACGACGCCGCCGTGTGCCTCTACGCGGCACTCGTGTGCGACACCGGCCGCTTCCAGTACGAGGCCACGACGGCCGAGACGTTCGAGGTCGCCCGCGACCTCATGGGCTTCGACATCCCGGTGTCGCGTCTGAGCCGAACCCTGTTCGAAGAGCACCGCATGGCGTACCTGAAGCTCCTCGGCGAAGCCCTGGGACGTGCCGAGCTGGTCGGCGACAAGGACTTCGTGTGGACCAGCGTGAGCCGCGCCGACCGCGAGCGGTTCGGCGTCGAGTTCGACGAGATCGAGGGCCTGATCGACATACTTCGCCGGACCGCCGAGGCTCGGATCACGTGCGTGGTCAAGGAGGGTGACGACGGTGTCCAGCGTGTCAGCCTCCGGGCGATCGGTGATGCCGACGTCCACCGCCTCGCTGTCGCGGAGGGTGGGGGCGGCCACCGCTACGCGGCGGGGTTCTCCACAACCGACGATCCCGAGACGGTCGTCGCCCGGATCCTCCGGGAGCTCTGAAACGGCGCGGTGCTCGACGGACTCCTGGTTGTCGACAAGCCGGCCGGGTTCACGTCACACGACGTCGTGGCCAGGATCCGTCGGATCGTCGCCCAGAAGAAGGTGGGGCACGCCGGGACCCTCGATCCCGACGCCACGGGCGTGCTCCTCGTCGGGTTGGGGCGGGTCACGCGACTGCTCCGGTTCCTGCAGGCCGAGTCGAAGGAGTACCGCGGGACGGTCGTGTTCGGGACCGCCACCGACACCCTCGACGCCTCGGGACGTGTCGTCGCCCGCCGGGAGATGACGATCGACCGCGAAGAGATCGGGCGTGCAGTGGAGGCGCTCACCGGCGACATCGAACAGGTTCCACCCATGGTGTCGGCCGTCCAGGTCGGCGGCCGACGTCTCCACGCGATCGCCCGGGAGGGTCGTGAGGTCGATCGGCCCGCCCGGCCCGTCACGGTCCACCGCTTCGACATCGTGGATCTCGATCCCGGTCCTCCTCCGGTCGCCGACATCGAGGTCGAGTGCGGGAGCGGGACCTACGTCCGGTCCCTGGCCGCCGATCTCGGCGCGGCGCTCGGAGGCCCTGCCCACCTCGGCTCACTGCGGCGAACGCGCGTCGGCGAGTTCACGCTCGACGACGCCGTCACCCTCGACACCATCGCAGCCGACCCGCGGGCGTCGCTCCGACCGCCGGTGGACGCGCTCCGCCACCTTCCCCGTGTCGTGGTCGATGCAGACGGTGCCGCCCACGTCGCCGTCGGGCGTCCACTCGCCGTGGGTGAGTGGCAGGGCACTCCGGGCGACGGTCCGGTGGCGGTGCTCGATGATTGCGGGTTGCTCATCGCCGTCTACGACGTCGAGGGTGACACACTGCGACCGAGCGTCGTCCTGAAGTAGGAGATCATGGACATCACCCACGGGAGCCCCATCGACGGCGATCGGGGCTCGGCTGTCACCATCGGAGCCTACGACGGTGTGCACAGGGGCCACCGCGCCCTGTTGCGGCTCCTCCGGGAGCTCGCCGACGCCCGGGGGCTGAACGCGGCGCTGGTGACCTTCGACAAGCATCCGGCGCAGGTCGTGCGTCCCGAGTCGGCACCCAAACTCCTCACGTCGCTACCCCAGAAGCTGGAACTGCTCGACGCCACGGGACTGCTCGACGTGTGTCGTCTCCTGCGCTTCGACGAGCAGCGGCGGCACGAATCGGCGGAGGATTTCGTGCGCGAGGTCCTCGTGGGTGAGCTTCGCGCGCGCCTCGTCGTCGTGGGTGCGGACTTCCACTTCGGGCACCGCCGGGCAGGCAATGTGGCGCTGCTCGAGCGCATGGGTGCCGACCTCGGATTCGAGGTCGTCGGGCTCGGCCTCGTGTCTCCCGCCACCGACGGGAGTGCTGCGTCGGAGTGGGATGCATCGGACCATGAGGCGTACTCGTCCACGAGGATCCGCGGACTTCTCGCCGACGGCGACGTTGCGGGGGCCGCCCGCCTCCTCGGTCGGCCCCACGAGGTGCGGGGAACGGTGGAGACCGGCGACCGGCGCGGTCGCGATCTGGGATTCCCGACGGCCAACATCGCGGTCCCCGACGAGATCGCCATGCCCGCCGACGGGATCTACGCCGGAACCCTCGTCAGCGCAGGCGACGAGCGTCCCGCCGCGCTGAGCCTCGGGCACCGCCCGACCTTCCACGACGACCAGCGGCACTCCCTGCTCGAGGCCCACGTCCTCGACTTCGACGGCGACCTCTACGGCCGGTCGGTGGCGGTGTGCTTCGTCGAGCGGATCCGGGGTGAGGAGAAGTTCGACACCGTCGACGACCTCGTCGTGCGCATCCGCCGCGATGTCGCCGAAACCCGCCGGATTCTCGGGGAGGCCCGGGAGTCGGGGAGCCCCGATTCCCCGTGGTAGCCTGCCCGGGCCGCGGGGACATCCCGTGGCCCCCGCGATCCAAGGAAAAACGGAGTCACCGAGTCGCGCATGTCCGACACCATCGCTCAGCATCGACTGCACGAGACCGACACGGGGTCCCCCGAGGTCCAGATCGCGCTCCTCACGGAGCGGATCGACCACCTCACCGGGCACCTCAAGGTCCACCCGAAGGACCATCACTCGCGCCGCGGGCTGTTGATGCTGGTGGGGCGCCGCCGTCGTCTCCTCAACTACCTGAGGGACACCGACATCGAGCGCTACCGGTCACTGATCGCGAAGCTGGGTCTCCGCCACTAGCGGGAAACGGGGGGAAGCGAGGGTCGCGTCCCCCCTTCATGTCCGGGAGTGCCGCTGGTTGTCAGTGGTCATCAGCCGGGGCGCGTCGCCCCGGACGCTGACCACTGGGAATCACGGCGCTCCTCACCAACGAGAGGAGACGTCCCATGGCGGACGCAATCCGTGTATCGGGCCCGATCAACGACGACGGCCTCACGATGACCCTGGAGACCGGCAAGCTCGCCGCTCTCGCCGACGGCGCGGTCTACGTGCAGGTCGGTGACACGACGCTGCTGTCGACGGTCGCCACCAGCAAGCCCCGCGAGGGGATCGATTTCTTCCCCCTCACCGTCGACGTGGAGGAGCGGATGTACGCCGCGGGGAAGATCCCCGGCTCCTTCTTTCGACGGGAGGGCCGACCGGGCGAGCAGGCGATCCTCACCTGCCGGCTCACCGACAGGCCGCTACGGCCGTCGTTCCCCAAGGAGTTCCGCAACGAGACCCAGGTCATCGCCACGATCCTCGGTGCCGACCAGGAGAACCCCCACGACGTGGCCTCCATCAACGGTGCCTCGGCGGCCCTCACGGTCTCGGGAATCCCCTTCGACGGCCCGATCGGAGCCGTTCGCATGGCGCACCTCGACGGGGAGTGGATCGCCCACCCCACCTACCAGCAGGGCGACGAGTCGACCTTCGAGATCGTCGTGGCCGGCCGGCGCACCGACGCCGGTGAGATCGCCATCATGATGGTGGAGGCCGGCGGGACGGAGGCCTCCTGGAAGCTCTACGAGGAAGGCGCCCCGAAGGTCACCGAAGAGGTGATCGCCGACGGTCTCGAGGAGTCCAAGCAGTGGATCGAGGCCTCCATCGACCTCCAGGCCGAGCTGCGCGAGCGGGTCATCGCCGAGCGCGGCCCCATCCCCGAGGTCGCCTGGGAGAAGTTCACCGACTACGACGATGAGGTCTTCGACGCCGTGCGCGACGAGGCCGAGAACGACACCCGTACGGCCATGGCGATCGCCGACAAGGCCGAACGCGAGGGCCGCGTCGACGAGATCAAGGACGGTCTCGTGGAGCGCCTCGCGGGCGAGGGAGCACCGTTCGACGGTCGGGCCAAGGAGGTGAAGGCGGCGTTCCGCACACTCCAGAAGAACGTGGTGCGCTCGCGCATCGTCGCCGAGGGCGTGCGCATCGACGGCCGCGGGACAACCGACATCCGGCCGCTGTCGGCCGAGGTGGGAGTGATCCCGACGGCGCACGGTACGGGCCTCTTCCAACGCGGAGAGACCCAGGTCCTCACCGTCACGACACTGGGCATGCCCCGCATGGAGCAGATGGTCGACAGCATCGGTATCGACGACCGCAAGCGCTACATGCACCACTACAACTTCCCGCCGTTCTCCACAGGTGAGACCGGCCGCGTGGGCTCGCCCAAGCGTCGGGAGATCGGGCACGGCGCGCTCGCCGAGCGTGCTCTCGTGCCCGTGGTCCCACCGGTCGACGAGTGGCCGTATGCGCTTCGTCTCGTCTCCGACGTCCTGTCGTCCAACGGATCCACGTCGATGGCGTCGGTGTGCGGCTCGTCGCTGTCGATGATGGACGCCGGGGTACCTCTCAAGGCCCCTGTCGCCGGTATCGCCATGGGTCTCGTGCACGCCGACGGCGAGTACACGACGCTCACCGACATCCTCGGTGCGGAGGACGCGTTCGGTGACATGGACTTCAAGGTGGCCGGCACGAGCGAGTTCGTGACGGCGCTCCAGCTCGACACGAAGATCGACGGGCTTCCCACGGACGTTCTCATCGGGGCGTTGCGTCAGGCCAAGGAAGCGCGTCTTCGGATCCTCGACGTCATGAACGATGCGATCCCGACCCACCGGGACGACGTGCGCACGACCGCTCCGAAGATCATCAGCTTCGAGATCCCGATGGACAAGATCGGTGAGGTGATCGGGCCCAAGGGCAAGGTGATCAACACGATCCAGCAGGAGACGGGAGCCGATGTCGCGGTCGACGACGACGGCATGGTCGGCACCGTGTCGATCGGCTCGAACGACAACGAGGCCGTCGACGAGGCCCGCCGGCGGATCGAGCTGATCCTCGACCCGCCGACGGCCGAGCTCGGCGGTGAGTACGACGGCAAGGTCGTCAACATCACCAAGTTCGGCGCTTTCGTGAACATCCTCCCGGGCCGCGACGGCCTGCTGCACATCTCCAAGATCGGTGGCGGCCGTCGCATCGACCGCGTGGAGGATGTCCTCGATCTGGGCGACGACGTCAAGGTCGTCGTCGACGACATCGACAACCAGGGCAAGATCTCCCTGTCCATCGCCGGTGAGGACGGCGGCGGCGGTGGTGACGAGGACCGCGACCGTGACCGTGACAGGGACCGGGACCGTGGCCGTGACAGGGGTCGCGACCGCGACCGCGACCGTGACCGGGACCGCGACAGGGACCGTGACAGGGACCGTGGCCGGGACCGTGACGAGGATGCCGGGCGCGGCGGGGACGGTGGCACCGAGAGCGTCTCCTTCAGCGACGCGTGGGAGAAGGAGGCCTCCGAGGAGTTCGGCGACCTCGGCCCCACCGACCCGGGCCGCTCGGGTGGCGGTGGGCGACGGGGCGGTCGGCGGCGTCGCCGGTGATCGAGCGCAGCACGCTCGAATCGGGCGTCCGCGTCGTCACCGAGAGAATCCCGACGCTTCGCTCGGTCGCTCTCGGGGTCTGGGTCGGCACCGGCTCGCGCGACGAGCCCGACGATCTGGCGGGCGCCAGTCACTTCCTCGAGCACATGCTGTTCAAGGGCACGGCGCGCTGGAGTGCCCGCGGCATCGCCGAGGCGGTCGAGGCGGTCGGTGGCGACATGAACGCCTTCACGACCCACGAGTACACGGCGTTCTACATCCGCGTCCCCGACGAGGCGGCGGATCTGGCGGCCGACATCCTGGCCGACATCATCCGTGAGCCCTCCTTCCGCCCCGACGAGGTGGAGTCGGAGCGCCAGGTGATACTCGAGGAGATCCGGATGCGCGACGACGCGCCCGACGATGTCGTCCACGAGACGTTCGGCGCCACGATCTTCCCGCAGCATCCCATCGGACGCGAGATCATCGGCAGCCACGGGACGGTCGGTGACATGACCCGCGATGCCATCGCCGACTACCACCGGTCGCACTACCGGGCCCACAACCTCGTGGTGGCGGCCGCCGGGAACCTCGATCACGCCCGGATCATCGAGCGCCTCGGTGAGGCGCTCGTCGACGGCGCCGACGGAGGTTCGGGGGAGCGCCCCGCGCGGCCGCGTCCGGAGTTGGCCCCACCGCGGCCGCTCGCCGTCGAGGAGCGACCCACGGAGCAGGCCCACCTGGTCCTCGGGGTCCGGTCGCTTCCCCGCGACGACCCGGGTCGCTGGGCACTCGGGGTCCTCAACCAGGTCCTCGGGGGCGGCATGGCCTCGCGTCTGTTCCAGGAGGTACGCGAGGAGCGCGGCCTCGCCTACTCCGTCTACTCCTACCGTGCGGCCTTCGAGGAGGTCGGGGCGCTGGGGATCTACGTCGGCACAGGCCCCGAGCGCATGAACGAGGCTCTCGACGTGGTCGACGCCCAGATCGCGCGCCTGCGCGCCGAGGGTGGTGTCAGCGACGAGGAGCTGACCGCCGCCAAGGGGCACCTGATCGGGTCCACCGCGCTGTCGCTCGAGACGGCGGCGAGCCGCATGCACCGGATCGGCACCGCCGAGCTCACGCTGCGCGAGGTCCTGAGTGTCGACGAGGTGGTGGCGAAGATGAGGGCCGTAGCCGCCGACGACGTCGCCTCGGTCGTCGACCGGCTCTTCGCCGACCTCCACACGGTGCTGGCCGCCGTGGGCCCGTTCGACGAGTCGGCCCTCGTGGAGCGGGTCGCCTAGCGGGTTCTCCCTCAGCGCGTGCCCGCAACCCCCGGTAGTCTGTGGCCTTCCGAGGGGAGCGCGTGATGCGGGTGGGCGTGTTCGGCGCCGGTGGGCGCATGGGGACGACGGTGTGTCGCGCCGTGATCGAGGCGCCCGACATGGACCTGGCGGCTGTCGTCGATCCCCACCACGCCGGTATCGACCTCCGTCAACTCGGTGTGCCGGGAACGGGGCTCCAGATGGGCGCCGGCCCCGACGCCATGGCCGAGGCCGATGTCGACGTGTGCGTCGACTTCACGGTGCTCGACGCCGCCCGCAGAAACCTCGACTGGTGCGCGCGAAACGGTGTCCACGCCGTCGTCGGCACGACGGGCTTCACGACCTCGGAGCTCGAGACGCTCTCCGAGGCGTTCGACGCGTCGAGCGCCAACGCCGTCGTGGCCCCGAACTTCGCCATCGGTGCCGTCCTCATGATGCACTTCGCCGAGATCGCGGCGCCCTACTTCGAGACCGCCGAGGTGATCGAGCTCCACCACGACACCAAGGTCGACGCCCCCTCGGGAACAGCGATGCTCACGGCAGAGAGGATCGCCCAGGCCTCCAAGGACTGGAACGACGACCCCACAGAGGAACTGGTCGTCGACGGCGCCCGCGGCGCCGAGGGTCCCGGCGGGATCCGCGTCCACTCGGTCCGCCTCCAGGGGCTCGTGGCGCACCAGGAGGTCCTTCTCGGGACCACCGGCCAGACCCTGAGCCTGCGCCACGACACGACCGACCGCACCTCGTTCATGCCCGGTGTCGTCCTGGCGCTGCACGCCGTTGCCGACCGTCCGGGCCTCACGGTCGGCCTCGACACGCTGCTCGGACTCTGACGCCCTGTTACATTCCGGGTCCTTGAGCACCGACGGCGGGGCACCGATTCTGGCGGTCGACGACCTGCGCGTCGTCTACAACGACGTCATCTCCGTGCTGCGAGGCGTCACGCTCACTGTCCCGCAGGGCGAGATCGTGGCGCTCCTCGGCGCCAACGGAGCGGGCAAGACGACGACGCTGCGCGCCATCAGCGGCCTCCTCGACCACCACGGCGGCAAGATCTCGGGTGGCGACGTCCTCTTTCGCGGTGAGTCGGTGCAGCGGCGGAACCCGGCGGCCATCGTACGGTCGGGGATGGCCCAGGTCATGGAAGGCCGCCGGATCTTCTCGGAGCTCACCGTCGACGAGAACCTGAGAGCCGGCGGGTTCACGCGCCGGGGCTCTGCGGTCACCGAGACCCACACGCGGATCATGGACCTGTTTCCGGTGCTGTCGGAGCGCCGGAAGTCGGTGGCCGGCTACCTCTCGGGTGGTGAGCAGCAGATGCTGGCGATGGGCCGTGGCCTCATGGCAGACCCGGAGCTGCTCCTGCTCGACGAGCCGTCGCTCGGCCTCGCCCCGCTGATCGTGCAGCAGATCCGTGACCTGGTCGTGGAGATCAACAGGTCGGGCACGAGCGTTCTGCTCGTGGAGCAGAACGCGACGATGGCGCTGTCGATCGCCCACCACGGCTACATCCTCGAGAACGGCGGGATCGTGCGTGACGGGCCCGGGCCCGAGCTCCTGGAGGACGAGAGCATCCGCGAGTTCTACCTGGGGGTGGGCGACACCGGGCGCCGGTCCTTCCGCGACGTGAAGAGCTACCGACGGCGGAAGCAGTGGAGCGCATGACCGCCACGCACGACGCACGGGGGAGCCTCGAGATCGACGCGAGCAGCCCGAGGCTGTGCGTCGGTGGCGTGACCCTGCGCTTCGGTGGCCTGACCGCGCTCGACAACGTGAGTTTCGATGTCTACGCGGGCGAGCTCTTCGCCATCATCGGCCCCAACGGCGCCGGCAAGACATCGATCTTCAACTGTCTCAACCAGGTCTACCGGCCCCAGGAGGGCGACATCCGTCTCGACGGTGAGCAGCTCATGGGACTGAAGCCCACCCGCACCGCCGAGCTCGGCATGGCGCGCACGTTCCAGAACCTCGGCTTGTTCGTGAACCTCAACGTCGTCGAGAACCTCATGCTCGGACGTCATCACCTGATGAGCACAGGATTCATCGCCGGGATGCTGTGGGTGGGCAAGGCCAAGCGTGAGGAGGTCGAGAACCGCCGGCGGGTGGAGGAGATCATCGACCTGCTCGAGCTCCAGCAGTACCGGTACCAGCCCGTCGGGATGCTGCCGTACGGCATCCAGAAGCGGATCGAGCTCGGGCGGGCGCTGGCCATGGAGCCGAGGGTCCTCCTTCTCGACGAGCCGGTGGCGGGCATGAACCTCGAGGAGACCGAGGACATGGCGCGCTACATCCTCGAGATCCGCAACGAGCTCGGCGTCACGCAGATCATGGTGGAGCACGACATGCACCTGGTCATGGACATCGCGGATCGCGTCATGGCGATCGACTTCGGGCAGGTGATCGCCACCGGCCTCCCCGAGGAGATCCAGAGCAACGAGGCGGTCATCGAGGCGTATCTGGGGCAGGGGTCGTGAGCAGCCCGAGCGTGGCGCCCGCTCCCCCCGCTGCCGGTGCCGGCGAGGTCACGCTGCCCGGGCTCCTGCTCCAGCGCGTGGACGCGTCGCCCACGGGTGTGGCGATGCGCCAGAAGGAGCTCGGCATCTGGCGGGAGATCTCCTGGTCCGAATACGCCGACCGCGCGGCCGACATCGGGCTCGGGCTCGTCGAGCTGGGCGTGCGCGCGGGTGAGCGGGTCGCCATCCAGTCGTCGAACCGCTACGAGTGGTTGCTGACTGACGCCGCCGTGCAGGGAATCGGAGCCGTGTCCGTCGGGCTCTACCCGTCGAGCCCATCGGCGCAGGTCGAGGCACTCCTGCGTCACTCCGAGTCGATGGTCCTGATCGCCGAGAACGAGGAGCAGCTCGACAAGGTGCTCGAGGCCCGGGGCAGTCTGGCCAACCTGGAGAAGGTCGTCGTCATCGACACGCGCGGCATTCGCCAGCTCACCGATCCGATGGTGGTGAGCCTTCACGAGTTGGAGGCCACAGGTCGCCAGCGTGGCCGCCAGGAGTGGGCTGAACGTGTCCGGGCTCTCGATCCGGACGACACCGCCGCGATCGTCTACACGACCGGGGCCACCGGTGTGCCCAAGGGAGCGATGTTGACGCACCGCAACCTGAGTACTGCGGGGGCGACGACCGCTGAGGCATTCGGGGCCCATCCGAGCGATGACCTCTACTCGTATCTGCCGATGTCCCACGCGGTGGAGCGGGTCTGCTCGTCGGCGGCGGGGCTCCAGGCCGGCTGCACCGTCAACTTCGGCGAGGGTGCGCAGTCGTTCGCGATCGACATCGCCGAGGTGCAGCCCACGATCTTCCTCGGAGTTCCCGGTGTGTGGGAGCAGATGGCAACCGGCGTCGAGGCCCGGATGGCCGAGAGTGGCAGGATCCAGAGATGGGCCTACAACGTCTGGACGAAGAGCGGTGCCAGGTCGGCGCCGCGTCGTCAGAAGGGTGGCGGTCCCGGCCTGAAGGGACGGCTCGGGAGCCTCGAGATCAACCGGAGCCTCCGCAAGAAGCTGGGGCTGCAACGCGCCCGTGTCGCCGTGTCGACGGCTGCTCCCGTCGCCCCGGAGGCCGTCGAGTTCTTCTGGTCGATCGGCGTTCCGGTGCGCGAGGGCTACGGCATCACCGAGTTCACGGGTCTTGCTACCCTCAACCCTGCCGACGACGTGCGCGTGGGCACGGTCGGGGTGCCGTTGCGCGGCGTCGAAGCCGACATTCGCTCCGACGGTGAGATCGCACTCCGCGGACCGACGGTCTTCAAGGGCTACTTCCGCGACCGCGGAACTACTCCGGTCGTCGATTCCGACGGGTGGCTGCTCACCGGCGACCTCGGTGAGGTCGACGACGGCTACCTGGCCATCACGGGTCGCAAGAAGTCGCTGATCCTCACAGCGGGCGGGTCGAACGTGTCGCCGGCCGCCCTGGAGCGACGACTCGTGGCGTCACCCTTCATCGCCCGGGCGCTCGTCGTCGACTGCGACGATCGCCTCGGCGCTCTCATCCAGGTGGAGCCCGCCACGGTCGCTCCCTGGGCCCGGGAGCGCGACCTCGTCGTGAAGGGCTTCGCCGACCTGATCGCTCTCCCCGAGGTGCGGGAGATGATCGACGAGGTCGTGGCCGATGTCAATGGCGAGGTGTCCGACGTCGAGCAGCTTGCCCGCTTCGAGCTCCTCACCCGGCAACTCGACGAGGCCGACGGTCATCTCACGGCCATCGGCGAGATCCGCCGCGACGTCGTGACCGAGGCGTTCGCCGACGAGATCGCCGCCCTACGGAGCGGAAGTGGGGAGAGCCCATGACCAAGTTCCTGCAACTGTTGGTCGGCGGAGTGGCCCTGGGGTCGATCTACGCACTGATCACCCTGGGCTTCGTCGTCATCTACCGGGCGAGCGGGCTCATCAACTTCGCCCAGGGGAGCTTCGCGATCCTCGGCGGGTACTTCGTGTTCAACCTCCACGTCACCTGGGGGCTCGACTTCTGGCTCTCGTTCGTCCTGGCCATCATCGGTGTCGCCCTCGTGGGGGCTGTCATCGAGCGGGTGATCCTGCGCTACATGATCGGCAAGCCGGTCTACGCGCTCATCATGATCACGATCGGCCTGTTCATCATGATCCAGCAGATCGTGGCCACCGTCTGGCCCGACCAGACCAATCCGATCGACTCGCCGTGGGGACAGGACACGTGGCAGATCGGCGACGTCACGATCCTCGTGCGTGAGGTCTGGACCATCGGGTTCGCCCTCGTGGCCTTCGTGGCGTTCTTCCTGTTCTTCCGCTACACCAAGTACGGCGTCGGCATGCGCGCTGTCGCCCTCGACCAGGAGGCGGCGTCCGCCCAGGGCATCAGCGTGAGCCGGATCCTGGCGTTGTCGTGGGTGATCTCGGCGGCTGTCGCCGCGGTGGCGGGAATCATGCTGGCGGCGAGCCCGAACGGCGCCAACCAGACGATCAGCCTCGTGGCGCTCACGGCCTTTCCCGCGCTGATCCTCGGCGGCCTCGAATCTCCCGGCGGAGCCGTGATCGGCGGTCTCACGATCGGGATCGCACAGGTGATGACCGCCGGCTACCTGACACCCGACAGCTTCCCCGTCCTCGGTCAGGGCTTCGACCAGGTCATGCCGTACATCGTCATGGTCGTCGTGCTCATGGTGCGGCCCTACGGGCTCTTCGGCACCAAGCAGGTGCAGCGCGTATGAGTCTGCTTCGGCGCGGTCGGCCCGCCTCCATGAAGACGAGCTACGCCGACGACCTCCGCCTCTTCCCCACGGCCTGGAAGCGCGTCGGGCTCGTTCTGCTCCTCGCGGTGGTCGTGCTCGTCCCGCTCTACATGAAGGACCAGTTCTGGCTCAACCTGTTCGTGCTCGCCGGGATCTTCGCCACCGCCGCGATCGGCCTCAACCTCCTCACGGGCTACGCCGGCCAGGTGTCACTCGGCACCGCCTTCTTCATCGGGCTCGGTAGCTACACGGTCGTGTGGTTCGCCGACCCCACCCGCTGGGGCTGGCCGTTGTGGGCGTGGCTCCCCATGGCGGCATTCATCGGTGCCGGCGTCGGGGCCCTCGTCGGCCCGTTCGCGTTGCGCCTGCGGGGCCAGTACCTCGTTGTCGTCACGCTCGGTCTCGTCATCGTCGGTCAGTACCTGTTCAGGAATGCCGAGTTCATCACGGGCGGCAACAACGCCACGGTGACCGAGACCGACAAGATCGTGGCGATCGGCCCGGTCAACTTCGCCGATCTGGAGATCTTCGGCTTCGTGTTCAAGCGCGAAGCCGGATTCGTGTACCTGGTCTGGATTGTTGCCCTCATCGCCGCGCTGATCGCCAAGAACCTCGTCCGGACCCGTCCCGGCCGCGCCATGCAGGCGATCCGCGACCGCGACATCGCCGCCGAGGTCGTCGGCGTCAGTCTTGCCCGCTACAAGATCGGGGCGTTCGCCGTGTCGGGGGCGATGGCGGCGGTGGCCGGCGGTCTCCTGGCGTCGTACAACCGCTTCGTCGATCCCAACACCTTCGACATCTTCCTGTCGATCCAGTTCCTCGCCATCATCATCATCGGCGGGGTCGGCACGATCTACGGCGCCGTGCTGGGAGCGGTGGCGCTCCAGGCGATCCCCGAGCTGATCACGCGCTTCGCCGACTCGATCCCGTTCGTCACGAACAGCTCCACGGAGTCGGGGATCACGACCTCCGCCCTCTCGTCGGCCATCTACGGCGTGCTCATCATCGTGTTCCTCATGCTGTTCCCGAGGGGGCTGGCGGGCCTGTGGCAGAAGGTCAAGGCGTACTTCCAGCGCTGGCCCTACCGGTCCTGACGCCGCCGGGCCCCGCGTCGGGTCTACGGTGGCGCCGCCAACTAGTGTTCCGCCCGTACACGATCGTGTGGGGAAGCTCAGGGGGAGCGACATGACGACCAGAAGACCTGTCCGGTGGATCGCGGTGCTGTGCACGCTGATGCTGGTGCTGGTGGCCTGCGCCTCGAGCGAGGACTCGGGCGACGACGGCGACGACGGCGGGAGCGACGAGAAGCCCGCCACGCTCCAGAGCGACGTCGGGTTCTCGGGCGACGAGAACGGCGGGACCATCACCCTGGGGATCCTGACCCCCCAGACCACGGCCTTCGCCGCGCTGGGTGAGCAGGTCACGAACGGCAACAAGCTCTACTGGGACGCTCTCAACGCCGAAGGCGGGATCGCGGGCAAGTACCAGGTCGAGCTCGTCGAGGCCGACACCGAGTACGCCGGCGAGAAGGCCCGTAGCGAGTACCAGCGCATCAAGGGTGACGTCGCGATGTTCGGCCAGGTTCTCGGCACCGAGGTCACGAACAACCTCCTGCCCCTGATGGAGGACGACGAGTACGCGGGTGCCCCCGCCACGCTCGATGCCGAGTGGGTCACCATGCCCAACCTGGCTCCGGTGCTGGCCCCGTACCAGATCGAGATCATCAACGGTGCGGCCTACTACGGCGACACCGAGGGCTTCGACGGCAAGAACGCCTGCGTCATCAAGCAGGACGACTCCTACGGCGACGCCGGTCAGGAGGGCGCCGACTTCGCCGCCACCGAGCTCGGGTTCGACATCAAGACCAGTGCCTCGTTTGCCACGGGCGACGACATGACCGCGCAGATCCAGCAGCTCCAGGACAACGAGTGCGACGTCGTGTTCCAGGCGTCCACGCTCATCGACTCGCCGTCGATCTGGGGCCGTGCCGAGGCCGTGGGCTTCACGCCGCGGTGGATCGGGCTCGGGCCTGCATGGTCGTCGTCGTTCGCCGAAGGCGACCTGGCGAGCTACATCAAGGACAACGTCTGGATCGTCGCCGAGGACGGCGCCAGCCTCGATGAGAGCATCCCGGGTGTGAAGCAGATGCTCGACCAGCGCGACCAGTTCGCGCCCGATACGGCGATCAACCTGTTCAGCCTCTTCGGCTACGTGTCGGCGTGGGGGACGGCGCAGATCCTCGAGAAGGCGTTCGACAACAACGACGTCACGCCTGCCGGGATCGTGAAGGCGATCAACGAGGAGCAGACGCTCACGTTCGACGGCGCGGCCGGCGACTACGAGTACGGCCCCGACCGCAGCCCACCCCGGGTGAACGCGATCTTCACAGCGGCTGACAGCTCCGAGGACACGGGCCTCGCTGTCGTGGAGCTGACGGTGGAGTCGGACGCGGCGAAGAACTACAGCTTCTAGCTGCTCGAACCGCCTTCGGCGGTAGGCCGCTGATCCTCGCCTTCGGCTGACCGCTCGAACCGCCTTCGGCGGTAGGCCGAGAAGTGACGAGGCCCCCTTCGGGGGGTCTCGCCGCGTCGGTACGCTTCCGGCCGTGGGGTCGAACCGGGATGTACGCGAGCGGGTGCTCGAGGGCACGTTCACGACGGTGGCGCGCCTCGGTATGGCCAAGACCACGGTGGAGGCCGTGGCCACGACGTCGGGGGTCTCGCGGGCCACGGTCTACCGTCATTTCCCCGGGGGCCGGGAGCAGCTCCTCTCCGAGACCGTGTCGTGGGAGATGGGCCGGTTCTTCCTCCGGCTCATGGAGGCCGTCGAGGGCGCCGCCGACTTCGTGACCCTCGTCGAGGACGGGGTCGTGTTCGCCCACCGGTCGATCACCGGGCACGAGGTGCTCCAGAAGATGCTGATCACCGAGCCGGAGCGGCTCCTCCCGCTCCTCACGACGCAGAGTCACCAGACGCTCGAGTGGATCCGCGGCTATCTCCGATCCTTCGTGCAGGCCGAGGACGACGCCGGCCACCTGCGGCCCGGTGTCGACGTCGACGGGGCCGTCGACTACGTCGCCCGGATGATCCTGAGCCTCATCGTCTCGCCCGGCCGGTGGAACCTCGACGACCGTGGTGATGTGGAGCTCCTCGTGCGCAGCGAGCTGCTGGGAGGCGTGATGCGGGAGGAGTGCCTCCCCGCCCGCCCGACCGGGTAGCACACCCTCGGCTTCGGCTGCGGTCACGACGTCCACTACGGTGAAGCGATGTCCACGCTCTCACCGCCCGAGATGTCGAGCACACCGAGCCTCGTCGACGCCGCTCGCCGGGCACTGCTCCAGGAGCGCCGTCCGCTCTCCGGCGAGGAGCTCCGCCGGCTCAGCCGGGTCCCGGCCTCTGCCGTTCCGACACTCGCCGCCCTGGCGCACGAGGTCCGGCTCGAGTTCTGTGGCGACACCGTCGAGGTGGAGGGGATCGTCTCCGCGCGCACCGGCGGGTGCCCCGAGGACTGCAACTTCTGCTCGCAGTCGGCGCTCTTCGGCAGTCCCGTGAAGGCCACCCCCTTCCTCGACACCGACGAGGTACTCGCCGCCGCAGCCGAGACTGCCGAGATCGGAGGGTCCAACTTCTGCATCGTTCTCGCCGTCCGCGGTCCCGATGAGCGCACGGTGGATCGCATTCTCGAGCTCGTTTCACTGATCCAGGACAAGACAGGGCTCAACGTCTCGGTGAGTGCCGGCATCCTGACCCGCGACCAGGCACAGCGTCTCGCCGAGGGCGGCGTTCACCGCTACAACCACAACCTCGAGACCGCGCGGTCGTTCTTTCCCGAGGTCGTGAGCACGCACAGCTGGGAGGAGCGCGCCGACACCTGCCGTCTCGTGCGCGAGTTCGGCATGGACCTGTGCTGCGGTGTTCTCCTCGGTATGGGCGAAACCGACGAGCAGCGCATCGAGATGCTCATGGAGTTGCGCGAGGTCGACCCGGTGGAGGTGCCGATCAACTTCCTCAACCCGCGCCCGGGTACACCGTTGTCCGAGAGACCCCTCATCGACCCGCTCGAAGCGATCCGTTGGATCGCGCTCACCCGCCTGGCACTCCCCGGGGTGATCCTGCGCTACGCGGGTGGCCGCGAGGTGACGCTTCGCGAGCTCCAGGCCCTCGGGCTCACGGCCGGTGTCAACGCCCTCATCGTCGGCAACTACCTCACCACGCTCGGGCGCTCTCCCGACGAGGACCTCACGATGCTCGACGACCTGCACATGCCCCTCGGGGAGCTCGGCAAGGCCCTGTGAAGAGAGGGAGGCACTGCACCGGATGCGGGCGTCCGGTCGCCGAGTGCCCCGGCTGTTCCCGGCTGCTCGACCCACCGCGCTTCTGTCCCGAGTGCGGGCGCAAGCTCCGCGTCGTCGTGACCCCGGCCCGGGCGCTCGCGGAGTGCCGCGACCACGGCGTCGTCAGGTCGCCGACGTGATGCGTCGCACAAGCGACGGGATCTCCGTCTCCACGTCGTAGCCGTCCCACTCGGTCAGCCATGTCAGGTTTCCTGCCGCCACGGCGTCGGCCGGGTCGAAGCGGTTGAGCAACACCACCACGGCGTGGGGCTCGAGTGCCTCGGTGCACAGTCGGACGGCGTTGATCGTGCCGAGCCCCGCGTCGGCCACCAGCACCACGACGTCAGGGCGGAGATCGTCCGCCAGGTCGAGGGTGTCGCCGTTGGCGGCCAGGGGCGAGCGTACGCCGCCGACAGCCTCCACGAGGCCGAGGTCCACACTGCCCGGCCACGCCAGCGCGGCGACCAGGCGGTCGGTGGTGGGAATCTCGCGCCCGAGGTGCGACGCGGCCATCGGTGGCGCCATGGCGAGAGGGAAGTGGTTGGCCGGTGGGCACACGTCGTCGGGGCTCTCACCCGACGCACGGGCGAGGACCTCGGCGTCGGTCGGTGACCCGTCGGACGGGTCGAACGACTGGAGTGGCTTGCGGACCGACACGGTGAGCCCGGCGTCTCGCGCTTCGGTGAGGATGCGCGCGCTCACCCACGTCTTGCCCACGTCGGTGGCGGTCCCCGCCACGAGCACCACGCGCCCCGGCCGTGGTGCGTCAGCGTGCGGCATGGGTCTCGGGAAGGGCGTCGAGGGCACTCGCGAGCTGCGCCACCTGCTCGGCGGAATGCGCGGCCGACAGCGCCACACGAAGGCGTGACGTGCCGGGTGGGACCGTGGGTGGCCGGATGGCCGGAACGAGCAGGCCCTCGTCGAGCAGCGCTGCCGAGGCATCGAGGGCGGCCTGCTCCGATCCGAGGATCACCGGCACGATGGGGGACGGGTGACCCGGTGCGATGTGCTCGACGTGGCTGCGCAGCCGCGCCCGGAGCTCATCACCCTCGGAGGAGCGAACGACGTCGAGTGCGGCAGAGGCCGCTGCCGTGTCGGCCGGTGTGGGCGCGGTCGTGAAGATGAAGGGCCGGGCACGGTTGACGAGCAGGTGGACGATGTCGCCGGTGGCTGCGGCGAACCCACCGAGCGCGCCGAGGGTCTTGGAGAGCGTCCCCACGCGCACGACGTGATCCGGCGTCGCGCCTCCGTCGAGGTCGGGCCCGAGCACGGCGTGCGCCTCGTCGAGGACGAGGAGTGCGTCGTGGCGCGAGCACAGCTCCTCGAGCGCGGAGACCGACGCCTCGTCGCCGTCCATCGAGAAGACGGTGTCGCTGACGACCACGGCCGAAGGAGCGTCGCGCAACAGGCCGGAGAGCGCGGCCATGTCGCCGTGGGGGTAGACCGCTACGTCGGCCCGGGCCAGACGCGCACCGTCGATGATGGAGGCGTGGTTCCATGCGTCGGAGAGGATTCGCACGCCGGGGCCACCGAGCGTCGTCAGCACCCCCAGGTTGGCGGCGAAGCCGGTGGGGAACAGAAGAGCCGCCGACGTGGCCTTCCAGTCGGCGATGCTCTCTTCGAGATGGCGGTGCTCGGGACGCGCCCCCACGACGAGACGCGATGCCCCCGCCCCGGCACCGGAGCGCTCGAGCGCCTCGTGCGCGGCCCCGATCACAGACGGGTGCCGCGTGAGACCGAGGTAGTCGTTCGAGGCGAAGGCGACGACGTGTCGTCCGTCATCGACGAGGGTGCCTTCGACGGGGGAGTCGAGCCGGAGGTCGCGCACCGACCGGGTGAGCCCGGCCGCGTCGATCTCGTCGAGCTGGTCGCGGATTCGCTGCTGCCAGGTCATTTCGATGTCGCCGCCACCGCGGCGGCCAGGACGTCGACGATCCGGTCGATCTCGGCGGCGGTGACCGTGAGGGGAGGCATGACGACCACGACATCGTCCAGGGGCCGCAACAGGACACCACGCGCGACGGCCGCCGCACACACCCGTCGACCCCACCGGAGGCCGTCAGACGGTGGCGCCAGCTCCACGCCGCACATGAGCCCGCACCGGCGAACCTCGCGGACCCCGGGAAGCGGTTCGACGGATTCGGTGAGTCGTTCTCCGAGCTGGGTCGCGCGCTCGGCCACGTTGGCGAGCACGTCCCATTCGTCGAGGAGCCGGAGGTGGCGCAGGGCGACGGCCGCACCGAGCGCATTCCCCGAGAAGGAGTGGCCGTGGTAGAAGGTCACCGCGCCGAGGTCCTCACCGAGGAACGCCTCGTACACGTGGTCGGCGGCCACCGTGGCCGACATGGGGAGGTACCCGGCAGCGAGCCCCTTGCCGATCGCCAGCAGGTCCGGTCTCAGTCCGCACTGTTCCGACGCGAAGAGGGTTCCCGTCCTCCCGAAACCCGTGGCGACCTCATCGGCGATGAGCAGCACACCCTCGTCCCGCACGCCGGCGGCGAACCGCCCGACGTCGGCAGGGTCGGCGACCTGGATTCCGGCCGCACCCTGTACGAGGGGCTCGATCACCACGGCGGCCAATGTGTCGGCGGAGGCGTCGAGGATCGCGAGTGCCGCGTCGCACCATCCCGGATCGTCGTAGCCCGGGGCGCGCAGGGCGTCGAAGCGCAGCGGGTCGAAGACGTCGGTGCCGAACCCGCCGGCCCCGAGCGAGATCCCACCCACGGTGTCTCCGTGGTAGGCCCCACCGAGTGCCAGGTACCGCGTGCGGTGAGTCGAGCCCCGGTTGGTGTGGAACTGGAACGCGATCTTCAGGGCCTGCTCGACCGCCGCGGCACCGTCGGAGGCGTAGAGCACGTGCGGTTCGTCGACCGGGACCCGCGTTGCAAGGGCTTCGGACAGCTCGATGACCGCTACGTTGCCGTTCCCGAGAAGTGTGGAGTGCGCGACCTTGTCCATCTGCTCGACCAGCGCCGCGTCGAGCTCCGGGACCCGGTGGCCCAGGGTGTTGACCCACAGCGACGAGATGGCGTCGAGGTAGCGGCGGCCGTCGACGTCGATCAGGTCGCGGCCCTCGGCACGCTCCACGACGATCGGGGCGTTGTCGGCGTAGGTCGCCATCTGGGTGAAGCCGTGCCAGACCACGGCCTGGTCGCGCTCGACCCACGCGTCGGCGCTCGGCGGTGGGGGATCGGTGCTGTTCACGGGCTGCCGAGGCTAGCGGTGCCACCCTCTGGCCGGTTCCCTTGACGTGAGACAGATCGAGCCTTAGTGTCTCATTGTGATCCCGGCCGCGCGCGTCTCCGTTCCCGTCTCGGGGAGGGAGCCCGCCGAAACCGATGCGGCCGCGCGGATCCTCGACGCCCTGGCCGTGTGCATCGCCCGGCACGGCGTCGGAAAGACCACCGTCGACGACGTCGCCACCGAGGCAGGGTGCTCCCGCGCGACGCTGTACCGCCACCACCGGTCGAAGAGCGCGATGCTCGAGGCCCTCGTCGCCCGCGAGTGGCGCCGACTCACCACCGAGCTGGCCGCGCTCGTCGACGGGGCCGACTCGCTCGATGCGGCTCTCGTGGCGGTCCTCCGGCACTCCTCAGAATCGTTGCGCGCCAACGCGGCGTTGTCGCGCGTCCTCGAGCTCGAACCCGAGCTCGTGCTGCCCTATCTCACCTTCGACGGCCTCGACGCCACCTTCACCGCCGTGAGCGATGCGCTCGAGGCTCCTCTCCAGGCCTTCGTGAGCGGCCCGCACGCACGGCGCGTCGCGGAGTGGCTCACCCGCATCGTCCTCTCCTACACCGTCGAGCCCGGCGACACACCCGCGCTCACGGATCCCGACTCTGTCCGTAGACTCGTGTGCGACTACGTCGTGCCCGGGTTGGCGAAATCCTGAGGAGCCCCACTGTGAGCGAGAAGGTCATTCCCATCGGACCCGACAACGTCGACGATCTCGAGCGGATCCTGTCGATCAGCAACACCGACGTCAACGAGGTGCAGCACGTCGTGCGCTCCGAGGCCGACGCGTTGTTCACGTGGGACTACAACCGGAGCCGGCCCGCGCTCTCGAAGCTCTACGAGAAGGCCAAGAACTCCCAGTGGAACGGCGACACCGACCTGCCATGGGACACGCCGGTCGATCAGGAGACCGTTGTCGTCAACAACATGGCCAACCGCCCGACGCTGCCCGAGGACGCGGACTTCCGGGGCACACCGTTCGAGACGTGGGGCGACGACGACTGGGTCCGGCTCGGTATCGAGTCGCAGAACTGGCTGCTGTCGCAGTTCATGCACGGCGAGCAGGGCGCGCTCATCTGCACCGCCCAGATCGTGGAGACCGTTCCGTGGATCGACGCCAAGTACTACGCCGCCACCCAGGTCATGGACGAGGCGCGACACGTCGAGGTGTTCGCCCGGTATCTCGACGAGAAACTGTCGGGTCACTACCCGATCGGTGCGCACCTGCGGGCGCTGCTCGACGACATCGTGTCCGACAGCCGCTGGGACATGACCTATCTGGGCATGCAGATCATGGTCGAGGGCCTCGCCCTGGCGGCGTTCGGTTTCATGCACCAGATGACCACCGAGCCGCTACTCAAGAAGCTGCTGCGCTACGTCATGAGTGACGAGGCACGCCACGTGGCCTTCGGCGTCATCTCCCTCAAGGAATTCTACGACCAGCTGTCGGCGGCCGAGATGCGTGAGCGCCAGGAGTTCGCCTACGAGGCCGCGGTGCGCATGCGCGACCGGTTCCTCCAACAGGAGGTGTGGGAGCGGCTGGGAATCGAGCCGAAGGACGCCATGGCGCTGGCGCTCGTCGACGAGGCCCGCCCGATGTTCCAGCAGATGCTGTTCTCCAAGATCGTCCCGAACTGCAAGAAGCTCGGTCTGCTCGACGCGAGCGACCAGTGGCTGCGGCGACGCTTCGAGGAGCTCCAGGTCATACAGTTCGAGGACTTCGCCGACACGGGCGAGGAGTACACGCTCCTCGACGAAGTGCAGAAGGACCGCGATCTGGCGGCGGCCTCCTGACTGTCTGTCCTTCCGAGGCGCGCCGGGGTCGCGATGACCCGGTGGTAGCTTCGGGCGATGCCTGACGGGAGCGCCGACGTCCGCGTCGTCTTCCTCGGGGGGCTCGGGGAGATCGGCCGTAACTGCGCGTGCATCGAGGTCGAGGGCCGGATTCTCGTCATCGACGTGGGCCTGATGTTCCCCCGTGACGACATGCCCGGAATCGACCTGGTACTCCCCGACCTGTCGTACCTGATCGACAACGCATCGCGTCTCGATGGGGTCGTCCTCACCCACGGCCACGAGGACCACGTCGGGGGCCTGGCGTTCCTGCTGCGCGAGATCGACCGCGCGCTCCCGGTCTACGGCTCGCCGCTCACGCTCGGCCTGGCACGCGGCCGCATCGAGGAGGCCGGTGTCGCCGGTAAGGCGGACATGATCCCCGTGGACGACGGCGAGAGGGTCCGGATCGGTGTCTTCGACTGCCAGTTCGTCCCGGTCACACACTCCGTCCCGCACGGTTTCGCGACCGTGGTGCGAACTCCTGCGGGCACGGTCGTGCACTCCGGCGACTTCAAGCTCGATCTCACGCCTGTCGACGGACGCGTCACCGACCTCGCGGCGCTCGGCGAGGTGGCCCGGGAGGACGACGGCGTGAGGCTCCTGCTCGCCGACTCCACGAACGCGGAAACGGCCGGAAGCACACCGTCGGAGTCGACAGCGGGTCGGTGGTTGCGGCGCCTGTTCGCAGAGCACGCCGACCAGCGTCTCATCGTGGCGAGCTTCGCCTCACACCTCCACCGGGTCGAGCAGGTGGCGCTCGCTGCCGTGTCGGCGGGGCGGCGCGTGGCGTTCCTCGGGCGCTCGATGGTGCAGAACGTCGCACTCGCCCGGGAGATGGGGCTGTTCGCACTCGCCGACGCCGAGATCGTCGACATCGAGGACGTGCAGCACCTCCCTCCCGAGGAGGTCTGCATCATCTGCACCGGCTCACAGGGGGAGCCGATGAGCGCGCTGTCTCTCATGGCGGCCCACGACCACAAGTGGGTCAAGATCGGGCCCGACGACGCCGTCATCATCTCCGCCCATGCCATTCCCGGCAACGAATCGAACGTCACGCGCGTGATCGACGGCCTCCACCGCGCGGGTGCCGCCGTCTTCCACGAGGGCAACGCCGACGTGCACGTGTCGGGGCATGCGTCCGCCGACGAGCTCCGGACCCTGCTGCGCCTGCTCTCACCGGAGTGGTTCGTGCCGGTGCACGGCGAGTACCGCCACCTCGTTCGTCACGCAGCTCTCGCTGTGGAATGCGGCGTCGCCGACGACCATGCGATGGTCTGTGAGGACGGAGACGCCGTGACACTCACCGACAGCGGCGCCACCGTCGACCGCCGCGTCGTTCCGTCGGGCTACCTCTACGTCGACGGAATCGTCGGCGACATCGGTCACGGGGTGCTGCGCGACCGCAGGGCGTTGGCCGAGGAGGGCATCGTCGTGGTGTTCGTGACCGTCGACGCCGCGACGGGCGAGATCGTCACTGGTCCCGAGATCGAGACCAAGGGGTGGGTCCACGCGCCCGAGGCCGAGGAGCTCCTCGACGAGGCGCGCGACGTCGTTGCCGGCGCGGTGGAGGTGGCGGCCGCCGAGGGTGCCACCGACGTCGAGTCGATGCAGCGTCACACGCGCCGTGCGCTGGCACGGTTCATCGCTGATCGCACACGTCGCCGCCCGACGGTCGTGCCCGTCGTGCTCGAGGTCTGATGGCGACATCGGAGAACACCCCGCTCGACGGGCGCACGGCGACCGTGACCGGCGCCGGCGGGGAGTGGGCCACGAGATCGCCGCAGCACTGGCGGCGGCAGGGGCGCACGTGTGGATCAACGATCTCGACGAGGGGCGTGCGACGGACGCGGCCTCATGGATCACCGAGAAGCGCGCTCAGGGCTCCGGGGGTGCGAGCCCGGTCGTGGCCGATGTCACCGACGACGACGCCGTCGTGGCAATGGCCGAGGCCACGGGACCCGTCGACATCGTGGTCAACAACGCCGGCCTTCCGCTCCGGCGGTTCGACCTGAAGCGCTTCGCCGAGACCGAGCCCGAGAGCTGGCACGAGTGGATCGCCATCAACCTCTTCGGGGTCATGCAGGTCACGCACGTCTATCTCCCCGGGATGCTCGACGCGGGCTGGGGTCGTGTGCTCACGATCGTGTCCGACGCAGGCCGTGTCGGCGAACGCGGCCAGGTCGTCTACGGCGCGGCGAAGGCCGGGGCGATGGGTTTCATGCGCGGCCTCGCCATGGAGGTCGGGCGCCACGGCGTGACCGCCAACTGCATCGCGTTGGGTTCGATCCGCCACGGCATCCTCGCCGAGACCTACGACGAGAACCCGGAGGTGGAGGCCAAGATGGTGCGGAACTACCCGGTCGGTCGCCTCGGCACACCCGACGACATCGCTCCCTTGGCGCTGTTGCTGTGCAGCGAGTCGGGGAGCTGGATCACCGGGCAGGTCTACCCCGTGAACGGCGGCTACTCCTCCAGCCTCTGACAGCCTTCAGGTGACGACGACGAGCACGACCACGAACTGCGCGCCGGCGGCGGCGACCGTGAAGGTGTGCCACAGCTCGTGGTAGCCGAACCAGCGCGGTGACAACTTCGGGCGTTGCATCGCGAGGAGCACCGCACCGACGGTGTAGAGAACACCGCCGAGAAGGAGCAGTCCGCACCAGGCAAACCCCCACGTGCGCACCAGCTGCGGCATCACGAACACCGCCACCCAGCCGAGTCCGATGTACATCACGTACTGGAGCCATCCGGGGAGTAGTCGCCACGAGAGGTTGAGGGTGACGCCGGCGACGGCGACACCCCACACGACCGTGAGCATGATCGCCGAGCCGAGCGGGCCGAAGGTGAGCAGGACGATGGGCGTGTACGTGCCGGCGATGGCGAGGTAGATGCCCGAGTGGTCGGCGCGGCGCATCCACGCCTTGCCCGTCGGCGACCAGTTGCCGCGGTGGTAGAGCGCGCTCACGCCGAACATCGTCGTGAGGCCGAGGCAGTAGACGAGTGCGGCGACGCGCGCCTCGGCGCCGGAGGCGACGAGGAACAGCGCCAGGCCCGCACCGAGCCAGACGAGTGCCGCGTACTGGTGCAGAACGCCGCGTAGGCGGGGAATGAGGGTCTCGGGGGCGTCTCGCGTCTCGTCCGCCATGGCCCGACAGCCTACCTACCGGTCGGTAATCAACCAAGGCACCGTGTGCAGAGGTCCTCATGGGCCTGATGTTGCTGGTGTTACTGTTGGGATATGACCGCCACGAAGCGCTCCGGGCGGGCAACCGGCGGCGGTACAGGGTCCCGCGGCCGGGTGTCGCAGACCCTGGCCGACCAGCTCGGCAACCACGCCGCCGACGCCGCCGCCATCGCTCTGATCGTCCTCGGCGTCCTCTGCGGGCTCGGGGTCTTCTCTGACACGGCCGGTCCCGTGGGCAGCGCTCTCGACAGCGGGGCCACGGCACTGGTGGGGGCGGCGGCCGTCGCACTGCCGTTCCTCCTGGGCGCCGCCGGCGTTCTGATCCTGTTCCGCCCGAAGGTAGAGGCGCCGCTGCGCCTCGCCACCGGAGCGCTTCTCTCGGCGGTTGCCTCGGTGTGCCTGCTGCATCTCGCGAAGGGCGCGCCGGAACTGAACGGTGGTGTCGACGGACTGCGTGACGCGGGTGGGCTCGTGGGCGCGGTGATCGCCGTGCCCCTGAGCAGCGCAACCGGCACGGCGGGCGCCGTGGTGGTGCTCGTCAGCGTCGGGCTGCTCGGTCTGCTCCTCATGACGGGGCTCCCGATGCGCGACGTTCTGGCGACGATCGGTCGGGGTGTCAGGGCGCTGTGGCGCCAGATCGAGAAGCTATTCCGTCTCGGGAGCGAGAACGAGGCCGGCGACGACGGTGATGACGACGAGGCCCTGTGGATCTCCGACGAGCCACTCGAAGAGGACCTCCCCGTCGACGACGAGCCGACGGTGATCGATCTCGACGATCCGGAGTCCGCCTTCGCCGATGAGAGCTTCGTCGACGACCAGGAAACCGGGGACGAAGACGACGCCTTCGATGGGGGTGCCACCGAGGAGGGTATCGACGTCGTCCCGATGGCCGATGTGGCGACCACCGGCGGGTCCGACACGTGGCACCTCCCTCCGCTCGACCTCCTCGAGGAGGGACGGGCCAGGGTCACCGACGCGCGGTTCGCCGAGGAGGCCGGTCAGGTCCTCGAGCGCACCCTCGCCGACTTCGGTGTCGATGCGACGCTCATCGGCATGACGGTCGGGCCGACCGTCACGCGCTACGAGCTCGAGCTGGCCTCCGGCGTCAAGGTCAACAAGATCCGCAACCTCAACCACGACATCGCCTACGCCATGGCGAGCCCCGACGTGCGCATCCTGGCGCCGATACCCGGCCGCTCCGCCATTGGCGTGGAGGTGCCGAACCGGCAGCGCCAGGTCGTGACACTCGGGGAGATCCTGGGCTCCGACGAGGCGGCCGCCGCCACACACCCGCTCCAGGTCGGCCTCGGGCGCGACATCGCCGGGCGGGCCGTCATGGCCAACCTGGCCGAGATGCCCCACGTGCTCATCGCCGGAGCCACGGGTGCGGGGAAGTCGAGCTGCATCAACTCGATCGTCACGTCGATCCTGGCGCGCTGCACGCCCGAGGAGGTGCGCCTCATCCTCGTCGACCCCAAGCGGGTCGAACTCGGCGCCTACAACGACCTCCCGCACCTGCTCACGTCTGTCGTCACGGACCCGAAGAAGGCGGCCAACGCGCTCGACTGGGCCGTGCGCGAGATGGACATGCGCTACGAGATGCTCGCCACGGCCGGGTACCGCGACATCGCCGGCTACAACGCGGCCGTCGACTCCGGTGAGCTCACCGACGACGAGATCTCGGGAACGACGTTCGAGCGGCTGCCGTTCATCGTGGTGATCGTCGACGAGCTGAACGACCTGATGATGGTCGCCGCGCGCGACGTCGAGGCGAGCATCTGTCGGATTGCACAGATGGCGCGCGCTGTCGGCATCCACCTCGTGATCGCCACCCAACGTCCGTCGGTCGACGTGATCACCGGTGTCATCAAGGCGAACGTCCCCAGCCGGTTCGCCTTCTCGGTCACGAGCAGCGCCGACTCGCGTGTGATCCTCGACCAGATGGGTGCCGAGAAGCTCGTCGGTCAGGGCGACATGCTCGTGATGACCGCCTCGGAGAGCAGGGCGCAGCGCGTGCAGGGCTCGTGGGTCACCGAGTCCGAGGTCCGCAAGGTCGTCGCCCACTGGAAGCGTCAGGCCGACGGCACCGACTACGTGGCGGGCATCGCGGAGGACAAGCCCGGCGAGGCCGGCCCCGGTGGTGACGACGACGTCGAGGGCGACGAGCTCTTCGACGAGGCGCTCGATCTCGTCGTGCGCTCCGGGCTCGGCTCCACGAGCATGCTCCAGCGGAAGCTACGTGTGGGTTTCGCCCGAGCGGGGCGCCTCATGGATCTGCTCGAACGGCGGGGGATCGTCGGGCCGAGCGAGGGCTCCAAGGCCCGTGCGGTCCTCATGACCGTCGACGAGCTCGACGAGATGCGCGAGAGGGTCTAGCCGAGGCGAGGCAAGCGGGTTCTGACCGGCCGACCCCGATGTGCTACAATGAAGCACATGTCGGATGTCGGGATTCGTGCACTCAAACAGAACGCCTCGGCCGTGGTGGCCGAAGCTGCCTCCGGCGAGACCGTCACGATCACCGATCGTGGGCGCCCGGTAGCGCAGATGACGGCTATCCCGACTTCGCGTCTTCGCTCGCTTGTCGGTGCGGGCCGAGCCCGACCGGCCCACCGCCGGGTCGTCGATCTGCCGCCTCCCGAGCCCGGACCGGACCTGTCGGCGGCGCTGGCGGAATTGCGAGACTCCGAAGAGTCCTGACGTGGCCGTCTACGTCGACACGTCGGCACTCGTGAAGTTGGTTGTTGCCGAACCGGAGACCGATGTTCTCCTGGATTGGCTCTCGGATCACGGCCGCGATCCCGTGGCATGTGACCTGGCGCGCACGGAGCTGATGCGGGTCGTACGGCGCGCCGCGCCCGACCGAGTCGTGCGAGCGCGGGCGGTCCTCGAGTCCGTCACGCTCGTGGAGGTCACGAGCTCCATCTTCGAACAGGCCGGCCGGCTCGACCCGGCATCGCTGAGATCGCTGGACGCAATCCACATCGCGGCAGCCCTCGACCTCGGCGACGAACTCGAGCAGATGGTGACCTACGACGATCGACTCGCGGCTGCCGCGGAGGCGAACGCCATCGCGGTGGCGGCTCCGACGTGAGAGGGTGACCATGGATTCCCGTACCTTCGAGATCTCGACGCGTGACGAGCGGATCGTCGACGTCACGCACCACGTCACCGAATTCTGCAGCGGCCGTGGTGACGGGCTGTGTCAGGTGTTCGTGCCGCATGCGACCGCCGGTGTCGCGATCATGGAGACAGGAGCGTACTCCGAGCCCGACCTGCTCGACGCGCTGGAACGGCTGTTGCCACGCGACGACCGCTACCGCCACGCACACGGCTCACCGGGTCACGGAGCCGACCACCTGCTGCCGGCGATTGTGTGCCCGTCGGTGACGGTGCCCGTCCTCGACGGGAAGCCGGCGCTCGGGACGTGGCAGAGCGTCGTGCTCGTCGACACCAACGTCGACAACCCCGACCGCCGGCTCCGCCTGAGCTTTCTCGCCGGGTGATGTCTCCCCTCGACGAGGCTCTCATTGGCGTCATGGAGCGCTACGGAAACCTGGGCGTGTAGTCGGCTACACCTCCCTCGTGATGTTCGATCCCGACACCGAGTCGACTGTGGTGATTGCGATCACCGCTGCGTCAATGAAGTGTGAGATCCGGACCTCCGGACAGGAAACTCTAGGATCGCCGCTCGGCGTCGAGGCGGGCACGGAGCTCCTCGAGCAGAGCGCCCGCTGAGGCCAGATTGTCCTCGAGGGCGTCGACGGCGTCCTCGAGGCCTACGGTCGACGTGTCGCCGCCGTCGAGCTCGCGGATCACGGCGTCGGCGAAGTCGGCCTGCTCGTCGCTCACGAAGATCGTCCCGGTCCCCGGACCGAGGTCGAGGAACACCGAGACGCCGGCCGTTTCGAGATGGCGCCGGATCAGCACGGCGTTGACGCGGGGCCACGTACCCATCTCGATGAGAAGGGGAGCGTCGTCACCGACCTCGGGAGGGGTCGCGCCCGGTGGGAGCAGCGCCACCCGGCAGTCGGCGCACTGCGTCGTGCCGAACCGGTACTCGGCGCCGCACGATGGGCACACGACGGTCGAATCGCTCACGGCGGTCTCCAGATGTCGTCACGAGGTCCCGCGAACCCTAACGGCCCCGGTCCGGACATGGGTCCGTCCACCATCCGGGGCGTAGAATCAGGTCTGTGAGCCCCGGTGAACGCCCCGACGCCCCGGCGCGCTTCTACCTCGAGACGCTCGGATGCCCGAAGAACGCCGTCGACTCCGACAAGGTGGTCGGGACGCTGCTCGACGACGGGCTGCGACCGGCGGAATCGGCCGCCGTGGCCGACCTCGTGGTCGTCAACACCTGCGCCTTCGTGGAGGAGGCCCGCCAGGAGTCGATCGACGTGACCCTCGCCCTCGACGAGGTGCGCAAGCCCGGGTCCCGACTGGTCGTGACCGGATGCCTGGCCGAGCGTGCCGGCGACGAGTTGGCCGACGCCCTGCCCGAGGTCGACGCCGTCGTGGGCTTCGCCGGCGAAGGGTCGCTGGCCCCGGTGGAGTTCGTGAGCCGACCTCGAGGGGTGCGCGACCTGCTGGAGCTGCCACGTCCGGCGCACCCGGCTCCATGGGCGTACCTCAAGGTGGCCGAGGGGTGCGACCGCCAGTGCGCCTTCTGCGCCATCCCGAGCTTCCGCGGCACGCAGAGGTCACGTGCCCCCGAGGCGATCGAGGCCGAGGCGCGTTCTCTCGTGGAGAGCGGGGTGCGCGAGATCGTGCTCGTCGCCCAGGACATCGCCTGGTACGGGCGCGACGTGGGCGAGCCGAACTCCCTGGAGCCTCTGCTGCGCCGCCTCGACAGGTTGAGAGCCCACGGCCTCGAGCGCCTCCGGCTCCTCTACCTCTACCCGTCGGAGGTCCGCGACCCGCTCGTGTCCACGATGCTCGAGCTCGACACGACGGTTCCGTACTTCGACCTGTCGCTCCAGCACGCCAGTGCTCCGCTGCTCCGGCGGATGAAGCGCTGGGGGAGCGGCGATCGGTTCCTCGAGCTGGTCGAGGGGATCCGCACCGACGAGCCCGACGCCTCGTTCCGGTCGTCGTTCATCGTCGGCCACCCCGGCGAGACCGAGACCGACCACGACACACTGCTGGCCTTCCTGTCGGAAGCACGCCTCGACTGGGCCGGGTTCTTCCCCTACTCCGAGGAGGAGGGCACCGCATCGGCCGACCAGGGCGGCGTCGTCGAGGAGTCGCTCGTGCACCGCCGGCTCCGGGAGCTCACCGGTCTCCAGGACCCCCTCACCGCAGCCGCGCGTGAGGCGCTCGTCGGCCGGGAGGTCCGGGTCCTCGTCGACCGCGTCGGCAACGACCATTCCGGGGGTGCCGCCGTGGCGCGCACGCACCGTGAGGCACCAGAAATCGACGGCGTCATCACGCTGCACGACGCGGCACTCAGCGCCGGCGATCTCGCCGACGTCCGGGTCACCGGTGCCGTCGGCTCCGACCTCGAGGCGGAAGCCCTCGTGGCGGCGGGAGCAGGGGTCGCGTGAATACGGCGCCGGTGAAGGAGCCCCGCTTCGGCCCGGGCGCTCTGGCCACACGTGCCAACGCGCTCACCCTCTCGCGGATGCTCTTCGCGATCCCGCTCTTCTGGCTCATCATCACCGAGGACGAGGCGAGCTGGCCGGCGGTCACCGGATGGTTCGTCCTGAGCATCACCGACGGCCTCGACGGCTACATCGCCCGTCGGGAGGGCACCACCCGCTCGGGCGCCTACCTCGACCCGATCGCCGACAAGTTCCTGGCTGTCGGCGGGTTCCTCGCACTCGCGATCCGAGGTGACTTCGCCTGGCTCCCGGTCGGCCTCGTCGTGGGTCGCGAGGTGTTCATCTCCGTCTACCGGAGCCTCGCCGGGCGCCGCGGGATCTCGTTGCCCGCACGCCGCCTGGGCAAGTACAAGACGAACGTTCAGCTGCTGGCCGTGGGCGTCGTGCTGTTCCCGCCTCTCGAGAGCGCCGTCGGGTTCCAGACCGTGATGCTCTGGCTGGCTGTCGCCTTCACGCTCGTGTCGGGCGCCGACATCGTCCGTCGGGGCTGGCGCCGGAGCATCGCGTAGCGACCGGGCCGTCGCCCCATGCGCTGCGAGGTCCTGGCGGTCGGCACCGAGCTGCTCCTGGGCCAGATCGTCGACACGAACAGCGCCTGGATCGGTGAGCAGCTCGCGGCGGTGGGCATCGACAGCTACGAGCACCGCCAGGTCGGTGACAACCACGACCGGCTCGTGGCTGCCCTGCGCGACCTGCTGACCGACGCCGATGCGGTCATCGTCTGCGGTGGGCTCGGTCCGACTCCCGATGACCTCACGCGCGACGCCATCGCCACGGTGATGGGCGTCGAGCTCGTCCGCCGCCACGACCTGGTCGACCACATCGCCGCGCTCTTCAGCTCGCGTGGTCGCGACATGCCGCAGAACAACCTCCGTCAGGCCGACGTTCCCGACGGCGCCACCGTGCTCCCGAACCCGCTGGGAACGGCCCCGGGCCTCGCCGCGCCCGTCGCCGGGAAGGTCGTCTATGCGGTGCCCGGCGTCCCGTACGAGATGAGGGCGATGGTCAGCGACGAGGTGATGCCCGACCTCCTCGAGCGCTGCGGTGAGCGCTCGGCGCTGGTGTCACGCACGTTGAAGACGTGGGGCACGTCCGAGTCGGGACTCGCGGAGACGATCGCGCAACGCGTCGAGGCCCAGTCCAACCCGACGATCGCCTTCCTCGCCCGTGGCATCGAGGGACTGTGCGTGCGCATCACGGGCAAGGCGACGAGCCGATCGGACGCCGAGGCTCTCGTCGCCGTCGAGGAACGGGAGCTGCGACGGATTCTCGGGGAGCTGGTCTTCGGGGCAGACGACGAGACGATGGAGTCCGCCGTGCTCGACCGCCTGAAGGCCCGTGGCTGGACGGTCGGCGTGGCGGAGTCGCTCACCGGCGGTCTCGTGGGTGCGCGACTCGCGAACGTCCCCGGCGCCAGCGCGGCTTACCGGGGGGCCGTCGTGGCCTACTCCTCCGACGTGAAGCGCGACGTGCTCGGCGTCACCACCGACCGCGTCGTGAGCCGCGACGCTGCCGTGCAGATGGCCGAGGGAGCACGCCGTGTCCTGGGCTCCGACGTGGGGATCTCGGTCACCGGTGTGGCCGGCCCCGACGAGCAGGACGACCGGCCCGTCGGCACGGTGTGGTTCGGTGTCAGCCTCCCCGGCAGGCCGACCGAGGCCGTCGAGGCGCGGCTCCCCGGAGACAGGGAGCGGATCCGGCAGTTCTCGGCCATTTCGCTGCTCGACATGCTGCGGCGCCACCTCGACATGCTGCCGTGAGCTCGCTCGCGCGGGCGTTCGTGGCGATCCGCCCACCCGGCCGCGTGCTCGACGAGCTGGAGACGGCGGCGAACGACCTGCACGCACGGTTCGCCGGTGCCCGGTGGCTGCCGCGCGACACCTGGCACCTGACACTGCGCTTCCTCGGGCGCGTCGACGACGCCGAGGCACTGGCCGAGCGGCTCACCGCTCTCCGGGGTCATCCCACCGTGACGCTGCGCCTCGGAGGCGTCGGTGCGTTCCCGACGTCCTCCCGGGCGCGGGTGCTCTGGGTCGGCTGCTCGGAGGGCTCGGCGGGCTTCACGCGTCTGGCCGACCTCGTGGAGCGGGCCGTGGCGCCACTCGGGTTCGGCCCTCCCGACCATCCGGCCAGGCCGCACGTGAGCATCGCCCGGTTCGGGCCCCCGCAGGATCTCCGAAGGGCGTTGGACGACGTCGAGCTCGGCACGGTGGGGGAGTCGTGGACGGCGGGCTCGGTCGGTCTGTACCGGTCGACGACCCGCGCCGAGGGAGCGGTGCACACCGAGGTCGCGTCGTTCCGGTTGGGTCGTTGAGGCCGGGAGCCGCACCGGCGGGCCGGGCTCAGGCGTTGAGGACGTGCACCGGTGTGCCGGGCGTCACGACCGACGGGAGCCACTCGGCGGTGGCGATCGGGATGCGCACACAGCCGTGGGAGGCCGGGTAGCCCGGGACGCTCTCCGCACCGTGGATGGCGATCCCGAGGTTGAAGTAGAGCGGGTTGTAGAGCCGGCCCAGGTCGGACTTCTCCCACCCCGTGTAGCGCCGCCCCACCGTGTAGTCGCCGCCGGGGGTCACGGCCCGCCGGCACGAGCCGTTGTCGCAGAAGACCTCACCGCTCCCGCTGGAGGCGGAGATGATCTTGGCGAGTTCACCGCCCTTGTAGAGGAAGATCACCTGGCGGTCGAGGTCGACCTCGATGCGGTCCGGGGCGCCGAAGGGGACCATCGGCTCGGGGAGGCCCGACGCGGCCGCGAGGGCGTCGTTCGTCTCGGGGCCGGCGTGGCCGTCGCGGCTGAGCCCGTGCACCTTCTGGAACGCCATCACGGCGTGGTACGTGGAGGAGTCGTAGACGCCGTCGACACCCTGGATGTCGTAGCGCAGATCGGAGAGGCGCTGCTCGATGATGCGCACCTCCGGGCCGGAGTCGCCGGTGCGGTACACGGGCGGCGGCGGTGGAGGGGGCGGCGGCGGTGGAGGGGGCGGCTCGAGGTCGGGGAGCGCTCCGACGAGCTCGATGGGTGGCGCTCCCGCCGTGTCGGAGGCCGCGGTCGCGCTGGCCTCGGGGTCGCCGGTCGCACGGTCGGCAGTGGCGGCGGTGCCTCCGGCGGCCACGAGCAGGGCGGTGACCAGGAGCCCGGCGGCCACGGCCCCCACCCGGCGCCTGCGTCGGGCACGGCGCGGTGCGTGCCGGGTGCGGCGGTCGCGACGTGACGGGAGGGGAGGGGAAGCCGGCTGCAAGGCGCACCAGGGTAGCGGCGCGGCCGGCGGCTCCGACAGCCGCCCCCTCGGCCGTTCGAGGGTCCTTGCCCCGAACAGGTGTTCGTCCTAGGGTGTGCCCGTGGAATTACAGGCGTGTCGTTCCCCGCTAGCGTGCGGGGAACAGGGGCCCGACGGGCGGTGCGGCGGCTGCGACGGCGGAAGCGTGCGGCGGTGCGCACGACGTAGCTGTCACACCCGCTGCCTAGGTTGCGCCCACGTGGTGCTTCCCCCGACCGACGACACCGGCGATGCGAGCCGGCAGTGAGGAGCGGAAACGACATGGAGCGTGACAAGGCACTCGACATGGCGCTCGGCCAGATCGAGAAGCAGTTCGGCAAGGGCTCGATCATGCGGCTGGGCGAGCGGGGCCACGTGGGGGTCGAGTCGATCCCCACCGGCGCCCTCTCCCTCGACATGGCACTCGGTGTGGGAGGCCTCCCGAGGGGGCGCGTGGTGGAGATCTTCGGGCCCGAGTCGTCGGGGAAGTCCACCCTCGCCACCCACGTCGTGGCCGAGGCGCAGCGCAACGGAGGCGTCTGCGCGTACGTCGACGCCGAGCACGCCCTCGACCCGGTCTACGCCGAGGCCATCGGGGTCGACATCGACGACCTGCTCATCTCCCAGCCCGACACGGGCGAGCAGGCTCTCGAGATCGTCGACATGCTCGTGCGCTCCGGTGCGCTCGACGTGATCGTCATCGACTCGGTGGCGGCGCTCGTCCCCCGTGCCGAGATCGAGGGCGAGATGGGCGACGCCCACGTCGGGCTCCAGGCGCGCCTCATGAGCCAGGCTCTGCGCAAGCTCACGGCCAACCTCAACAAGTCCCGCACCGTGGCGATCTTCATCAACCAACTGCGCGAGAAGATCGGAGTGATGTTCGGGTGCTTCTCCTACAACACGCGGGTCACGCTGGCTGACGGCACCCAGGAGAAGATCGGCAAGATCGTCAACCAGCGGATGCCCGTCGAGGTGTTGTCCTACGACCCCGACCAGGATGCCGTCGTCCCGAAGAAGGTCGTCGACTTCTTCGACAACGGTCCCACCGATGAGTTCCTCCAGGTCACCGTGGCCAAGCCGGGTGGCAACGGCCGTTCGCAGTTCGCGGCAACGCCCAACCATCTCGTCCGCACGCCGGTCGGCTGGCGTGAGGCGCAGGAGCTGACGGTGGGCGATCGGGTCCTCCAGGCGGTTCCGCACCGCCTGTCCGACTTCCAGTGGGAGGTGATCCTCGGTGGTCTGATGGGCGACGGAGCACTCTCGCCCACACGGTCGGGCCACGGCGCCCGTTTCCGGATCGGCCACGGGGCGAAGCAGGCCGAGTACTGCGACTGGAAGGCCTCGTTGTTCGACAACATCGGCACGAGTCGCACCACCAATGGGCAGGGAGCCGTCTTCCACGACATGGCGCCGTTGGCCGAGTTGGCGGAGTTGCGTCGGGCGGTCTATGTCGGCGGGAAGAAGGTCCTGAGCGACGACTATCTCAAGCGGTTGACACCTCTGTCGATCGCCCTCTGGTACATGGACGACGGTACCTTCGCCGTGCGTGCGAAGGGCCTCCAGGAGAGGACACGGGCCGGGAGCGGTCGCTCGGATATCTGCGTTCAAGCCATGGAGCCGTCCACCCGGCAGCGCCTGGTCGACCACCTGCGCGACACGTGGGGAATCGCACCGAAGCTCGTCGACCGGGGCGGCAAGGCGGTCCTGGTGTTTTCCAAGGACGAGACCGCCAAGCTCCACGCCCTCGTGGCGCCGTTCGTGCACCCGTCGATGGAGTACAAGCTCCTGGAGCGTTTCCGCGGCCGGTTCGATGTCGAACCGGTCACGGTGCCCGAGCGTATGGAGCTCATGCCGCTACCGGTCGTCGACGTGCACCGGCGGCCGCCGAACCGCAGCACACACCGGTTCGACCTCGAGGTCGAGGGCACGCACAACTACTTCGTCGACGGAACGATGGTGCACAACTCACCCGAGACCACCCCGGGTGGTCGCGCCCTGAAGTTCTACTCCTCGGTACGCCTCGACATCCGCCGGATCGAGAGCCTCAAGGACGGCACAGAGGTCATCGGCAACCGGGCCCGCGTCAAGGTGGTGAAGAACAAGTGCGTCGCTGCCGGCACACGGGTCTTCGACCCCGCTACAGGCCTCACGCACCGCGTCGAGGAGTTGATGAACGACGATGTCGGCACCGCAGTGGCGGCGACCGACAAGACCGGGCGGATGCACCACCGGCCGATCGTCCGCCGGATGAACCAGGGTGTGCAGGCCACGATCGGCCTGCGTCTCCGCGACGGGACGGTTCTGAGGCTCACCCCCGACCACCGTGTGCTGACAGCCCGCGGCTGGCAGAAGGCCGGTGAGCTCACGACCGACGACCGCGTGGCGCGACCGCGGCGGATCGGAACCTTCGGGGAGTCCCGTCCGGTGCCGCCCGAGCACGCACGCCTGCTCGGATACCTCATCGGAGACGGCTATGTCGGCGGGAAGACGCCGATCTCCTTCATCAACATCCAGGAGTCGTTGCACGACGATGTCCGTTCGATTGCCAACGACCTGGGGTGCTCGGTACGCCGTCGCGGCATCGAGGCCTCGATCTCCCACCGGCCCGGTGAGCGCAACGGCGTACTCGAGCTGGCCCGCTGGGCAGGCATCTGGGGCCACCTGGCCCCCGAGAAGAAGGCGCCGGCGGCCTTCTTCGCTCCCGACATCGCCGAAGACGTCGTAGCGAACCTCCTCTTCGGCCTCTGGGAGAGTGACGGATATGTGTCGCGCGAGCAGACCGGCGGCGTCCGGTGTGGCTACACGACCACCTCGGAGCAGCTCGCGCACCAGGTCCACTGGTTGCTGCTCCGATTCGGGATCTGGAGTTCCGTGCGGTCGTACGATCCGACTGCCCAGCGGCCGAGCATCATCGAAGGTCGGAGGGTTCAGAGCACACGCCCGGCGTGGGAGGTCCGGGTCAGCGGGATCGACAACGTCACGCGCCTTGCCGAGGTGCTGCCCCTGTGGGGGCCGCGTGGCCGCGTCCTCGGAGCTTCGCTCGCTGATCCCAGCCTGGCCGTGCACCGGGGGTCGCAGACCAACTATCTGGCGCCTGCCCAGACCGAACCCGTCATCGCCTATCTCAAGGGCGCCGGGGTCACTCCGTCGCTGGCGGCACAACTCGTGGGCGACAGTGCGGGAGATCCCCGGGGTGGGTTCCCTCAGGTTCTGGGTGTGAGCCGTCTGCGCCGTGACAGGATCGTGCGGCTGGCCGATGCGCTCGACAGCCAGTTCCTGCGCGACGTCGTCTCCGAGGAGCTCTGGTACGACCGCATCCACGAGATCGAGCCGGCCGAGCAGCGGCCGACCTACGACCTGGAGGTGGAGGAGTTCCACAACTTCGTGGCTGACGGTGTCGTGGTCCACAACTGCGCGGCGCCGTTCCGCCAAGCGGAGTTCGACATCATGTACGGCAAGGGAATCAGCCGTGAGGGAGCGCTTCTCGACATCGCGGTCGACCTCGACATCGTCAAGAAGTCAGGCGCCTGGTTCACCTACGAGGGCGAGCAGCTCGGCCAGGGACGCGAGAAGGTCAAGGCGTTCCTCGCCGAGAACCTCGACCTCATGGTGGAGATCACCGAAAAGGTCCGGCAGGCCTCGGGTATCGACGACGAGCAGGCCGGCGATGTCGACCTCGACGCCGAAGCGGACGGCGAGAGCGCCACGGCCGACGCGGAGGTCTCCGAGTAGGGCTCACCCGCCCAGGCCGAGCCCCCGTACCACCGCGGCGGCGCCGGCGACCGCGGCGAACGCCAGGACGGCCGGTCGGAACCACCGCAGGTGCAGGCGCGCGATCAGGGCGGTGCTGATCGCGAAGCCGACGAGCATCGGCCCGACGAGAAGCACAGCGAGGCGGGCCTTCCAGAGCGTCACTTCGCCTGCCAGAGCGAGGCCCGCCAGGCTGAGCACGGTGCCGGCCAGGTACGACAGCGCGAGGGTGGAGCGCACGACCGCCGGGTCCTGGCCCTGGTAGACGAGCGCCAGCGGCGGTCCGCCGACCCCGGCGGCGGTTCCCATCATTCCCGAGGCCGCTCCACCGGCGAAGGTGAGCCCGGCGGTCGGATGGGGAACGGTGTGCTTCGTGCTGAGGCCGACCGCCACGAGGATCACCGTGCCCGACATCACCGTGATGGCGTTTCCCGACAGCACCGCCAGGAGGAGGATCCCCGCCACCGTGCCGGGGACCCGGCCGAGGAGCATGAACGAGAAGCCCCGCATGTCGATGTGGGCACGCTCGCGAACCGACATGAGAACCGTGAGTGGCATCGCCAGGAGGATGATGACCGTGGGCACGGCGGTGGGCTCGATGATGGCGAGAACCGGTGACATGAGAATTCCCACGCCTATGCCGATGGTGCCCTGGGCCAGCCCACCGGCCAGTGCCACGACGATCAGGAGGCCGATCTCGGTGGCAGTGAGGTTCACGGGTTCAGCGTGCCTGGATGTCGGGGGTCACGCCTCCACGGACGCAGTCGGCGAGCCTAACGGACCGGACGGATGCACCGATTGCTCGTGCTTGCGAGGAGAGGATGTATCGTGTAGTAATACCCGAAATTGCTCGCAGTGGGCGATCGCCACAAACAGACGGTAAGCGCGTTCAGGGGCTGCGCCAGCCGATTGCCCCGAAATCGACGGAACGGGACCCCATGCACCGAAGCACCATCAATCCACGCCGCAGCCTCGTCGCACTCGTGGCCGCTGTCCTGGTCGTTGCTGCGGCGTGCGTTCCGCAGTACCCGGGGCCGACCCCGCCGACCCCCGACGGCGACGGTTTCAAGCGGATGAGCACAAGCCGCGAGATTCTCAACTCCTCGGGCTACAGCTTCGCCATCGAGTATGCGCCGGAATCAGATCTGCGGATGACGCTCCTCCGCCAGAAGCTCGACCCGCTGCTCAACAACGCCGCTACCCAGCTCAATGTCCACACGGGGCTGCCCTTTCCCGGCGTCACGTCACTCTGGCACGGCACCTTCGGCGATGCGGCTCCAACAGGAAAGATCACGGTGACCATCGTGACCGGCGCCGAGATGGCAGCGATCGGTTGCCCGGGAGCGAACGTTGTTGGCTGCGGAGGTGTGTCCACGGCGTCGGGTAAACGTGTGCTCTCCGGGCACATCGCGATCCTCGACCAGCACATCATCGACGCATCCGATCTCGCCTTGTCCACGACCGTGCTGCACGAGCTGGGTCACGCGCTGAACCTCGCCCACTACAACGGCCGGTACGACAACAGAAACGGTGGTACCGAGTACCAGACGATGTGTTGCGATGCCGGGACGGGGCATTATCACGCAGCGACGGGCGACTACCGCGCCGGCGACAAGAACGGACTGAAGTACATGGCCGCCGGCAGCCTCGAAGCCAAGGCCGGGGCCCGGAGTTCGGCGTCCACCGAGGGTGAGATCGAGATCGTCGACGACGTGATGCCGTGAGGGTGGCCAACGCGCCGGTTTCGTAGACTGGACGGCCCATGCGCCGTTTCCACGTCGAGACGTTCGGCTGCCAGATGAACGAGCACGACTCGGAGCGGATCGCGGGTCTGCTCGCCGAGTCGGGTATGGAGTACACCGAGTCGACCGACGATGCCGACGTGGTCGTGCTCAACACCTGCTGCATCCGGGAGAACGCCGACAACAGGCTCTACGGGCGTCTCGGGCGGCTCAAGGCCCTCAAGGAGCAGCGACCGGACCTCCAGATCGCCGTCGGTGGGTGTCTGGCTCAGAAGGACCGCGAGACGATCCTCGAGCGCGCGGGTCACGTCGACGTCGTCTTCGGGACACACAACCTCGCCCACGCTCCCGCCCTCCTGGAGCGGGCCCGCCACGACGGAGCGGTCGTGGAGATCTTGGAGGAGCACGAGGCGTATCCCTCAGCCCTCCCGGCGCGACGCGACGTCGGCCACTCCGCCTGGATCACGATCCAGATCGGCTGCGACAACAACTGCGCGTTCTGCATCGTGCCCGCGGTGCGCGGGCGTGAGGTCAGTCGCCGGATGGGTGACATCCTCCAGGAGGTCGAGGCGCTGGCTACCGACGGTGTGAGCGAGGTCACGCTCCTCGGCCAGAACGTCAATTCGTACGGCCGCGATCTCGGCGCAGGTCGGTACTCACCGCGCTTCGCCGACCTGCTGCGCGCCGTCGACGCCGTCGAGGGCATCCGTCGCATCCGCTACACGTCGCCGCACCCCAAGGACCTCCGCCCCGACACGATCGCGGCCATGGCCGAGTGCGACGCCGTGTGTGAGCACCTCCACCTGCCGCTCCAGGCAGGCAGCGACCGGGTCCTCGCCCGGATGCACCGCGGCTACACGGCACAGCGGTACCTGGCGAAGCTGGACGCCGCCCGGGCCGGTGTACCCGACCTGGCCGTCACGACCGACATCATCGTGGGATTCCCCGGAGAGACCGAGGGCGACTTCCAGGCGACGCTCGACGTCGTCGAGGAGGCCCGCTTCGACGCCGCGTACACGTTCGTCTTCTCACCGCGGCCCGGCACGGAGGCCGCCGACATCACCGACGGCATCGTCTCCCCGGAGACCGCGGCCGAGCGCATGCACAGGCTCACGGCGGCTCTCGAACGCCATGGTGCCCACCTGCATGCGGCCCGTATCGGTCGAACCGAGGAGGTCCTCGTGGAGGGTCCGTCCAAGAAGGACCCGGCCATGTGGAGCGGGCGGACACGTCAGAACAAGCTCGTGCACTTCCCACACGCCGGTATGCCCGCTGCGGTAGGTGGCGACTACGTCGACGTGACCATCGAGTCGGCGGCCTCGCACTGGCTGCGCGGGTCGGCGGTACCCACCACGCATCAGCCGCCCGATGCGGGTCGACGTCTCATCCCCGTCGTCGCCGGGTGACCGCACACCTGGCCCTCGTGGGGCCCACCGCGTCGGGAAAGTCCATGCTGGCGCTGGCGGTCGCCGAGGGACTCGGCGATGTCGAGATCGTCTCGATGGACTCCATGCAGGTCTACCGGGGCATGGACATCGGAACGGCCAAACCGACCACCGTCGACCGGTCGCGCATTCCACACCACATGATCGACCTCGCCGGACCTGCCGAGTCGTGGTCGGTCGTGCGGTTCCGTGACGCCGCGCGTGAGGTTGTCGCCGCCATCGAGGAGCGCGGCCGTCGCGCACTCCTGGCGGGAGGCACCGGTCTCTACGTCCAGGCCGTCATCGACGATCTCCGGTTCCCCGGCGACGATCCTGCGCTCCGGGCCGACCTCGAGGAGGAGACCCGGACGTCGAGCGGGTTGGCGCGTGCCTACGCGCGCCTCGGCGAGCTCGATCCTGTCGCGGCCTGGAGGATCGACGGGCACAACAGGCGGCGGATCGTCCGCGCCCTCGAGGTGACGCTGTCGACCGGGCAACTCTTCTCGTCGTTCGGGCCGGGGGTCGGCACCTTCGGACCGAGCGTGTTCCCGGTCAGCATGGCGGGGGTCTGGCTCCCACGGCGCGTCGTGGCCGCACGTATCGAGGCGAGGGTCGCGGCGATGCGCGACCGGGGCCTGGTCGAGGAGGTTCGCGAGCTCCTCGACGCTCCGGGGGGCCTCGGTCGCACCGCGTCCCAGGCCATCGGCTACGCCGACATCGCCCACGCGCTCGAGAACAGCGCAACCGTGGGAGACGACGTGTTCGCCGCCATCGCGCGCCGCACACGTTCCTTCGCCCGACGCCAGCGGATGTGGTTCCGCCGTGATCCACGCGTCACCTGGTACGGGACGGCGGGAAACCCCGACGCACTCACCCCCGCGCTCCTGGCAGGCTGGAAGCGATGATGCCCGTCACGCTCTCGAAACTCCAGGCCACCGGGAACGACTTCCTGGTCCAGGTCGCGCTCGACGACGCCTGGCGCCCCGACGCGGCCACCGTCGCCCGCCTCTGCGACCGGCACCGTGGCATCGGCGCCGACGGCTACATCGCGCTCCTCGACGGCGACGACGGCGCCGACGCGGCGATGGTCCTGCGCAACGCCGACGGCGGTGTGGCCGAGATGAGCGGCAACGGTATGCGGACCCTGGCGTGGGTCGCCGACAGGGAGGGCCTGACACGTGGCGACCGCCTCGTCGTCGACACCGGGAGTGGCCGCCGAACCGTCGATCTCGAACGCGACGGCCGGGGCGGTGTGGTCGCCGCCGCGGTCGACATGGGCCCGGTCACCTTCGATCCTGCGGCCATCCCGGTCGACGCCGAGTCACCGTTCGGGCTCACGGCCTCTGTCCACGGCACCGAATATGGAGGCGACGCGGCCGGGATGGGGAATCCCCACTGGGTCCTTCTCGTCGACGATCCCGACACCGCACACGTCGAAACCCACGGCCCCCGTCTCAGCACCGACGAGCGGTTTCCGGCCGGCGCCAACGTGGAGTTCGTACACGTCACGTCGCGTTCCGCTTTGCGAATGCGCGTCTGTGAACGTGGCATCGGCGAGACCCTGTCGTGCGGAACGGGTGCCTGCGCCGCCGCCGCCGTCACACACCGTCGGGGCCTCACCGACACCGAGGTCGATGTGATCGTGCCCGGGGGGACACTCCGGGTGTCGCTCGGTGAGACGGTCCGTCTCGGCGGTCCCGTGCGCCACGTCTTCGACGTCGAGGTCGACCCCGACACGATCGAGGCCGCGTGACGCGCTCCCACCAGAACCGCGGTCGCCGGCGGCTCACCGCCACCGAGACCGACCTGGCCGTCGTCGAGCAGCGGGCGCTGCTCGTGGCCGTCGCCGCCGACGCGGAGATCGAGACTGCCGAGCGGTCACTCGAAGAGCTGGAGCTCCTCGTCGACACCGCGGGCGCCCGCCCGGTCGACATCGTGCTGCAGCGTCGGGACGCCCCCGACACGGCCGGCTACGTGGGCTCGGGCAAGATGGCCGAGCTGGCCGACCGGTGCGCCGCCGACGACATCGACGTCGTGATCGTCGACGACGAGCTGACGCCGGCCCAGCAGGCCAACCTCGAACAGGCCTGCCGGGTCGACGTCGTCGACCGGGTCGCCCTGATCCTCGACATCTTCGCCCAGCACGCCTCCAGCCAGGAGGGGATGGTGCAGGTCGAGCTCGCACAGCTCCGCTACCGGCTTCCACGCCTCCGCGGTCGGGGGGTCGAGCTCAGCCGCCTCGGCGCCGGCATCGGAACACGCGGGCCCGGTGAGACGAAGCTCGAGACCGACCGCCGCCGGATCCTGCGCCGTGTGTCACATCTCGAGCGCGATCTCGAGCGCCTCCGTCGCACGCGGGCGACACAGCGCCGGGCCCGCCGCCGACACGCCGTCCCCGCCGTGGCGCTCGTCGGCTACACCAACGCGGGCAAGTCGACGCTGCTCAACCGTCTCACGGGCGCCGAGCTCCTCGTGGCCGACCAGCTGTTCTCCACCCTCGACCCCTCGACCCGACGTCTCGAGCTCCCCGGCGGTGAGACGGTCGTGCTCTCCGACACCGTCGGGTTCGTGCAGAAGCTCCCGCACCAGCTCGTGGAGGCTTTCCGTTCCACGCTCGAGGAGGTCACTCACGCCGATCTCCTCGTCCACGTGGTCGACGGGTCTGCTCCCGATCCGTCGGGTCAGATCGCAGCTGTGCGCGCCGTTCTGTCGGAGATCGGCGCCGACGGTGTGCCGGAGCTGGTTGCCGTCAACAAGACCGACAGAGCCGATCCCCATGTCGTGGCCGGCCTCCTGAGAGACGAGGAGGCCTGCGCTGTGTCGGCCGCCACGGGTGACGGCGTCGAGGAGCTCCGTGATCGGATCGGCTCGCGACTGCGCGCCCGTCATGCCGTTCTCGAGCTGCGTGTTCCCTTCGAGCGGGGCGACGTCATGGCGGCGCTGCACCGGTCGGGGCAGGTCCTCGAGGCGACACACGACGACGACGCGACGACCGTCCGGGCGCGCCTCGCTCCCGAAGACCACGGGCGATTCGCCGAGTTCGCCGTGAGTGAGTGAAGGCCCGGTCGGGGGCTCCCGTGGTGGCAGGTAGGCTCGCCGCGATGGCCACCGGCACCGGCTTCGAGCCGCCTCCCTACCCCCACGACCAGCTCGGGGCGCTCCGGCGGCTCGCCGACGTCGCACCCGGGGGGATCCTCGACTGCTCGGTGGGCTCGCCCACCGATCCCGTACCCGACGTGGTCGTCCAGGCTCTTCGTGAGGGCGCCGAGCCGGGGTACCCACCCTCGGTCGGGACAACCGACTTCCGCACGGCGGCCTCGGCGTGGATGGAGCGACGCCTGGGCGTGTCGGTGGAGGCGGATCACGTCGTGGCGTCGGTCGGCACCAAGGAGCTGGTGGCGTCACTACCGAGGGTGCTCAGCCTGCGGGCTCCGGGGCGTGACAAGGTCCTGTACCCCGCCGTCTCGTACCCGACCTACGCCATGGGCGCCCGGCTCGCAGGGTTGAACCCCGTGGCGGTGCAGCTCACCGACGACTGGCACCTCGACCTCGACAGCATCGACCCTGCCGATGCCGAGGGCGCCCTCGTGCTCTGGGTGAACGAGCCCGCCAATCCCACCGGCTCCACCGGTGACGCAGAGCGCTTCACACGCATCGTCGACTGGGCCCGCGAGCGGCGCGTCGTCGTGGCGAGCGACGAGTGCTACGTGGAGTTCACGGGGATGGACGGCTCCGACCCGGCCCCCGCGACGGTGTTGAGCGCCGGCTCCGACGGCGTCCTCGCTGTGCACTCGCTCTCCAAGCGCTCCAACATGGCCGGGCTCCGTGCCGGTTTCGTGGCGGGCGACCCCGAGCTCGTGGAGTATCTGGGCCTCGTCCGCAAGCACGCGGGGCTGATGGTGCCCGCTCCGGTTCAGGCCGCCGCCACCGCAGCACTCCAGGACGACGCGCACGTCGAGGAGCAGCGCCGGCGCTACATCGAGCGGCGTTCCGAGGCTCTCGCAACCCTGGAGCCGTTCGGAATCGTGCACGACGGTGGCCCGGCCACCTTCTACCTGTGGCTCCGCTCAGCCGACGGAACCGACGACGGCTGGGAGCTCGCCGGGCGACTGGCGGAAGCCGGAACGCTCGTCGCTCCCGGTGATCTCTACGGGCCCGCGGGCGCCGACCACGTGCGACTGGCCCTCGTGCATCCGGCGGAGACCCTCGCGGCGGCTCTCGGGCGGCTCGGGCAGTAGAGCATCCGCCATCGCGCAATACGCTGGGCCGGGAGCCGCAGAGCTGTTCGTCACCCACCGAGTGGAGAGTGAACCGTGGCCGATCTGAGAGAGACCATCGACGCGCTCTACGAGGCGCGCGACGACGTCACAGCTGTGATGCCACGCGACGAGGCCCGCGCCGCCGTCGAGGAGGCAATCGGCCGACTCGACACGGGCGAGGCCCGTGTGGCGGAGGTGGTCGACGGCGATGTCGTCGTCCACGACTGGGCCAAGCGGGCCGTCCTCCTCCTGTTCCGCCTGTCCGACATGGCGACGACGGAGCTGGGTCCCTTCGAGTACGCCGACAAGCTGCCCCTCAAGTCCGGTTACGCGGCCGCCGGGGTGCGGGTCGTGCCCGGCGCCTCGGCCCGCCGGGGAGCGTTCCTCGACCGTGGTGTCACGATGATGCCGTCGTACGTGAACATCGGCGCCTACGTCGGTGCGGACACGCTGGTCGACACCTGGGCCACCGTCGGCAGCTGCGCGCAGATCGGTGAACGTGTCCACCTGTCCGGCGGTGTCGGGATCGGGGGAGTCCTCGAGCCGCCGCAGGCCGCACCCGTGGTCGTGGAGGACGACGCGTTCCTCGGCTCGCGCTCGATCGTCGTGGAGGGAGCACGGGTCCGGCGCGGGGCCAAGCTCGGTGCCGGCGTGATCCTCACGTCGTCGACGCCGGTGATCGACTCCGAGACGGGGGACACCGTCTCGAAGGGCGACATCCCCGAGCGCGCGATCGCCATCTCGGCCATCCGGCCCCGGGAGTTCCCCGGCGGCACCTTCGGGCTGCCGTCCGTCCTGATCCTCCGCTACCTCGACGAGGGCGAGGAGCACGACAAGCTCAAGCTCGAGGCGGTGCTGCGGGAGCACGGGGTGGCGCCGTGACAACACCCGCCTCGGCAATCGCCGCCGTTCGGGACGTTCCCGCCGACGACCTGATGATGCTCACCGAGGCACTCGTGGCCGTTCCGTCGGTGAGTCACCGGGAAACGGATCTCGCCGACGCAATCGAGGCACGTCTCGGCTCGTTGGGCGGCATGATGGCGGTCGAACGGGTCGGCGACAACGTCGTGGCGCGCACCGCCCTGGGAGCCGACGAACGGATCCTCATCGGCGGGCATCTCGACACGGTCCCCGAGAACGGGAACCTTCCCGGGAAGCGCGACGGTGACGTGCTCCGGGGTCTCGGAGCCTCCGACATGAAAGGCGGGCTGGCTGTCATGCTGCGGCTCGCCGAGGAGGCCGCCGCCTCGCGCCACGATCTCACACTGGTCTTCTACGTGGGCGAGGAGGTCGCCGAGGAGCACAACGGGCTCCGGGATCTCTTCGAGCACCGACCCGACCTCGTCGAGGCCGACATGGCGGTCCTCATGGAGCCCACCGACGGATGGGTCGAAGCGGGGTGCCAGGGAACGATCCACCTGCGGGCCGACTTCGAAGGCGCACGGGCACACACGGCACGCCCGTGGAAAGGGGAGAACGCCCTCCATCGCGCCGGGCACATGCTGGCGCGCCTCGACGGGCACGAGGCCCCGACGGTGACCGTCGAAGGCCTGGAGTTCCGTGAGTCGCTGCAGGCCGTGCACGTGGAGGGTGGTGTCGCCCGCAACGTCGTGCCCGACCGGTGTTCGGTGGTGGTGAACCGTCGCTATGCCCCCGGGCCGACACCGGAGGAGGCCGTGGCCCGGACCGAGGCGCTGCTGCCGGAAGCCGACAGCCTCGAGGTGGTCGCGGTCTCACCGGCCGCTCCGCCGGGCCTGTCCGACCCACTCGTCGCCGAGTTCGTGGGCACGCTCGACCTCCGTGTCCGACCCAAGCTGGGGTGGACCGACGTGGCGCGATTCACCGCGCACGGAGTTCCGGCGCTGAACTTCGGGCCCGGCGACCCCGAGGTCGCGCACACGGCGGGTGAGTGGGTCGACCGCGCGTCGCTCGAGGGCGCTCACCGGGTGTTGGCGTGGTTCCTCGGGATCGACCGCTCCGATCCGACCCCCTGACCCGGCCGTCTATCCCGCGCGTGCGACGGCGGCGAGGAGGAGCACGTAGGCGACGAGCAGGACGAGCGCGTCGGGCTCCAGGCGCCAGATCCGTGTCTCGGAGCCGTGCACGATCGCAGCGACCGCCAGCGCCATCATGACGATCGCTCCGACCCCGGCCACGGCGAGTGAGGAGCTTCCGGCGCCGAGGACGGATTGCGATCCGTGGGCCAGGTCGACGAAGACGAGGAGAGCGACGTTCGCGGCGTTGCTGCCGAACAGGTTTGCGACGGCGAGGTCGAAGGCGCCCAGCCTCAGAGCTCCGAGTGATGTGATCAGCTCGGGAAGAGACGTCGTGACAGCGAGGAGGGCGACACCGGCGAAGGTCTCCGAAATGCCCGTGCGGTTCGCCATCTCCTGTGTCGACGAGGCCACGAGAGGCGCCGACATCACGATGACGAGGGCCGCGAGGCAGAACCTCAGGCCGAAGCCGCGAACGGACCGTCCGTTGGGGAGGACCTCCGCGCGCTCCGAGTCGTCAGGCCGGAGCGGGGATTTCACGGTGCGCAGCGACTCGGGCGAACGCCGGAACCACGCCAACGCGGCGATGTAGACACCGGTGATCACCACCGGGAGGATTCCGAGCGGTCCGATTCGCACGCCCGAGGGGTCGAGGATGCCCACGACCGCGAGACCTGTGAGCACGGTGGCCAGCGAGGCGACGCGCGCGTGGTCGAGGCCGACCGTCGGCCACACTCGTCCCCGGTAGGCGAGGTCGAGGACAGCGAGGATGGCCATGTTGGCCATGCTGCTCCCGAACAGGTCACCGACAGCGAGATCGGGCGAGCCCTCGAGGGTCGCGGCAACGGCGGTCACCGCCTCGGGCAACGACGTCGCGATGGCCATGAAAATGGCACCGACGAACACGGCGGTCAGCCGGGTCCGCGCCACGATCTGGTCGGCACTGCGGGCGAGGTCGAAACCCGATCCGACGAGGACGGCGGCCGAGATGACAAAGACGCCCGTCAGTTGCCAACCGGCAAGCGTGCTCACCGGCCGTCGGCGACCCGGGCACGCGCTCGGCGAAGGAGTTTCTCCGTGCCGACGACAGCGAACACTCCCACCGCGACCGCCGCGATGCGCGCCCATGCACCGACGTTGATCGGCGCAGTGTGGAAGAGCGTGTTCATCGCCGGCACATAGGTGAAGAGCACCTGGAGGACGATCATCGCGAGAGAGCCCGCGATCACCCACCGGTTGCTGAAGACGCCGACGCTGACGATCGACCGTTCGAGTGAGCGGCAGTTGAACAGATACGTGAGCTCGATCATCACGAAGACGTTGACGGCCACCGTCCGTGCGGCCGCATCGGAGGCTCCGTTGGCCAACTCCAGGTGAAACAGCCCGAAGGCGCCCAGGACCATGAGGAACGAGACGAGTGCGATCCTCCACACGAGTGTCGGGGTGAGCAGCGGCATCGACGGATCCCTCGGAGGTCGGAGCATCACGTCACTCTCCCGGGGCTCGAAGGCCAACGCGATCCCGAGTGCCACGGCGGTGGTCATGTTCACCCAGAGCACCTGAACGGGCAGGATCGGCAACGTCGAGCCGGCGATGATGGCAACGAGAATGACGAGGCCCTCACCCATGCTCGTGGGCAGGGCCCAGACGATGAACTTGGTCAGGTTGTCGAACACGCCTCGGCCCTCTTCGGCCGCGGCCTCGATCGTGGCGAAGTTGTCGTCGGTGAGAACCATGTCGCTCGCCTCTTTGGCGACCTCGGTTCCGCTGCGGCCCATCGCGATGCCGATGTCGGCCTGTCGCAGGGCCGGCGCGTCGTTGACGCCGTCTCCGGTCATGGCGACGACGTGCCCACGACTCTGGAGAGCACGAACGAGTCGCAGCTTCTGCTCCGGCGAGACTCGCGCGAACACGCTCGCCCTCTCGGCAGCGTCCGGGAGGTCGTCGTCGCCGCAGGCGGCGAGATCGTTGCCGTCCATGACGGCTCCCGCCGTCTGGCCGTCGCCGGCGGACTCGACCAGGCCGAACTCGTCGGCAATCGCCCGCGCCGTTGCGACGTGGTCCCCGGTGACCATCTTCACGCCGATTCCGGCGGACCGGCAGGCCGCGACAGCGCTGACCGCCTCGGAGCGAGGCGGATCCGCCATGGCCTGGAGCCCGAGGAAGACCACGTGCGCCTCACGGAGATGGTCGTGACCGAGACCTGCCTCCTTGGGGAGCTCCGCCCGGGCGAAGGCGAGGACGCGCAGCGCCCTGCCGGCCAACGCGTTGGCTTCGGCCAGGATCCGCCCGGCGTCGAGATCGATCTGGGCCCCGTCGGCGTCGAGTTGCGCGTCGGCGAGGCCCACGATCATCTCCGTCGCACCCTTGATGTAGACGACAGGCGGGCCCGAACCGTCGGGCTCGTGCAGCGTCGCCATGTAGCGGGTCTCGGACTCGAAGGGAAGACTGTCGAGCCGGGGGAGTGCCTCGGCCACGGACTCGCGGTCCACATCCGCATGGGCACCCGACACGAGGAGTGCCGCCTCCGTCGGATCACCCACGACCTCGACACCCCCGTCACGGTCGTCGATGCGGGTGTCGTTGCACGCGACGCCGGCGACGAGACAATCTCGGACCGCTGGAACCGTCGCGACGTCGACGCGGCGGCCATCACGTTCCAGTCGCCCGCCCGGTGAGTATCCGTCACCCGTCACCTGGAACGCCTCACCGCCCGCCCACAACTCCCGCACAGTCATCTCGTTTCGCGTGAGCGTGCCCGTCTTGTCGGTGCAGATCACGGTCGTTCCGCCGAGAGTTTCGACGGCGGGGAGTTTCCGGACGATCGCGTGGCGCCGCGCCATCCTGCTGACGCCGATGGCCAACGTGATCGTCACGACGGGTGGCAGTCCTTCGGGGATCGCCCCCACGGCGAGCGCGACGGCGGCGGTGAGCATCTCCCCCGCCGGTTCACCGCGTGCGAAGCCGATCGCGAAGGTGACCGCAGCGAGAGCGAGAATCGCCACGGTCAACAGCTTGCTGAACTGGGCGATCTTGCGTGTCAGTGGAGTCTCGACGTCGGTGGCGGTTCCGACGAGGCGGTGGATCGTCCCGATCTCGGTCTGCGCGCCCGTGGCGACCGCGACGCCGCGCCCACGGCCGCGGCTCACGAGCGTGCTCGAGTAGGCCATGTTGGCGCGGTCACCGAGCACGGTCCCGGTCGGAAGGACGGTCTGCTCCTTACGAGCCGCCACCGACTCGCCGGTCAGGGCGGACTCGTCGACTTCCAGGTCCTCCACCTCGATGAGCCGGAGATCTGCCGGAACCTTGTCGCCCGCTTCGAGCATCACGAGGTCGCCCGGCACGACATCGTCCGACGAGATACGACGCGTTGTGCCGTCGCGCACAACTGTCGCCGCGGTTCGCGTCATCGCCACCAGCGCGTCGAGCGCTGCCTCGGCACGGGACTCCTGGACGTATCCGATCACGGCGTTGATCAGCACGACGCCGAGGATCACGCCGGCGTCGACGGTCTCGCCCAGAGCGAGGGTGGCTGCGGCGGCGACCAGGAGGATGTAGATGAGCGGATTGTGGAATTGGAGCAGGAAACGAAGGAGGGGCCCGCGCCGGTGGACCGGGGGGAGAACGTTGTGGCCGAAGCGACGGAGCCGGTCTCGGGCCTCCCCGGCATCCAGCCCGACGTGCGCGTCGGTCTCGACGAGAACGAGGACCTCGTGCGCGGGGAGCTCGTGGTGGTTCCGGTCCGTCTCGATACCCACCCGCGAACCTTCCCCGTCGGGAGGTGGCCGAGTCCAGCCGTCGGAGCGGTCGGCCCGGCGCTCGCGCTACAGGCGGCGCAGAACGGTGACGACGCGGCCGTAGACAGTGACGTCGTCGGGGTCGAAGACCATCTCGTCGAGGTCGTCGTTCTCGGGACGCAGCACGATCCGGTCGCGGCGCCGGAGGAACGTCTTGACGGTCGCCTCGCCGCCGGGGATGCCGGCGGCCACCACGTCGCCGTTGTCGGCGGTCTCCTGGCTGCGCACCACGACGAGGTCGCCGTCGTGGATGCCGGCTCGGATCATCGAGTCGCCGCGCACCCGAAGCATGAAGAGGTCGCCGCCACCGGTGAGGTCCTCGGCGATCGGGAGGGTCTCCTCGACGTTCTCGGCGGCCAGGACGCCGGTGCCCGCGGCGATGTCGCCCACCAGGGGGACGTGGCGGACCGGGCGTCGCTCGACGGCGGCGCCCGAGCTGGGGTCGAGTGACACCTCGATGGCCCGGGGCTTCGTGGGGTCGCGCCGCAGGTAGCCCTTGTCCTGGAGGGCGGCGAGATGGGCGTGGACGGTGGAACTCGACGAGAGGCCCACGGCCTCTCCGATCTCCCGCACGCTCGGCGGGTAGCCGCGTGTTCGGACCTCGCTGTCGACGAACTCGAGGACCTGGCGCTGCCGGTCTGTGAGCTCCGGTGCGTTTCCTGCCATGTGGGCACGGTAACACGATCAGGTGTTCGGGGCAAACATTTGTTCGCAGTGGGCTTGACAGGGAACAGGTGTTCGGTGTTGTATACGAACACGCGTTCGAGCACCCGGATCCGTCGCCTCCCCCGAGATCGGCGGGATCCCGGGCCACCGGGGTAGCTGTCACACCCGGATGGTGTGCTCGTGGGCGTCACGCCGGTGGCAGGCCGAGGGGCGGTACGGGGCTCGGCCCGGCACCGGCGGGGCCCGACAGCCAGCAAGCAGAACGAACAGCCGGGCCGGTGCGGACCGGCACGACGCCGCAAGGAGCGACACCATGGCCGCCATCACGTTCGAGGCCCGAGGCGGGACCCCCGTCCCCGCCGGAGCCGGGCGAAGCCCACGACCGACTCTCCGCCTTGTTCACGATGATCCCGGGACCGGCCGGGTACGTGAGGGCCGGGCGCCCTCCGCAGCGGTGTTCCGACGCCGGCGGATCGTGGCGGCGCTTGTCGCCGTTCCCGTGGCGATGCTCCTGGCGGTCGGTGTCTCGCTCGGCACCGAGCGTGCCTTCGAGGCGCTCGGTGCCGCGGCCGGTGCGGCGGCGCCGGCCGCCGACGACGACGTGGCGGCCACGAGCTACGTCGTGGAGCCGGGCGACACGCTCTGGGACGTTGCGCAACGTGTCGCGCCGGGCACCGACCCCCGCCCCGTCGTCGACTCCCTCGCCGAGGCGCGTGGCACGAGTGCCGTGTCGCCGGGCGAGACGATCACCTGGGTCGGCCGGTAGTCCCCCTCCGGCCGATCCGTCGGGGAGCGCATCGACGCCCGCCGGTCCCGTCCCCCGGGCCGGCGGGTGTCGAGCGGTCCGGCCCCGGCCCGGGCCCACGACTGGCTAGCGTGGGGGAGATGCGGTGCCCGTACTGCAGCGGCCTCGAGGACAAGGTCGTCGACTCCCGCCTCGCCGAGGACGGCGGGGCCATCCGTCGCCGTCGTGAGTGCACGACCTGCTCGCGCCGCTACACCACCTACGAACGCCTCGAGGAGCAGCCACTGCGCGTCGTGAAGCGCTCCGGCGACACGGAGCCGTTCGAGCGCCAGAAGCTCGTGGGCGGCATCCGTCAGGCCACGACGGGGCGGCCCGTGGAGGACGCCACCGTGGAGGCGATGGGGCTCGAGATCGAGGAGGTGCTGCGCGGCGTGGGCCCCGAGGTCACCTCCGACGACATCGGCCTCGCGGTCCTGGAACGCCTGAAGGCGCTCGATCCGGTCTCGTACCTGCGCTTCGCGTCGGTCTACAAGGAGTTCGACGACGTCGAGGACTTCGAGCGCGAGGTCACGATGCTCCAGAAGACGACGGCGCCCAAGACCCGGCAGCGGCGCTGAGCGCCGTGTCGTCGGATCGCCGACGCCGTGTCGCGGCGCGTGTTCGACGCTGGTCACCGGGAACCGTCGTCGCCCTCGTCGTCGCCGTCGTCGTTCTCGTCTGGTCGATCGCGTACGCCGCCAGGGAGCCCTCGCGGCTGCGTATCACCGATGCCGCCGACACCACCGTCGAGCTCCCCGACGGGGAGACCGTCGAGGGCTTCGCCGGTGTGGCACTGCCCGACGGCGCCGAGGTCGTCACCGGCGCGGACGGGTTCGCCCTCGTCGGCGACACCCGGCTCGGCCCCGACTCGACCGCCGCGGTCGTCGACGGCGAACTGGTGCCCGACCCGTGAAGCCCCGACCGGCCGGCCCGGCATGTGCGCCGCCTCACGAGTGCGAACCTTCGCGAACGCCCACTGACCTGCGGTTCTGACGGTGGTCCTCCATTGACAGCGGGTGAATCGCAGTGCTGTAATTCACCACTACCTTGTGTTGACCGATCATACGACCACAAGATGTTGTGGTCTGAGGGGGGAGAGCCGGAATGGCAATAGCGCCGGAGCAGACGGGGATCGGGATCAGGCGGCACTACACCACGGCCGGGGCCCATCCCTACGACGAGCTCGAGTGGGAACGGCGCGACGCGCGCATCCAGAACCACACCGACGGCACCGACGCCTTCTTCCAGCCCGGCGTCGAGTTCCCCACGGGGTGGTCGCAGAACGCCGCCAACATCGTCGCCCAGAAGTACTTCCGGGGCACGCTCGGCACGGCGGAGAGGGAGTGGTCGCTGCGCCAGGTCGTCGACCGCGTCGTCGACACCATCACCGCCTGGGGTGAGCGCGACGGCTACTTCACGTCCACCGAGGAGACGGAGGCCTTCCGCGACGAGCTGAAGCACATCCTCGTCAACCAGCACGCCGCCTTCAACTCACCCGTGTGGTTCAACATCGGCGTCGAGGGTGTACCGCAGCAGGCCTCGGCGTGCCAGCCGTACGAGGCGCCCGTCGTGACGCCGATGGGGCTCGTGCCGATCGGCGAGCTCGTCGAACGGGAGGCCGTCGGGGAAAAGGTCTACGACGCGCACGGACTCACGAGGATCGTTGCTGTCAAGCACAACGGTCGCAAAGAAGTTCACCGTGTCCACACGAAGGCCGGCGTGACGCTCGACGTCACAGCCGACCACCTCGTGTGGCGTTCCTCGGGAGAGAGGTCAGGTCGATTCGTTCCCGCTGGTGACCTCGTCGCGGGCGACACCCTCGAGTGGCACCGTTCGGAATCGTGGGGTGACGGTGAGATCCTCACCAAGGAGATCGCCGAGGCGGCTCTGGCGGGCTGGTTGCAGTCGGACGGTTTCGTCGGCCAGTACGCGGGCACCAACCGTTCACTGACGATCGAGGCGATGACCGTCACCTCGGAAGAACACGAGTGGGTGAACCGCGCGATCGATGTCGTCCTCGGAGGGGTACACCGTCACGAGGTGTCGGTCGCCACCGACGACCCGACGCTGGATTGTCGCCGGATCCGGCTGTACGGCGAGGTCCTCCGTCCGTTCGTCGAAAAGTGGGATCTCCTCGCCCGCGGCACCGACATGTGCATTCCCGACCGCCTCCTCACCGCTCCACAGCCCGTGGTCGCGGCCTACCTGAGAAGCCTGTTTCAGGCTGAGGGGTACGTTTCGGTCCGGGCGGCCACGTGCAAGGTCGGACTCGACATGATCTCCGAAGATGTGGTTCGCGGCGCGCAGCGCCTGCTGTCGCGTTTCGGGATCTTCTCGCGTGTGCGCCGCAAGCGGGATCGCCGCGAGAACCGGCACGACCTGTGGTCATTGTCGGTGCAGGTCGCGGGCGATCGCCGCCGATTTGCCGACAGCATTGGTTTCGTCGACGAGCGCAAGCGCGGCAAGCTCGATTGCGGTCTCGAGATCCCAGGCCGCGCCGCGCTACCGGTCAAGCGGCTCGAGATCGAACGGGTCGAGTCGATCGGCGAGACCGACGTCTACGACATCCAGACCGAGAGCGGCGAGTACTTGAGCGGCAACATCCGCGTGCACAACTGCTTCATCCTCGCCGTCGACGACACGATGGACGGCATCCTCAACTGGTACCGCGAGGAGGGGATCATCTTCAAGGGTGGCTCTGGCGCGGGCATCAACCTCTCCAACATCCGTTCGTCGGTGGAGGGCCTCAAGGGTGGAGGAACCGCCAGCGGCCCTGTGAGCTTCATGCGCGGTGCCGACGCGTCCGCGGGAACGATCAAGTGCCTGCACGAGGACACACCGATCGCGACCGATCACGGTGTGGTGCCGATCCGTGACGTCCGGCCCGGCTGGCAGGTCGACACGAGGTTCGGACTGCAGGACGTCGAGGCGGTGCACGACAACGGGATCCGCCCGCTCGTGCGCGTCCGCACCGAGCTCGGCGACGAGATCGTGTGCACTCCCGAGCACCGGTTCCGCGTTCGCTGCGCCGACGGGGAGCAGTGGCGCCGGGCCGGAGAGCTCGAGGCTGACGACCGGATCCTCATCGATCTTTCCGGGGCCGATCACGGACGACCTCAGGCGCTCGAACCGGTGGAGCCCGGCCACCACCGGGAGATCGACCACGATCTCCCCGAGACGATCGACGAGGCCTTCGCGCTCTGGCTCGGCTGGATCTGGGGCGATGGATCCATCACGAAGAATCAGAACGCCGAGTTCGTGACGGTCCAACTCGGAGACGAGGATGCCGAGCTGGCATCACGGTTTCGCGCTCTCACGCGTACGGTCTTCGGATCGCGCGTCCACTTCTACGAGAACCGGCACGATGATCGCCCGGACGCATCGTGTTCACTTCGTTTTTCGTCCGGTCAGATCATTCGCTTCTTGGAGCGCAACGGCCTTCGGAAGCCGAAGTCGAAGGACCTCAGCGTCCCCGCCTCTGTGAAATCCTCACCGGCCTCTGTGCGCGCGGCGTTCCTGGCCGGTTTGTTCGAGGCCGACGGTCATGTCGGCAACGGATACCCACAACTCTCCACGGTGAGTGAGCAACTCGCCGTGGACGTCCACCGGCTCCTCACGTCGATCGGTGTGCTGTCGACGATCGGGCGGATCGACGACCGGCGTACTGCGTTCGGTGACCGACCGGTGTCGGTGGTGCGCGCTGTCTCGGGTGAAGCCGTCCGGAGGTTCGCGAAGTTGGTGGGCTTCGTCTCCGAACGCAAGTCCGCAGCGCTGGATGCTGCCGTCGAACGCAAGAACGCGAGCCCGTTCGAGACGAAGTGGGTGCTCCCCCATGTCGTAGGCGAGCTCTGCCGGGTCTGGGAACGGTCATCGGACCAGCGCCTCCGACGCGCGATCGCTCCGTACTGCCGGTATCGGCAGCCACGCTCGATCAGTCTGCTCCGTGTCCGCGCACTGCTCGAGCGTTTCCCGGAGGAGTTGGGCAACACCTCGCTCGTTCGCTTCGCCGAGGGCCGCGATTGCTACGTCGCCGTGTCGGTGGAAAACGCCGGGGAGGGGCCGGTGCGCGATCTGACCGTCGCCAACGCCCACGAATACTCCGTGAATGGTACAGTTGTGCACAATTCAGGCGGAAAGACCCGTCGGGCGGCCAAGATGGTGATCCTCAACGCCGACCACCCCGACATCGAGGAGTTCATCTGGTGCAAGGCGCGTGAGGAGCAGAAGGCCCGCGCGCTCGGCGAGGCGGGCTTCGACATGGACCTCGACGGAGCCGACTCCCATTCGATCCAGTACCAGAACGCCAACAACTCGGTGCGCGTCACCGACGAGTTCATGCAGGCCGTGGTCGACGACGCCGACTGGGAGCTGCGCGCGGTGCTCGACGGCGAGCCCGTCAAGACGGTGAAGGCCCGCGAGCTCATGCGTCAGGTCTCCGAGGCGTCGTGGCAGTGTGCCGACCCGGGCATGCAGTTCGACACGACCATCAACCGCTGGCACACCGCCTCGAACACCGGCCCCATCAACGGCTCCAACCCGTGTAGCGAGTACATGCACATCGACAACTCGGCGTGCAACCTGGCGAGCATCAACCTCCTCAAGTACCTGCGCGACGACGGCACGTTCGACGTGGAGGCCTACGAGCACACGGTCGAGGTCGTGTTCACCGCTCAGGAGATCCTCGTCGGCAACGCCGACTACCCGACCGACAAGATCGCCGATAACAGCCGGGCGTTCCGTCAGCTCGGTTTGGGCTACGCCAACCTCGGCGCGCTCCTCATGGCACAGGGCCTGCCCTACGACTCGCACGAGGGGCGCACATGGGCGGCGGCGCTCACGTCACTCATGACGGGTCACGCCTACGCCACCAGCGCACGCACAGCGGCGCGCATGGGGCCCTACGCCGGCTATGCGGAGAACACCGAGCCCACGCTGAATGTGCTGCGGATGCATCGCGAGGAGACGGCGAAGATCGACGAGGAGGCCGTTCCGCCCGAGATCCTCTCGGCGGCGCAGCGCTCGTGGGACGACGCCGTGGCGCTCGGCGAGGCGCACGGCGTGCGTAACTCCCAGGCCTCGGTTCTGGCGCCCACAGGCACCATAGGTTTGATGATGGACTGTGACACCACCGGCATCGAGCCCGACCTGGCACTCACGAAGGCGAAGAAGCTCGTCGGCGGGGGAACGATGTTCATCGTCAACAAGACGATCCCGCGCGCGCTCGAGCGTCTCGGCTACCCGCCCGAGCAGATCGACGAGATCGTGCGCTACATCGACGACAACAAGACCATCATCGGGGCGCCCGGCTTCAACGCCGAGCACCTGCCGGTCTTCGCCTGCTCGATGGGTGACAACCCGATCCACTACAGCGGCCACATCACGATGATGGGAGCGGTGCAGCCGTTCATCTCGGGAGCCATCTCCAAGTGCGTCACCGGCGACACGCTGCTGGCCACTGCCGACGGCCTCGTGCGGATCGGAGAGCTGCACGACGGCGAAGCACCCGACAGCTTCCGGGACGCGACGATCGAGGTCGCGTCGCTGTACGGAACGCACAAGACCGACGCCTTCTACTACGGCGGTGAGCGACCGGTACGCGAGGTGGTGCTGCGCTCCGGACAGCGCGTGACGGGTACTCCGAACCACCGGCTCCTCGTGGCCGGTGAAGAGGGACTCGACTGGAAACGGCTCGACGAACTCGAGCGCGGTGACTGGGTCGCGACCCGCTACGGAACAGAGCTGTGGTCCGAGCTGCCCGCACGCTTCGACGACTTCACCGCGTCGGCGAAGTACGGGTCGCAGAAGCAGGTGCGGGTCCCCGACGAGATGTCCGAGGAGCTCGCATTCCTGCTCGGGGCGTACGCGTCCGAAGGTCACACGATCCGCTCGACGTGGACGATCGTCGTGACGAACTCGGTCGATGCCGTGCTCGATCGAGTGGCGCGAGCGTGGCCGAATCTCTTCGGTGTCCAGGCGAAGATCGATCGACGTGCCGGGCGCTGTCCACAGGTCGTGGTGTCCTCGAAGGAGATCGTCGAGTTCCTCGAACATCTCGGCTGTGGTGCACGCGCAGCGGCGAAGCGGATCCCCGACGCCGTCCTGCGATCGCCCCGTTCGATGGTGTTGGCGTTCCTCCAGGGACTCGCGCTCGACGCGTACGTGTCCGTCTCCTCCATGCCGAAGTGGGCGATCTGCCTCGACAGCCCGGCGCTGCTCGACGACCTCCAGGCGGTGCTCGCGAACCTCGGTGTCGTCCATGGGCGGATCGGCAAGCGCAATGACCGCTACGGCAAGACCTACGACGAGGTGTACGCAACCGGGCTGCAGGCGGCGCACCTCGTCGAGCTCGTTCCGTTCCTCGAGCCCGACAAGGCCGCTCGCGCCGAGCGGCTCTGCGAGAAGGCCCACGACTCCCGGCACAACACGTCGGATGTCCTTCCCGGGATCGATTCGCGCGCGCTCTACGAGCTCCTACCGCGAGGGCGATCAGGGCGATCGGGTAAGGGGACAGGGGTCCGCGCCCAGTTCGCGTTCCTCTGCGACCCACGAACGTCGCGCGTGACCCGTGAGACTCTCGGTCGTGTTGCTGCCGTACCGGGTGTGGCGCTTCCCGAGTGGTTGGTGCGGGTCCTCGACGACGACCTGCACTTCAGCCCGGTGGAGTCGGTCGGAGACGCCGGGTCCCGGGAGGTCTTCGACGTGTCCGTTCCGGTCACGCACGCCTTCGTCGGGAACGGGATCGTGAACCACAACACGGTCAACGTCCCCGAGGAGGTCACGGTCGAGGACGTCGAGCAGCTGCACATCGACGCCTGGAGGCTCGGCCTCAAGGCGGTGGCGATCTACCGCGACAACTGCAAGGTGGCGCAGCCGCTCGCCACACAGAAGAAGGCGGGTGCAACGGCGGACGGACCTGTCGCCGAGACGCCGGCAGAGACCGTCGAGCGGATCGTCGAGACGGTGATCGTGCAGGAGCCCGTCCGCCAGAAGCTCCCCAAACAGCGTGACTCCAAGACCTTCTCGTTCCGTGTGGCCGACTGCCACGGATACGTCACCGTCGGTCAGTTCGAGGACGGGCGACCCGGCGAGATCTTCCTGAAGGTCGCCAAGCAGGGTTCCACGCTGGCGGGGATCATGGACGCCTTCGCCATCTCGGTGAGCCACGGTCTCCAGTACGGCGTGCCGCTGGAGGCGTTCGTGCGGATGTACACCAACATGCGCTTCGAGCCCGCGGGCATGACCGACGACCCCGACATCCGGTTCGCCACGAGCCTCGTCGACTACATCTTCCGCCGTCTGGCGGTCGAGTACCTCGAGTACGACAAGCGCGAGGCGCTCGGCGTGCTCACGATCGACGAACGCAAGCAGCCCACGCTGCCGGGTGTGGAGGAGGCCGCCATCGGGCAGTCGTCGTCGCTGGATCTTCCGCTCGACGACCAGCCGCCCGCCGCCGAGGCCGACACGCCGGCTCCGCCCAGCCCGCCTGTGCCGCGTGCCCGCCAGGCCGAGACGGTGATCTGCCACGTGTGCGGCGACATCATGCAACCCGCCGGGTCGTGCCACGCCTGCCCGTCGTGTGGGGCGACCAGCGGCTGCTCGTAGGTGGCCCGTCCGGCCGTACTGGTCGTCGTCGCACTCACCGCCGTACTGGTCGTCGCCGGCTGCGGCGGCGGCACGGGTAGCGGCGCCACCGGGATCGCCCCGGGCGCGCTCGCCGATCTCCCGCGGCTCGACGGCAGTCGGGAGCTGCCCGAAGCGGGTGACACGGTCGGCCGCGGCTTCGTGCGGGAGGCGGCGACACCTCTCGATGTGCTGCGCTTCTACCGCTTCGAGCTCCCCCGGACAGGCTGGGAGCAGATCGGCACGGTCGACGCGGTGGGAGCCGGTGCTCTCCGTGGAAGGTGGTGGCGGGGCGACCTGCTCCTGGAGGTCAGTGCCGGCTACCCACCCACGACCGACACCGAGGTCGCGACCGAAGGGCCGGCCGTCGAGTACAGCCTGGTCCTCCGGCCGGTCGACGCTCCCTGAATCCCGCCGGTGCGCCGGTGGTCATTCGACGATTCGCAGCGTCGAGGGGATGTCCATGCGTCGGAGACGTCGGAGTGTGAGCAGCGGCGCCACCGCCACGGCCACGACGCCGAGCAGGACGGCGGTCAGGACCGTGCTCCCCGCGAGGGACGGGACGATCCCGATGTCGGGGAGCGTGTCGGGGACCAGGACGCGGATGAGCCATTCGAGCACGAGCCGCCCCGCCAGGACGCCGAGCAGTGTGCCGAACACCCCGACGATGAGGCTCTCGATGATCGCGACGCGCATCACCGACCGGACCGGGAGCCCGTAGGCGAACATCGTGGCGTGCTCGCGAGCACGCTCGTCCATGTTGATGGCGGTGGAGTTGAATGCGATCAGCAGAGCGAGGACCAGTACGGCGGCCTCGATGATGGTGAATATCCCGAGGGCCTCCTCGATCTGGTCGCGGATCGAGTCGGCCGCGGCCGCAACGGGCTCCACCGACGCGACGCCGGGTCGGCCGAACAGCTCGACCTGGACGTCCTCGATCGCGAATCCGTCGGCGGGCGCGACCCGCAGCTGGTTGACGATGCCCTCGAGGTTCATGAGGCCACGGTGATCGAGGTCGATGTAGGTCACGAACCGGTAGGGATTCGGATGGATGGCCCGAACGGGGACCTCCGAGTCGACGAGGGTCACGTTGGCGCCGTCGAGTGACGGGTGGCGCACGACCACCGTGTCGCCCACCTCGAGGCCGAGGTCGTCGGCCGCCTTCTCGGCGAGGACCAGACCCGGCCCTTCGCCGACCAGCCTGCCGTCGAGGGTCGTGGGAGTCCACAGATCGCTCTCGAGGTCGACGGCGCTGAGGAGGATCTCGATCTCACCGTCGGTTTCGGGTGCGAGGACCCCGCCGACCTGGAGAGCCGGTTCGGCAGCGCGGAGGCTCCCGGAACTCTGGAGGTCGGTGACCACGGCGTCGTCCTCGGCGTAGAAGGAGTCGAGATCGACGGTGAGGCGGTCCGGTGCGCTACCGAGGATCTCGTCGTCACCGGCGTCGATCGTGGCGAGGAACGAGTCGATCATCCCGAGAACCCCGATCAGGGTGGTGATCGCGGCTGCGATGCCGAGAGCGGTGAGCAGGGTCCGGCGCGGTTCGCGCAGGACGTTTCGGAATGGCATCTCGCCGACCGAGGAGCCGGGAAGCGGGAGGCGACGCACGAGTGGTGCCAACCCCCCTCCTCGCGCCCGATGTGTCGTGCTGATCGCCTCGACCGGTGTCACCCTGACGGCGCGCCACACCGGCAGCAGCGTTGCGACGAGTGGGAGAGCGAAGCCGAGCAGTGCCCCCGCGACGAAGGCGCCGGGCTGGAAGTCGGTGATCCAGGTGGGAAGGGGCTGGAAGTCGCGCAGCAACGACGACATGCCTGCTCCGATGAGCAGCCCGACGCCGATACCGAACAGCACACCGAGTAGGGCGACCTGGGCGCCGACCAGAAGGGTGCGGATGGCGATCGTCGGCCGCGGGACGCCGAGCGCCATTGCGATCCCGATCTCCCGACGTTGCGACTCGACGATCCGCACCGTCAGGTTGAACGCGGCGAACGCCGCGCCGGCGAGGATCATGACGGCGAAGATGTCGTAGAAGCGCTGGTCGCCCTCGATGTCGTCGTAGAGGATCCGCAGGACACGGTCTTCCTCGCGCGGTGTGATCGTGAAACCGATGTCGGGAAAGGCCTCCTCGAGGCCCGTTCGGAGGTCGGCCTCCACCTCGTCGACGTCGGCACCACCAGCGACACGCACGACCAGGTCGTTCGATCCGTTCGGATGGTCCGTCAGCTCCTGAACGGTCGCCAACGGGGCGTAGATCACGGCGAAGTCGGCGAAGATGCTGCCGCCGTCGCCGATGACGTAGAAGTTCTCGGGTGACAGCCCGCGTCCGACGACGTCCACCTCCTGTCCGCCGGTGAGCTCGATCGACGTCGGCGGTTCGAGCTCGTGGTCCTCGGCGAAGTTCTCGTCGAGCACGACGGAGAGCTCCGCGCGATCGCCGCTGCCCAGCGGGTGGCCCGCTGTGATGTCGATGCCGTTGACGTCGAGCTCCCCGTCGGTGACGTCGACGCCGACGAGTCGTCCCGGTACCAGCACGATCTCGTCCTCGGATGAGGCGTCGACTTGTGTCGGTTCGACGAGGCGCTGTTCCCATGCGTCGATGTCGCCACCCGTCGACGAGCGCGCCGCGTCGACGAGCTCGTCGGCATCGATGTAGTTGCCTTCGGCGAGCGTGATGCGCAGGTCGTACATGTCGAGCTCGTCGTAGCTCTCGTCGTAGGACGTCCGACGCCACTCGGACACCGACGTGAGACCCGAGTACGTGCCTGAGCCGATTCCTATGATCAGCGCGATGGCCGCCACCTGCAGCCACCGGGTGCGCAGGTCACGCCATGACCATCGGAGCCGCAGGCCGAGTCGCGGCACCGGTCACCAGCGCAGTGTCGCGATGTCGGCGCGACCTCCCGTCGGGGGGCCGTCGGAGACCACCGCACCGCCGCTCAGCTCGACGACTCGTGACGCGGAGCGGCTGATCTCACGGTTGTGGGTTACGACGACGACCGTCGCGCCCGTGGTGGTCTGCTGCTCGAGGAGCTCGAGGATCTGCACCCCGGTGCGGAAGTCCAGTTCCCCCGTCGGCTCGTCGGCCAGGACCACGGGGTTGGAGGTCGCCAGCGCGCGGGCGATCGCGACCCTCTGCTGCTCGCCGCCCGACATCTGACTCGGGAAGTGGTCGAGCCGGTCTTCGAGGCCGACCTGCCCGAGCACCTCGGCGGCCGTCGGCCCGCCCGCGTCACCACGGGTGACGTCGATGGCGAACTGGACGTTTTCTGCGGCCGTGAGAGCCGGGAAGAGGTTGAACGTCTGGAACACGAAACTCACCGTCTGACGCCGGAAGCGGAACAGCTCCTTGCGGCCGGCGTCGGTGATGCGCTGCCCGGCGACGTACACCTCGCCTGCAGACGGCGTGTCGAGCGCACCGATCATGTTGAGGAGCGTGGTCTTGCCGCAGCCCGAGGGGCCGAGGACGACGACGAACTCGCCCTCGTCGACCGTGACGTCCACGTCGCGAAGTGCCGTGACGCTCGTCTCGCCGACCTTGTAGGTGCGGGCAACTCCCCGGAGCTCGATGACGGCGATGGTCGCACCTCCGGTTCGCTTGCGACCGGCCACGCTACGGTATGCACCGACGTGGCCGGGCATCGACGCCGGGGCGACGGCGGACGTGGCGCACAGCCACAGCGTTCGGCGAGTGGCCCGACGGGCACGACGGGAGGAGCTCGGGTGACGACGCGGATAGCGTCGGTGCGACCCGACGGAGGAGAGCCGATGGCACCCGCCGACCCGACTGACGCGATCCCCGAGGGCCGACCGGCCCCCGTCGTGGTCACCGTCAGCGACGGTATCCACATCGCCCGGATCGACGACGGGAAGGCCAACGCCCTCACGCCCGCCGTCTTCGAGGCGCTCACGGCGGCCCTCGACGACGTGGAGAGCGGCGACGAGGCCGGGGCGCTGGTCCTCACCGGCCGTCCCGGGATGTTCTCGGGTGGGTTCGACCTGACCATCATGAAGAGAGGTGACCGCTCGACGCTGGACCTCGTCACCGACGGCGGTGAGTTCGTCCGGCGCTGCTACGCCTCGCCGGTCCCCGTCGTGGCGGCCTGCAGCGGGCACGCCGTGGCGGCCGGGTGCTTCCTGCTGCTGGGGAGCCACCACCGGGTCGGGGCGGCGGGCGATGTCCGGTTCCAGCTCATCGAGACCCAGATCGGCATGCCGCTGCCCGCCTGGGCCGTGGAGATCTGTCGGGAGCGTCTGGTGGTGACACAGCTCCAACGGGCCACCGTCGAGTCCCGCACCTACGACCCCGAGGGCGCCCGCGAGGCCGGGTTCCTCGACAGGGTCGTGCCCGCCGGTTCGGTGCTCGACGAGGCGCTGGTGGAGGCCCGCCGCCTCGCCGACCTCCCGGCCCCCGCCTACGGCACGAACTCCCGGCACCTGCGCCTCCCGGGCGCCGCCCGTATGGAAGCGGCCCTCGACCACGACCGGGAGGCCGCCGCGGGGCTGTAGCCCGCCGGGTGCAGCTGCCGCCCGGCGCCGTGGAACCCCTGGAAATCCAGGGGTATCGCCGTAGTTGTCACACCCGCCCCGTACCGTGGGCTCTGAGGTCGGGAAGCGGTCCCGGCCGTGAACGAGACCGGAACGGGAGACGGCGATGGGCGCGATTCTGATGGCACTCGTGGCGGTGGTGGCGCTGGTGGCGGTGGCTGTAGCCGTCACCGTGGCCGTGCGTGCCACGCGCTCGCGCGACGACCTCGAGCGTCTCACCGAGGAGGCCCGACTCGCCGCCATGGCACAGCACGAGGAGCTCGTGGCGTCGCGCGACGCCGCGGTCGACCGGGCTCTCGAGCACGCCGTGGCCCAGCTCGCCGAAACGAACCGTGCGCAGTTCGAGGCCCAGTCGGCGGCGCAGCTGTCGTCGGGTACGGCGGCCCTGGAGCAGCGCAAGACCCTCATCGACCGGGAGCTCGCCACCATGAAGGGCGAGCTGGAGAAGGTCGGCGAGCTGATGCACTCCCTGGAGCGCGACCGCGAGAAGAAGTTCGGCGAGATCGGTCAGCTCCTGGAGGCGCAGAGCAAGGGCCTGTCGGATCTGAACGCCACCACCGAGAGTCTGGGGCGAACCTTGTCGGGCCCGAAGAGCCGCGGTCAGTGGGGTGAGCGCATGGCCGAGGACGTCCTCGCCCACGCGGGGCTCCTGGAGAACGTGAACTTCCACAAGCAGCGCCGGATCCCGAGCGGGGAGGTCCCCGACTTCACCTTCCTGCTGCCCAACGACCTGCTGCTCCACATGGATGTGAAGTTCCCCTTCGACAACCTCCGCAAGGCCTCCGAGACCGATTCGGAGATCGAGGCCCGGAAGTGCCGCGACGCCTTCCGCCGCGACGTGCGGGACCGTGTCAAGGAGCTCGCCGGTCGTGGCTACGTCGACACGTCCACCACTGTCGACTGCGTGCTGCTGTTCATCCCCAGCGACGAGCTCTACGCCTTCATCCAGCAGGACGACCCCGACCTGGTCGACGAGGCCCTGAAGCGCCGTGTCGTGCTGTGCTCACCGCTCACCCTGTTCCCGGTCCTGGCCATCGTGCGCCAGTCCGTCGACAACTTCCGCCTCGAGCGCACATCCCACGAGATCCTCCAGCGGCTCACGGGCTTCCAGGCCCAGTGGGAGAAGTTCAGCGGGCAGGTGGAGAAGGTGGGCGACAGGATCACCGCCGCCGGCAAGGCCTTCGACGAGCTCAACGGCGTACGCCGCCGCGGGATGGAGAAGGAGCTCGCCAGGATCGAGGAGCTGCGCACACAGGTGGAGCCGCCCGACGGAGAGTCCCGGGAGGGCCTCACGCGACCCGACTCCGGGCCCGACGAGCCCCCGCTGGCCCTGCGGGCCTGACCAGCCTCTTTGGTGCCGGGCTTGCCCGGTGCCCGCCACGGGGGTAGCAACGCGCCCCGTGGACACACGATTCGACTTCGACTTCGAGGCCCGGTTCCGGCCCCTGTTGCTCATGCTCGGCGTGGCTCCGCGCACGAGCCTCGTGAGGCTCGACGACACGGAGCTCGATGTCCGCTTCGGGCCGTGGGCGTTCTCGACGCCGGTGTCCAACATCTCGGGCGTTCACATGACCGGTCCCTACCGGTGGTACACGGCCATCGGTGCACGCGGGTCCTTCGCCGACCGCGGTCTCACCTTCGGCACCACCACGCGAGGCGGTGTGTGCCTCGTGTTCCACCACCCGGTGCCGGGCCTGGAGCCGACAGGGCGGATGCTGCACCCGGGTCTCACACTCACCGTGGCAGAGCCACGACGCTTCGCCGACGCGGTGCTGGCGCGCATGGCCGGCGACGGTGCGGCTCACGACTCTTTCGGGAGCAGGACCCGCGTCTGAGGTCGTCCCGGGGACGATCCTGCGGGTGAGATCGCCTGCGGGTGAGATCGGTCCGGCGCTGCCTCAGCCCTCGAGTCGTAGCGAGGCCGAGTTCATGCAGTAACGCCGGCCAGTGGGCTCCGGTCCGTCGGGGAACACGTGACCGAGGTGGGCGTCGCAGATCCGGCAGCGCACCTCGGTGCGGACCGTCCCGTGGGACGTGTCGGTCTCGAGAAGGAGCTTCTCCTCGTCGATCGGCTGGAAGAAGCTCGGCCAGCCCGTGCCGGAGTCGAACTTCGTGTCGGAGTGGAAGAGCTCCTCGTCGCAGCAGATGCAGCGGTAGACGCCGTCGTCCTTGGTGTTCCAGTACTCACCGGTGAATGCGGGCTCGGTGCCGCCCTGTCGGGTGACGGCGAACTGCTCGGGTGTGAGCTGGTGGCGCCATTCGTCGTCCGACTTGGAGATCGAGGGGGACTTCCGGTGCTCGCTCACAGTGACTCCCGTGGTGGATGATCGGACAACGAGGTGAACGGCTGCCGAACCGTGATTGTTCCCGGCTTCGCACAACGTGATGTGGACCCGGTGTGGACGCGATGTGGAATCCTACGCACGACCACATAGCCTCGGTGGCACCGATTTCAGCGGCGTCGACCCACCCCGAGGGAACGGAGCCGACGCTCGAAAGGCGCAGGTGTTCCCGACAGTCCACGCCGAACAGGTAGGCCGGCACCCCCACCCCCTGTTCGCCGTCCTCATCGGCCTGCTCGCCGTCGCCATGGGGGGAGCAGCGTGCTCGGCCGACTCGACAACGGGTGGCTCCGAGTCGTCCGAGCCCCCCGACGCCATCGTTCCGCTCATCCAGCTCCTCGAGTTCGGTTCCGACCAGAGCTACCAGGCTGCGTACGAGGTCGAGCGTCCCGATCCGGAGGAGCCGAGCGCGAGCGCACCGGTCGAGGAAGTGAGTCTCGACATGGAGGCTCTGGGGATCGAAGCCGACAACGCCAATGTCGTCGTTTCCCACAGCCCCGAAGCTGTCCGTATCGACTTCGTCCGCCTCGACGAGGCGGTCGCGCTCTTCGACATCGACGACGTCACGTACCGGTGCACGTCGGGCCCGGTCTCGCAGACGTGTGACGAGATCTCCGGACGGGACTACGCCGACAAGATCCGACCCGTCGGAGGCTTCGTTCCGATCGTCCTCGCGGGGATCCTCCGTGAGGTCCAGGACTGGAAGGGTGCCGAGGTGGAGGTCGACACGACGCCGGTCGAGATCGACGAGCTTCCCTCCACGTGCGCCACCATTCGGGGCGTCGAACCCGCGCTCCTCGGCGGGGCGAGCGACATCGACGAGTGGGAGCTGTGCGTCACCGACGACGGTGTTCTCGCCCGCTACGACGCCGGCGACGTTCACGCGGAGCTGGTCGATTTCCGCGCGGGCGTGCCCGAGGACCTCCTCGCGACACCCGACGAGACGGACGGGCAGCCCGACGACCCGGTCCTCGCCGTGGCGCTGGAGGTCGACGCGCGCCTCCGTGCCCTCGCAAGCCTCGAAGGAGAGGCGCAGAACCCGCGCAAGGACCGGTTCCTGGAGCAGGTGGAAGGGGAGAACCTGGCGGTTCGACTGGTCCCGAGCGACGACTTCGAGGCGAACGGACGCCTCACGGTCCTCACGGGTCGTGGTGCGGCCTGCCTCGTCGTGCCCGCGTCACCCGACGGCGAAGGAGAGGCCGAACGCGACGTGTGCGCCGGTTTCACGGCTCCCTGAGCCTCACGACGGGAGCTGAATCTCGATCGTCGATCCGCCCCGCGCGTTGGCCAGATCCCGTCCCTCGACGGTGACGGTGCCGACGCCCGAGCCCTCCGTGTCCTCCGAGGTGCAGGCGGTGGTCGCCGGCATCGCGACGACGATGATGTCCACGGCGGCGGAGCGTGAACGCGGCGGAAGCTAGAAGAGCGTCGCGTGTCCGACGAGTCGTGGGGCGAGCTGCTCGATCAGCGAGGCGATGTCCTTCCCGCACGCCCGGTACACGTCGATGTCGTGGCCGGCCGGGTCGTCGACGTCCTCCCACTCCTCGAGAGCAACCGTGTTCAGCGCCAGTCGCTCGACGCGGACCGCCAACGGGTCTGTGCCCGGGAGGAGGTCACGGCACAGGCGCCGCAACGTGGCAGTTCTCACCGCATGCGCCGAATGGTGCCTTCGCACATAGCGGACGTGCTCGGTCGCGAGTGCAACGACGACGTCCACCTCGGCGAGGTCGGTGTGCTCCAGCGACGACGAGCGGTGGGAGAAGCCACCCACACCGTGTTCCCGGAGCACGGTCCGCACGTCGCGTCCCGGTGGCATTCCGGGAACGGCGTGCGTACCCGCAGAAGCCACAGAGACCGTCGGAGTGAGGCGATCCAGAAACGCGGCTGCCAGGACCGAGCGCGCGGCGTTACCGGTGCACAGGAACAGGACGGAGGGTCGTCGCGTCGCCACGGGACCCAGCGTCGCACGTAGGATCCCGGGATGGCCAGCACCACGAACACGGAGTCCGTGCCCGCGAACGCCGACCGTCCCGACGACAGCGATCTCTCGGCCGCCGACGTGGCATGGGATCTCGAGCCCCTCGTCGACGGGCGTGGGACGTCGGGGGTCGACGGTCTTCTCGACGTTGCGCAACGCGCCGCGGAGGAGCTCGAAGGATTCCGGGGCCGGATCGCCGAGCTCGACGCGGAGGAGCTCGCCGAGCTGATGGCAGCGCTCGGGTCACTCGAGGAGCTCGTCGGACGGGCCGGTTCGTACGCCAGCCTCGCCTACAGCGTCGACACAGCGGACCCGGAAGCGGGTGCGCTGATGCAACGCTTCGAGGAACGTGCCACGGCCATCCAGACGACGCTCGTCTTCATCGAGCTCGAATGGGCGGCGGTCGACGACGAGCGCGCCTCGACCCTCCTGGCCGACGACCGGCTCGCCTTCTGCCGGCACCACCTGGAGTCGACCCGGAGGTATCGCCCACACCTGTTGTCCGAGCCCGAGGAGATCCTGCTGTCGGAGAAGGCCGTCACAGGCCGCAGCGCGTGGACCCGCCTCTTCGACGAGCTCACCTCCGCTGTCGAGGTCGATCTCGAGGGCTCCCCGGTGTCACTGGAGGAGGGGCTTTCGCGTCTGGCTTCCCCCGTGCGTTCGGATCGCCGCCAGGCAGCCGACGCCGTGTCGGCAGCACTCGAGCCGGGTCTTCGCACGCGCGTCTTCGTGTACAACACACTGCTGGCCGACAAGGCCACCGACGACAGACTGCGCAGGTATCCGAACTGGATCTCGTCGCGGAACCTGTCGAACGAGGCCTCGGACGAGTCGGTCGCGGCGCTGATCGACGCCGTCACGAACCGTTATGACATCCCGCAACGCTGGTACTCGCTGAAGGCCGAGCTCCTGGGGCTCAACCGGCTCGCCGACTACGACAGGATGGCGTCGGTCGTCGACGAGGACGCACGCTTCGGGTGGGCCGAGGCGAGCTCCATCGTCCTCGACGCCTACACCTCCTTCTCCGAGGAGATGGCGGGAGTGGCGCAGCGCTTCTTCCACGAGAACTGGATCGACGCACCGGTGCGCGCGGGGAAGAGGCCAGGGGCCTTCTGCGCCTACACCGTCCCGTCCCGGCATCCCTACGTGCTCCTGAACTGGACGGGACGCCGTCGCGACGTGCTCACCCTCGCCCATGAGCTCGGCCACGGTATCCATGCGTACCTGGCACGGCCGCAAGGTGTCTTCCACCAGTCGACACCGCTCACCCTGGCCGAGACGGCCTCGGTGTTCGGCGAGACCGTCACGTTCGGCCGGCTCCTGGCCGAGACCACCGACCCGCGCGACCGTCTCGCTCTCCTGGCGGAGAGCCTCGAGGGCCAGATCGCCACCGTGTTCCGCCAGATCGCCATGAACCGATTCGAGGACGCCGCCCACACCGCACGTCGCGAGGAGGGGGAGCTCTCACCGGAACGGTTCGCGCAGCTGTGGACCTCGACTCAGACCGACATGCTCGGCGACACCGTCGAGATCACCGAGGGCTACCGCAACTGGTGGTCGTACGTCCCGCACTTCATGGGGACCCCCGGCTACGTCTACGCGTACGCCTACGGCCAGCTCCTGGCCCTCTCGGTGTACCGGCGCTACGAGGAGCAGGGAGACGGGTTCGTCCCCGACTACGTGCGGCTCCTGGCGGCCGGTGGGTCGATGGCGCCCGAGGACCTCGGCCGCATCGTCGGCGTCGATCTGGCGGACCCGACCTTCTGGGAGGGCGGCCTGGCGATCGTGGAGCGACAACTCGCCGCCGCCGAGGAGGCCGCTCGGGTCGTGATGGAGAGCTGAGGGTGCCCTCGGCGGCGGTGGCGGAGTGGGAGCGGGCCGGGAGCCGTCGGCGCCTGCTCGGCCACGACATCTTCGTTCTCGACCGGGCCGCGCGGAATGCGGAATCGGGGCCTCCCGTGCTCGTGCTCCACGGATACCCGACGTGCTCGTTCGACTGGCGACACGTACTCGGAGCCCTCTGCGCCCACCGCCGGGTCGTGCTTCTCGACTTCCTCGGTTTCGGGCTTTCCGACAAGCCCGACGTGCCCTACTCGCTTTTCCATCAGGCAGACATCGTGGAGGCGTTGGTCGCCGAGCTCGGGCTCACGGAGATCGCTCTCGTCACCCACGACATGGGTGATTCAGTGGGTGGGGAGGTGCTGGCGCGCCAGATCGACGGCGACAGCGCGCTGCGCGTCGCGGAGCGCATCGTCACGAACGGGTCGATCTACATCGACGACGCACAGCTCACCGTCGGCCAGCAATTGCTGCTGGAACTCCCCGACGAGCCCATCGACCCCGAGGTGGGCCCCACCGAGGAGATGTTCTGCTCCGGTCTGGCGTCGACGTTCTCGCCCGACTTCCCTCCCGACGCGGAGGAGCTCGGCGCACAGTGGGAGCTGGTGTCGCGCGGCGACGGTCACCGGCTCCTGGCCCGCATCATCCGCTACATCCCCGAGAGGCGTACCCACGAGCACCGGTGGACCGGTGCCATCGAGCATCACGACTCGCCGCTTCGGATCGTGTGGGGCGATGCCGACCCCGTCGCCGTGTACGACATGGCACAGAGGTTGTCGGCGGCCGTCCCCACAGCGGAGCTCGTCACCCTGGAGGGTGTGGGGCACTACCCGATGATCGAGACCCCGGGACGCTTCGCGGACGCCGTCGTCGCAGGCCTGCGTTGACGACGTATCACCGACTCGCCACCGACGGGCACGTCTGGGAGACTCCCGTGATGGTCCGGCGACTCGTCTCCCTCCTCGTCGCGCTCGCTCTCGTGGCGGTGGCCTGTGATTCAGGTGGTACCGCGTCCGACGACGACGTCGGGGCCGCCTCAGGCGACCCCGCGGTGCCCGAGGGTGATCTCTACCTGCCGCCGGAGCCGCTGCCCGACGGGGCGCCCGGTGAGCTCATCTGGGCGGAGGAGGTCGACGCGCCACCCGATGCACAGGCGTGGAGGGTGCTCTACCACTCGGAGTCGATCGAGGGCGACGACGTCGCGGTGTCCGGAGTCGTCGTGGCTCCCGACGGTGCGGCTCCCGACGGTGGGCGACCCGTTGTCACGTGGGCACACGGGACCGTGGGCCTCGCCGACGGGTGTGCGCCGAGCAAAGAAGCATCCGTGTCGGAGACGATTCCCGGCCTCCAGGAGATGCTCGATGCGGGCTACGTGGCGGTGGCCACAGACTACGAAGGGCTCGGCACTCCGGGCGTGCACCCGTTCCTCGTGGGCGAGAGCGAGGGTCGGGGTGTCCTCGACATCGCACGTGCGGCGCAGCACATCGATGACGCGGGCGCCGGCGACGAGGTGGCGATCTGGGGGATGTCCCAGGGTGGCCACGCCGCGCTCTTCGCCGGCCAGATCGCGCCCGGGTACGCCCCGGATCTCGACGTTGTGGGTGTGGCCGCCGGAGCACCGGTGGGCAACCTGCCGCTCCTGCTCGACGTCGCCTCGTCGGTTCCCGACTTCGTCGGCTTCGTCGTGATGGGCGGTATGGGTTTCGCCGCCGCCTACCCCGAGGCCGACGTCGACGCCGTTCTCACGCCGCAGGGACGTGAGGACGCCGTCGTCGTGGAGGAGCAGTGTGCGGCCGAGGTTCTCGAGGCCTTCGCCGGGCCCGTCGAGGAGACCATCGCACAGAATCCCATGGATGTTCCTCCGTGGCCCGCGCTGCTGGAGGAGAACACACCCGGTGCCGTCGCCACCGACGCGCCGATCCACGTGTTCCAGGGCAGTGAGGACGCCCTGGTCCCCGAGTTCGTGACCGACGAGTACGTCGGCCGGGTGTGTGAGCTCGGCAGCGTCGTGGAGCTCGTCATCTACCCGGGTGCCGACCACTCGGGTGTCTTCGAGCCCGCATTGGGCGAGAATCTCACCTGGATCGCCGAGCGCTTCGCCGGAGGCGACGCCGCCGACACCTGCCCGTCCTGAGTCACCGGCGATCAGCGCGGGCGATCTCCGGTGCCGGATCGACCGGGCGGGGTGTTGGCGAGCCTGTCCATCTCGCCGGGCTCGAGCGGGAAGTGGCACGCCACGTAGTGGTCATCCCCCGCGTGGTGGATCTCGGGCTCCTCGCGTGCGCAGCGTTCCTGCGCCTTCGGACAACGTGTCCTGAAACGGCACCCGCTGGGGGGCGTGACCGGTGACGGGATCTCCGAGCCGAACGCCTCCACGGCGTCCTGGCGTACGTCGGGATCGGGGACGGGGATGGCCGACATCAGGGCGGCGGTGTAGGGGTGCAGCGGCTCGGCGTAGAGATCGTCGGACGCGGCGATCTCACACAGCTTCCCGAGGTACATCACGGCGACCCTGTCGCTGACGTTCTTCACGACGGCGAGGTCGTGCGCGATGAACACGAGCGTCAGCCCGTAGCGCTGCTTCATGTCCTCGAGAAGGTTCAGGATCTGCGCCTGAACCGACACGTCGAGCGCCGAGACAGGTTCGTCGCAGATGATCAGCTTGGGGTCCATCACGAGAGCGCGGGCGATGGAGATTCGCTGGCACTGGCCCCCGGAGAACTCGTGGGGTCGGCGCCGTATGGCTTCCTCGGGGTCGAGGCCGACAGTCTCGAGTGTCGCGGCGACACGACGAGAGCGCTCGTCGGTCGACATGTCGGTCCAGATCTTCAGTGGCTCCCCGACGATGTCACCGACGCGGCGACGGGGATTCAGCGACGAGATCGGGTCCTGGAAGATCATCTGGAGACGCGGACGGAATCGGCGCAGCGCCTCGCCCGACAGTTCCGTGAGCTCGGTTCCCTCGAAACGGACGCTTCCCGATGTCGGCGCCGGGAGCTGGAGCATTGCCCGCCCCGTGGTCGACTTCCCGCAGCCCGACTCGCCGACGAGGCCGAGCGTCTCGCCCTCGGCCACGTCGATGCTGACATCGGACACGGCATGGACGACGAGACCCGAACGCCCCACGGGGAACTCCACCGTGAGGTGCTCGGCCACGAGGAAAGCGTCGTCAGAGCGGAGATGTGCGGTCCCACTGCCCGCCATCAGGCCACCTCGCCGGCCGACCCTGCGCCCGCCCTGTTGCGGGCCAGCGCTTCGGTGCCCTCGGGCGTCCCGACCGGGAACCAGCACCGGAACTCGTGCCCGGCCGTCTCGGCGGGGCGAAGTGGGGGCTCCTCCTCGCGGCAGCGGTCCTGGGCGTACGCGCAACGCGGAGCGAAGCGGCAGCCCGCCGGCGGGCTGACCAGGTCGGGGGGACGTCCGCCGATCACGGGGAGTCGCGTGTGGCTGTGGTTGGCCAGTCGGGGGATGGAACGTACGAGGGCCTCGGTGTAGGGCATCCGTATCTCCGAGAAGAGGATCCGCGTGGGTGCCTTCTCGACGATCCGGCCCGCGTACATCACAGCGATGTCGTCGGCGCGGCCCGCCACCACGCCCAGATCGTGAGTGACGAGGATCACCGCCATGTACCTCTCGCGCTGCTGCTCGTCGAGGAGGTCGAGAATCTGGGCCTGGACGGTCACGTCGAGCGCCGTGGTGGGTTCGTCGGCGAAGAGGAGCTTCGGCCCGCACGCGAGTGCCACGGCGATCGTCACGCGCTGGCGCATTCCACCGGAGAGCTGGTGGGGGTACTCGCTCATCCGCCGTTCGGGCTCGGGGATCCCGACGGAGCGAAGGAGATTGACGGCGGTTTCGTCGGCGTAGGACCGCGAGACGTCCAGGTGGGTCCGCAGGGACTCGGTGATCTGCTTGCCGATCTTCATCACCGGGTTGAGCGAGGTCATCGGGTCCTGGAAGACCATGGCCATCTGCGGGCCCCAGAAGGCGCGCAGCTCCTTCGAGTTCAAGGAGGCGATCTCGCTTCCCTCGAAGCGGACCGAGCCGCTCCGCACAACGTTGTGGCGCGGGAGAAGTCCCATGATGGACCGCGACAGGACCGTCTTGCCCGACCCCGACTCGCCGACAACGCCGAGGGTCCTACCGCGCTCGAGACTGAACGTGACACCGTCGACGGCCCGCACCGTTCCGCGCTCGGTCCGGAAGGCGGTCCGCAGGTCATCGACCTCGAGGAGGGGATCCCCCTCGTACGGGGGCACAGCGTCCGCCATGTTCACAGTCCTCCCTCGCGCACGTCGAAGTAGGCGCGCAGGCTGTCACCCGCGAGATTCAGTGACAACACCGTCAGGAACAGGGCGGCACAGGGCACGAACACGACATGGGGGTCGTCCTTGATGACCTGCGAGCCGTCGACGATCATCTGGCCCCACGTGAACCGGTCGACACTGATACCGATGACCGAGAGCGACGCCTCGGCCACTATCACGATCGCCACGACGATCAACGAGAACGACAGCATGGCCGGCATCACGTTGGGCAGGACGTCGCGTCGCAGGATACGCCCGCGTTTGGCGCCGAGAGCATGGGCGGCCAGGACGAACTCCCGCTGCCCGTGGATGAGCGTGTTGGCGCGCGCGATCCGGATCACCGGTGGGATGGAGATGAGGCCCAGGATCAGGGCCATCTGCCAGACGTCGTTGCCCCAGAAGAACACGAGCGTCATGGCCAGCACGATCGGCGGGAAGGCAAGCGCCACGTCGGTCGCCCACATGATGCCGGTCTCGGTCTTCCCGCGGTAGTAGCCGGCGATGAGCCCTCCGAGCCCTCCGATCACCAGGCCGAAGAAGGCGGCACTGAAGCCGATGATGATCGGGACCTGACCGCCGTGGATCACGCGTGAGAGGAGGTCGCGCCCGTTCTGGTCGGTCCCGAGCCAGTGGGCCGTGCTCGGCCCGGCGTTCGGGGCCTGCACGTCGGGTGTGTCGGGGTCCTGGAGCGGTAGCCAGTCGGCGAGGAACACGACGAGCACGATCACGGTGAATATGACGACCGAGACCCAGAACATGGCTCCGAGGCGCTTCCTGACGGCTTCGTCGGGGACGAGCGCGGCATCAACACCCGCCACGGCGTCGACGGCGTCGGCGTAGGCCTCGGCCGGCGCCTCCGCAAAGAGCTCCCGGGGGTCGTGCTGTTCGGTGAACGAGGCGCTCTCGCGGGGTTTCCTACCCATCAGGACTCACGAGAGAGCGCGCGCGTGACGGATGCGCGGGTCGAGGTACGCGTAGAGGAGGTCGATCACGAGGTTGAAGAGCACGTAGGCAACGGCGACGACCAGGACAACGCCCTGTACGACGAGGTAGTCGCGCTTGAGCACGCTCGTGATGGCGAGGCGCCCGATCCCGTTGATGGCGAAGATGTTCTCGATCACGAAGGCGCCGCCGATGAGCCGGGCCATGTTCAACCCGGCGAGGGTCACGAGCGTGAACGTCGACGGTCGGAAGGCGTGGCGGAGCAGAATGCGCGATCGCGACAGGCCTTTGGCCTTCGCCATCGTGATGTAGTCCTCCTGCAACGTGGCCACCATGTCGGAACGGAGAATCCGCAGGTAGACCGCCGCCTCGGCCGCAGCGAGACTCAGCGCAGGCAGGAACAGCGACGTCAGGCGCGCGTCCGCATCGAACAAGGTCGGGAACCACCCGAGCTTGTACGCGAAGAGGTAGCTGAGAACGTACGCCAGGACGAACGACGGTACGGCCAGGAACACGAACGCCGTACTCGACGCCGCCGTGTCGAGCAGTCCACCCGGTCTCTGGGCCGCGAGTATCCCGAGCGGGATCCCGATGGCGAGAGCGATGAGCTGCGCGTAGATCAGGAGGTAGAGGGTGTTGCCGATCCGCTCGTTGATGGTCGTGGAGACCTCTTCGTCCGTGATGTAGGACTGGCCGAAGTCGCCGATGACGGCGTCGCCGAGCCAGTCGACATAGCGCACCGGAAGCGGACGGTCGAGGTTCAGGTCCTCCCGGACCTGCTCCCGGTTTTCCTCGGAGGCGTTGGCACCCAGGATCGCGACCTCGGGACCGCCCGGTAGCAGGTTGACGAGTAGGAACGTGAGGAACGAGACGGCGAGCAGGACCGGGATGACGTACAGCACCTTGCGGACGGCGTAGCGCATCCCGCCTACTCCTCGACTCCTCCCGCGTCAGCTTCTGTCAGGACACCCAGATCTGGGCGGTCTGGTACCGGCCCCGCACGATCGGCAGGCCTGGCTCGCCGTCGGGGAGCTCCCACTCGGTGACGCTCTCCACCTGGTCGCGCCACGCCACGGCCCACACCGTGTGGTAGAGCCGCACGTAGACCGCAGCGTCGTTCTGGCGCTGGGCGACCTCCCAGTAGAGCTCCCGCCGGGTGTCGAGGTCGGTCGTGGCGCGCGCCTCCAGGAGCAGGCGGTCGATCTCCGGGTCGCGGTTGCGCACGAAGTTGAGTGGTACCGGGGTGTCGGCGTTCTCGGAGAACCACCAGACGGCGTCGACGTCGGGGTCGGGGTCGCCGAACTGGCGCACCAGGGCGATGTCGTAGGTTCCGTTGATGAGCTGACTGATGAACTCCGACTGCTCGATCTTCAGCGGCTCGCCGGTCGAGATCCCCACCTCTTCGAGGTTCTCCTTCACGAAGTCGATGGACGCGCCGTTGTCAGGGTTCGGGGTGGTCATCAGGGTGAGCTCGATCTCCTCGCCGGTGTCGGATTCGTACTCGTCGACCAGCTCCCTGGCCTTCTCGGGGTCGTAGCCGATGTGGGTGACCTCGTCGCCGGGGTAGAACTTCGACTCCGGCCCCCACGCACTGTTCGCCACCTCGGTGATGCCCGATCCGAGCAGCTCGTTGTGGCCCTCACGGTCGACGGCGTAGGAGACCGCCATGCGGACCCGTTCGTCGGCGAGTTGTCCGTTGGGGTTGTCCTGGTTGAGGTAGAGGTTTTCCTCCTCGTCGTCCTCGGCGAGGAACACGTCGATGTTCGGGTTGCTCTCGAACCCGGCGACCTCCTCGTCGCGGTCGGTCTGCGTGAGATCGATGTCGCCGGCAGCGAGTGCCGTGGAGCGCTGCTGCTCGTCGGGAACGATGCGGAACGTGATCTTGTCGAGGTGGGGCAGTCCCTCGCGCCAGTAGTTCTCGTTCTTGACGAACACGGTCTGTGAGTCGACGGTGCGCGACTCGAGCTTGAACGGACCCGAGCCGATCGGGCTCTGGTCCCCGCCGTCGTCGGAGTCGAGCATCGAGGGTGCGGCGATGTAGCCGGTCTGGTTGACGAACAGTGCCGGCAGTGTCGCCCACGGGAAATCGGTCGTGAGCGACAGTGTCAGGTCGTCGACGATCTCGGGGCTCTGGAGCCCTGTGAACACCGACGACGTGAGGATCGAGTCGAGGTGGCCGTCGATGTTGCGCTTGACCGCTGCCGCGTCGACGGGTGTGCCGTCGTGGAAGGTGATACCCGGGCGGATCTTCAGGGTCCACTGTGTGAAGTCGGTGCCCTCCACCGGCTCGAACGACTCGGCGAGGTATGGGCGCACTTCTCCGTCCTCGTCGTAGGCCATGAGAGGGTCGTAGACCGCGGCCGCCATCTGGAGGCCGGCGACGGCCCACCGGTTCGTCGTGGGGTTCAGACCGTCGGTCTCGGCCTCCAGGCCGGCGACGACCTCCCCACCGTCGACCGGGTCACCGGCGGGCTCGTCACTGCCCGAGTCGTCACTGCCACTGCCGCAGGCGGCGGCGACGAGAGCCACCATCAGTGCTGCAATGACGATGACGATGTAGCGGCTTCGCCTGCGGATTCCTACCGGTGTCGCCACGTGTGTCCCCCCAGATGCCCTGCCGGTTCCACGGGCGTGACGTGTGTCACATCCCGGATGTACCGGCGCAACCTACTACCTGTCGCTCACGACCGGAAGACGCCGATGGCTCGCGTCAGGGCGCCAGCCAGATGGGGTACACCTGCACCTGGCTGTTGAACACGGGAGCGCCCGGCGTCCCATCGGGGAACTCCCACACACCGACGCTCTCGAGGTCCTTCTGGAACCCCACGACCCAGGTCGTGTGCTGGAGCCACAGGTAGGGGAGGTCCTCGTTGAGGTACTCGGCGACCTTGCGGTACTCGTCCCTGCGGACCTCGACGTCGTCGGTGGCCCGTCCGGCCCGGAGTGCCTCGTCGATCCGCGGGTCCTTGTTGCGCGCGAAGTTGGTCGACACGGCACCTTCGGCGTTCTTCGAGAACCACCAGTGAGACTCTCCGTCGGGGTCCGGGGAGTTGAACTGCCGCCAGACGAGTGCCTGGTAGTCGCCACCGAGGACATCACTGATCAGCGTGGCCTGCTCGGAGTTGTAGGGGTCCACCTCCACGCCGATGTCGCGCCACTGCTCCGCAAGGATGTCCTGGGTCCGCTCCGCTTCGGGGGCGTCGGTCGTCCCGAAGCGGAACGACAACGGTTCGCCGGTCTCCTCCTCGTACCGGCCCACGAGCTCACGGGCACGGTCGGGGTCGTAGTCGGGGAACTCGACTCCCTCGGGGTGCCACGGTGACTCCTCGGGCCACGGGCTGTCTGCGAGGCGCGTGATGCCGGTGGGGTTCGTGACCGAGTTCCAGCTGTCGCGGTCCATTCCGAGCGCCAGGGCCTCCCGTGCGACCGGGTTGTCGAAGGGCGGCTGGGACACGTTGAGCATCACGAAGCTCTCGTCGGTCGAGAACTGTGTGAGTGACTCGAGATTCGGGTTCTCCTCGATGGCCACGACGTCCTCGTCGTTCTGCGAGATGGTGAGATCCAGTTCACCGGTCTCGAGGGCCTGAACGCGCTGAATCGTGTCGGGCACGATGCGGAACGTGACCCTGTCGAGGTACGGGTACGGGTCGCGCCAGTAGCCGTCGTTGCGCACCACGACGGTCTGCGCGTCGAGCGTGCGTTCCTCGAGGACGAACGGCCCGCTGCCGACGGGCGCCTGGGGATCGGAGTCGGGGGCACCGAGCCACTCGGGGTCACCGATGTAGCCGGGTTGGCCGGCGAGGTAGAGCGGCAGTGAGGACCAGGGTTCGTCTGTCGTGAGCTTCAGTGTGAGGTCGTCCACGACTTCGGGCTCGTTGAGCCCTGTCAGAACGGGTCCGACCAGGATCGAGTTGATGACGTTGTCGAGGTTGAACTTGACAGCCTCGGCGTCGACGGGGTTACCGCTGGAGAACGTGATGCCCGGCCGCAGCCTGATCGTCCACTCGGTGAAATCGTCGTTGGGCGTGATCGACTCCGCCAGGTAGGGGTGCCACATCCCGTCCTCGTCGATGCTCGTGAGGGGGTCCATCAGCGCCAGTGCCATCTGGACGGTGGCGGGTCCCCACTGGCTCGTGGCGGGGTTGAAGCCGTCACCCTCGGCGTCGAGGCCGATCACGATCTCACCGCCGGGTTGTGGTGGTCCGGCGCTGGCCCCCGACTCGCCGCCGGAGTCGTTCCCGCTGTTGCACGCAGACGCGATCATGGTGGCAGCGAGAAATGCTGCGGCACACCGCCCGGCGGCCCGGCGGGTGTGCGATCGGCTGGTGGCCGGCTGTGGGGCGTTTCGGGACCGTGGCAAACCTTCTCTCCCCGATGAGGTGGTCGAGCGTGCGACGAACCGTATCCCGTAGCGTCAAGGCGTGGAAGCAGGCCTGCAGATAGGTCGCACACTCAGCATTCCCGAGGCTGAGTTGACCTGGCGCACCACGCGCTCGGGTGGCCCCGGTGGACAGCACGCCAACACGTCCGACACGAGGGTCGAGGTCAGCTTCGACGTGGCCGCGTCGGCGACGCTCAGCCGTCTCCAGAGGGAGCGCCTTCTCGAGCGCCTGGGCCCGACGGTTCGTGCGTCCTCGTCGGACACCCGGTCGCAGGCGGAAAACCGCCGCCGGGCAGGTGAGCGTCTCGCAGTGAAGATCGAGGAGGCGTTGCGTCCCGACAAAGCTCGGAACCCGACGCGTCCGACGAAGGCCAGTCGTCGGCGCCGGGTCGAGGAGAAGAGGCGTCGGTCCGATCTGAAACGTCAGCGCCGCCGCCCGACCTCCGACGACTGACGCTGGCGAACGTCGATCCGGTCGAGGTAGCGGGAGTACTCGTACATGAGGAAGCGGCTGATGGCTGCCACGGTGTGGCTCGTGCGTACCGACCAGAAGATGTCGAAGGCGTGCTGCCCGCCGGGCAGCTCGGCGTAGGGGACCGGGTTCTCCACGATGTCCCGTACCACCGCCACAAAACGGCGCGTCTCGCTCACCGGCAGGAGCACGTCCTTGTCACCGTGGATGATGAACATCGGGGGAGAGTCCGGCCTGAGCCACGCAGCCGGCGACGCCTGCGTGTAGAGGTCGGGGTTCTCGCCGCGATCGGCTTTCATGACGATGCGGTCGAAGAACCTCACGAAGCCCTCGCCCCACTTCTTCTCCTCGAAGTCGCGGACGTCGTAGAGCCCGTACATGGGAACACCGGCCTGAACATCGGTGTCGGCGTCCTCGAAGCCGGGTTGGAAGACCGCCTCGTTGCCGGTGAGCGTCATGAGTGCCGACAGGTGGCCGCCGGCCGATCCACCGGTGGCGGCCACGAAACCGGGATCGCCTCCGAACTCCGTGATGTTCTCCCGTATCCAGACCAGCGCCCGCTTGGCGTCGACCAGGTGGTCGGGAAAAGCCACTCTCGGGCTCAACCGGTAGTTGATCGCCACACACACCCAGCCCTGTGCGGCGAGGTAATGCATCAACGGCTGGGCCTGCTGCTGCTTGTTGCCGATCGTCCACCCGCCACCGTGGATCTGCAGCAGCACGGGCGCGTTCTCGACGCCTCCCCTGGGTCGGTAGATGTCGAGCCGGTTGCGCCGCCCGGCGGGGCCGTACGCGACGTTGCGGATGCGCTCGACATCACGTTCTCCGAACAGCAGCGGGAAGATCAGGTGCCGCCACCGGAGATCGTCGGTGAGACGCTCCGAGAGCTCAGGTCGGATTCTCGAGCGGTAGTCGTCGCCGAGGGCGTCGGTCAGCGCGCGCTCCATGACCGTGTGGGTGTGCATCGACTGACGGACGATGAGCACGAGGCCGGTCCACGACACCAGAGTGATCGCCAGCCCGAGCCAGCCGGGCCACATCTCGAAGGCGCCGAGGTATGCGAACACGACCGTGGCCACGGCCTGCCAGGCGATGTGGAAGCCCGCCATCTCGATGGTGATCCAGCTCGCGAAGAAGCTCGGAACGACCGCCGGCAGGAGGTGTCGGGACGGTATGTAGGCGTTCAGTGTGAACAACGCCCCCACGATCGTGACGGCGAGGAAGACCCACGGCATGGGCCCATTCTGCCAGCCGTCGAATCAGTTCTCCTCGTCGAGGGTGAGCGTGACGCCCTCGAAGGCGCTCTCGATACCCTTCTCGAACCCCGTCCCGGGCTCCTCGAGGCCGAAGACCTCCCGGAGCTGTGCCACCAGGAAGTGGTTCGTGACATCCCATCCGAGCTCCGAGTCCAGTGCCTCGGGCTGGCACCCGTCCTCGCCCAGCACGAGGAGGCTCTCGGGAACGGGGAGTCCGAGGTCGCGGGCGATGGCGACGACGCCGCCTCCCTCGGTTCCGATCTCGCAGATCTCGGTGAACGCGTTCAGGTGGCCGACGTCGTCGATGACGACGAGGCGCTTCGGCCCGGGGGCGCGGTCATAGGTCGCGCGGGTCCACGCGGGCTCGATGACCATGTCGATGGCGCCGGCCAGGTAGAGCGACGGCTTGTCAGGGGTGTCGAGGCCCGGGAACTCATCGTCGCCTTCCCCCGAGGCCGCCATCGGCACGTAGGTCACGACGTCGTCCTCTGCGGCGAACGCGATGGCGGCGCCACCTCCGGCTGAATGACCCGTCACGGCGATCTCGTCGGTCGACACGATGCCTTCGAGGACGCTGTCGGAGCGCTCGTTCTCCGCGCTCACGAGGTCGACGACCTCGCGGAGCACTTCGGTGTCGCTCTTGTCGCTGCCGACGTCGACGCCGAACTGTGACTCCAGGCCACGCTCGAGGTGGTCGGTGGATGCCACCACGAAGCCCCAGGAGGCGAGGTGGTCGGTGATCGCCGTGGAGGTCGTGCTGAAACCCCCGAAGCCGTGGCTGAAGAGCACGAGCGGGAACGGCCCGTCGTCACTGGCGGGGACGTCGCGGTACGCCTCGCTCACGTACGGCGGGTTGATGTCCTCGGGGATGATCGTCTGGATGGCTTCAGGGATGCTGTCGCGGATGTAGTAGACGGCCTCGTCGACCCCCTGGGTGCCGGCGGGGTACCAGACCTCGACCTCACGGTCGGGGAGGTCGAGCGTCGTGACCCCGGCGGCGTACGGGCCCCGCTCGGAGAAGAGGGTCACGCCCTCGACGGCACCCGTGTCGTCGGACTGTGTACTCCCGTCCGATGATGTGCCGCCGCTGTCGCACGCACCGGCGGCGAGTGCCAGGGCGAGGAACGCGGCGACGGCCCCGGTGATGGTCCGACCCGATCGTGCGCGCACCGGGCGGGATCCTAGATGGCGGGGACGGTCGCAGCACGGCGGCGGGGTGGGCGACGTACCAGGCGGCCTGACGCTAGAGTCAGGTCCGGTCTTTCGGACATCACGGCCCGCAGGGCCCAACACGGACGACGCGTGGCGGGGGGAACCAATGCGCAGAGGACTGGTCGTCTCACTGATGGTGGTCGCACTCACCGCCGCCGCATGTGGGAACTCGGATTCGGGAAGCGGAGGCGGCGACAACCCGCCCGACGACGACGGGATGCAGACCGCTGTCGATCAGCCCGGCGTGAGCGACTCGCAGATCTCGGTCGGGGTCGTGGCGTCGACCACCAACCCGCTGGGCGGCAACTACGGCACGATCGCCGACGGCGTCCGTGCCTACTTCGAGAAGGTCAACTCCGAGGGGGGCGTCTTTGAGCGTGACATGGTCGTCGGCTCCGAACGCGACGACCAGCTCGGCAACAACCAGGCCGAGGTCCAGGCGATGCTCACCCAGGACGACGTCTTCGCCATCTTCGTGGCCACGCTCTCGTTCTCGGGTGCGGAGCTCCTCGCCGACACGTCGACGCCGGTCTTCGGCTGGAACATCAACCCCGAGTTCGCCGGCCCCGAGAACTTCTTCGGCGAGCGGGGCTCCGAGCTCTGCTTCGGGTGCCCGCAACCGGTGCTGCCGTACATCGCCCAGGAGCTCGGCGTCGACAAGGTCGGTACACTGGCCTACAACGTGCCCCAGTCGGCGGCCTGCTCGGAAGGGGTCGAGGCGTCGTTCGAGGAGTTCCCGACCGCCGAGGTCGCGTTCGTCGACACGACCCTCCAGTACGGCACCACCGACTACAGCGCCGACGTCACGAGAATGAAGGACGAAGGCGTCGAGCTCGTGGAGCCCTGCATGGACTTCAACGGGGTCAACGCGCTCCTCCAGGAGATGCGCCGACAGGACTACGACCCGACCATGTTCCTGCCCAACTCGTACAACCACGAGTTCATTGCCGAGTTCGCCGATCTGTACGAAGGTCAGATCGTTCTCACGGCCTTCGCTCCCTTCGAGACCGAGGACCCACCCCCGGGCCTCGACGACTTCCTCACGTGGATGGACGAGATCGGTGCCGCTCCGACCGAGCCCGCCGTCGCCGGCTGGGTCGGCGCCCAGGAGCTCGTGGAGGCGATCCTCGAGACGGGGCCCGACTTCACGCAGCAGAAGGTCATCGACGCGATCAACGGCTTCGACGAGTTCACGGCCGACGGTCTCCTGCCCGGCCTGATCTGGCCCGAGCAGCACACGGAACTGAACCCGGAGCAGGACTGCTCGGCGCTCAGCGAGGTCACCGACGGCGGCTTCCGGCCGCACCCCGACTTCACCGAGCCCGGGAAGCCCTTCGTGTGCTTCCCGCGTGACATGACCGAGCTCGAGGACCCGACGTTCCAGTAGCAGCGGACCGGAACCGACACGGCGATGAGCTCTGAGACGATGCCGGGCCCGCCCGGTCCGCTCTCGTGACCGAGTTCGTCGACTTCGCGATCGGGGGCGTCCCGGTCGGGTGCGTCTTCGCCCTCATGGCCGTCGGCGTCGTGCTGGTCTACAAGACCGCCGGTGTCCTCAACCTGGCCTTCGCCGCGCAGGCCTTTGCATCGGCCGCGCTCTACTTCCAGTTGCGCAAGGAGTGGGACTGGCCCAACATCCCGGCCTTCCTGCTGGCGGTCGTCGTGGTGGCACCGGCGATCGGCTTCGTCCTCGACCGGTTCCTCTTCCGGCACCTCCGCACCGCCCCACCGGCGGCGCGGCTCGTGACGTCCCTCGGGCTCCTCGTGGCCATCCCCGAGATCGTCAAGATCGTCTTCTTCTCGAAGGACGCCTACATCGCGGGGGGAACCCGCTTCAACAACTTCGGGCCACCGACGATCGCCCCCGACCCCGCCCGCGTCTACACCTTCAGGATTCCCGGGCTCGGCGACCACTCCCTCGACGGCAACCAGGTCACGACGATCGTCATCACGGTCGTCGTCGTGGTCGGCCTCACCCTGCTGTTCCGCTACTCGCAGATCGGCCTGCGGATGCGCGCGGTCGTCGAGAGCCCACGCCTGACGCAGCTCCACGGCATCAACGCCGACCGCATCGGATCGGTGGCGTGGATGCTGTCGAGCTTCGTGGCAGGTCTGGCGGGGGTCCTGCTCGCCCCTCTGTTCGCCCAGGTGACGGCGGAGAGCTATCTGACCCTTCTCGTGGCAGCGCTGGCGGCGGCCGTGTTCGCCGGTCTCACCAGCATCCCGCTCGCCCTCCTCGGCGGGATCCTGCTCGGGGTCACGCAGTCGGTCCTGTCGGGCTACCTGCCGACCAGCAGCGTCCTGGCGACAGGGCTCCGCCCGGCCCTACCGTTCTACGCGCTGTTCCTGCTCCTCGTGTTCTGGCCACTCCTGCGCCGCGGACGCGAGGCGTCGGATCCCCTGGCCGGTGTCGACCCGCCGCCCCCCGGGCTGGCATCGGGCACGCGCAGCCACACGATGAGCGTGGTGACCTACGCCTTCTGGATTCCTGTCATCGCGGGCTTCGTGCTGGTCGCCCTGTTCGTGCTCGACAGCTACTGGCTGCTGATCATGACGCAGGCGCTGATCTTCTCCACGATCTTCCTGTCGATCACGGTCGTGACGGGAATGGGTGGGCAGGTCTCCCTGTGCCAGGCGACCTTCGCCGCCGTGGGCGCTTTCACGACCGGGCAACTCGTGGTGCGCTACGACTCGAGCGTTCTGCTGACCATGGCCATCGGCGCCGTGCTGGCCGCCCTGGTGGGCGCTCTCCTGGCGCTACCGGCCCTGCGACTGGGAGGTGTCTACCTGGCGCTGGCGACACTGGCGTTCGCTCTCGCGTTCGAGAGCGTCCTGGTCCCCCTGGACTGGGTCGGTGGTGGGACGTCACTGCTCCGGGTCCCACGCCCCGTCATCGGGTCGATCGACTTCGCCGACGAGCGCGCCTGGTTCCTCCTGTGCCTGGTTGCCCTGGGAGTCGTGTCCACGTTCGTGGTGTTCATCCGGCGCGGCACGACCGGTCAGTTCCTCGACGCCATCCGCGGCAGCGAGCCCGCAGCCGCGTCGATCGGCATCAACCCCTTCCGAAGCAAGGTCATCGCCTTCGCCATCTCGGCCGGGATCGCCGGACTCGGGGGATCGCTCCTCGCCATGCACAAGGGCCAGGCCAACCCGTTCGACTTCGTGCCCTTCATCGGGCTCTTCTGGGTGGTGATCGTCTCCACGCTGGGTACGCGCACGGTCCAGGGGGCGGTGATGGCCGGCTTCTCACTCATGCTGGTACCCGAGGTCCTGAACGGCCTCGGACTTCCCGGAGCGTTCGCCTTCGTCCTCTTCGGTCTCGGAGCGCTCACCTACGCCCGCCACCCCGAGGGAGTCGTCGAGTTCCAGACCCGACGCGTCGTGGGATGGATCGACCGGCGTTTCAGCCTCGATCACCGTGAGGAGCTGCGCTCATGACACTGCTTCGTGCAGAGTCGATCGTCATGCGTTTCGCGGGCATCCTGGCGCTCGACGACGTGTCACTCTCCGTGGAGGCCGGGGAGATCGTGGGGTTGATCGGCCCGAACGGAGCGGGGAAGACGACGTTCTTCAACTGCGTCAGCGGGATGGTCCGCCCGACGGACGGCCGTGTCCTCCTCGACGGGCGTGATGTGACACGTACCTCCGTTCACCGGCGGTCCCACCTCGGAATGGCGCGGACCTTCCAGCGCATGGAGCTGTTCGGGGGTATGACCGTGAGCGAGCACATGCTCGTGGCCGAACGTGCCCGGAACGCGAGCGGCAGTCTGGGGCGCGACGTGCTCGGTCGGGGACGTCCGACGGCGGACGAGCAGGCACGGTGTAAGACGGTGCTCTCACTGCTGGGCCTGGAGGCCGATGCGGACCGCCCGATCGAGGCCTTGAGTCTCGGCCGGGGACGGCTGGTCGAGCTCGGGCGCGCCCTCATGACAGAGCCGACGTTGCTGCTGCTCGATGAGCCCTCATCGGGCCTCGACGTGACCGAGACCGAGGAGATGGGCGAGGTCCTGCTCCGGATCCGCGACGAGCGTGACACCGCCATCCTGCTCGTGGAGCACGACGTCGAGATGGTCCGCCGCTTCACCGAGCGTCTCTACGTCCTCGACTTCGGCACGCTCATTGCGGAGGGCCGCACGGCGTCCGTCATGCAGGATCCCGCTGTCCAGAAGGCCTACTTCGGAGACCTCGTATGAGCGACCCCGGCGCCGCGCTGCTCGAACTGCGAGACGTGGACGCGGGCTACGGACCGTTCCGCGCGCTGTTCGGTCTGTCCCTGGAAGTACGTGAGGGACGGGCGCTGGCGCTCCTCGGGGCCAACGGCGCCGGGAAGACGACCGTGGCGCGTGTGTGCTCCGGCCTGGTTCGCCCCACGTCCGGGCAGGTCCTGGTCGACGGGATCGATGTCACCGGGACAGCACCGTTCGAGCTCGCCCGTCGCGGCGTGATCCAGGCACCCGAGGGACGCTCCGTGTTCGCCACGCTCACCGTGGAGGAGAACCTCGTCCTGGCGTTTCGGCGCTTCGAGGGCCGCGCCGCAACGGCGGCGTCCGTCGAGAAGGCCTTCGACGTCTTCCCACGCCTTGCGGAACGACGCCGACAGAGGGCGGGCACCCTGTCGGGCGGCGAACAGAGGATGCTGTCGCTGGCCCGCGTGCTCGTGCAGCCACCACGTCTGCTCATCGCCGACGAGCTCTCGCTCGGCCTTGCTCCGATCGTCGTCGACGACGTCTATGCCACTCTGGAAACGATCCGCTCTCACGGGACCACGCTGCTCATCATCGAGCAGCATGTGCACCAGGCGTTGAACGCCGCCGACGACGTGGCCGTCCTCGTGAAGGGACGCGTCACCTACGAGGGTGCCGTAGCGGGCCTCGGTGACGTCACCGACGAGTTGCTGCCCGGCGACGACGCCGAGGGAGGAGCCGGGGAGCCATGACGGAACAGGGACTGCTGGTCGGTCGTGTCGCACTGGTGACGGGTGCCGGACGTGGGATCGGACGCGACATCGCACTGTGCCTGGCGGGCCAGGGTGCACGGGTGGTCGTCAACGACATCGGTGCATCGCTCGACGGGCGCGAGGGCGCCGAGGATCCCGCGGCCGACGTCTGCGGTGAGATCTCCTCCGCCGGCGGTGAGGCAACCGCCGACCACGAGTCGGTCACGGACTTCGAGGGCGCCGGTCGGATGGTCGACCGTGCTCGTGAGACGTTCGGCCGCCTCGACATCGTCGTCAACAACGCGGGAATCGTGCGTGACCGCACACTCGTGAAGATGACCGAAGAGGACTTCGATGCTGTGGTCGGCGTTCACATGAAGGGCACCTTCAACGTCGCCCGTCACGCTGCTCCCGTGATGCGAGAACAGGAGTACGGACGGATCGTGAACATCACGTCCTCGGCGGGCCTGCGCGGGAACTTCGGGCAGACCAACTACGGCGCGGCCAAGGCGGGGATCATGGGCATGACCTTTGTGTGGGCCCTCGAGCTCGCGCGCTACGGCATCACCGTCAACGCCGTGGCGCCGGCGGGCGCGACGCGGATGACCGCAGCATTGTTCGAGCGCTCGGGAACGGAGCCACCGCCGGAACAGGACCCGGCTCTCAACGCACCGTTGATCGCGTTCCTGGCCTCGGAGTCAGCCGGCCACGTGAACGGCCAGATCCTCGGTCGGAGTGACTACGCCTACACGCTCTTCCAGACGCCCCGCCCCATCGCCTGGATGGAGCGCGAGGGGGGATGGACGCCCGGGGCGGTCGCCGACTCCTTCGACAGGACGCTCGGGCTGAACCTCCAGCAGGTCGGGATGGTCATGCCGACAGGGATGGGCCGCGACGACTGATTCCTCGCACGGGTCAGTGGATCTATCGGCTACAGGAGGGCGCGCAGCGGTTCCAGGCGGATCTTGCCCATCGGGGTCCGCTCGAAGCTTTCCACGAGTATGAACTCGTCGGGGACCTTGTATCGAGCGAGGTTCCTGTGGCAGTGGGTGGTGAGCTTCGCAGCGATCCCGAAGTCGGCGTCATCGGTGGCGCCGGGCTCGGGCTCCACGAACGCAACGACGCACTCGCCCAGACGCTCGTCGGGTCGGCCCAACACGGCGCAGGCCGCCACGGCAGGGTGGTCATGCAGGACCCGCTCCACCTCGGCTGGGTACACGTTCGCCCCGCCACGGATGATCATCTCGCCCCGTCGGCCGGACAGGTGGAGACCACCGTCGTCGTTCATCACTCCGACGTCACCGGTGTGCAGCACACCACCGGCGAGTGTCCGCTCGGTGTCGTCGGGTCGGCCCCAGTACCCGAGCATCGGCGTGTAGACGCCCTTCCATTGACCCGTCGTGGCCGGGCCCACGCACACCTCCCCTTCCTCGCCCGTTGGTAGCACCGCGTCGTGCCCGTCGCGCACGCTGATCTCGACGTGGGGGAGCGCCACGAAGGTCTCGCCGCCCTCCACGGTTTTCGTTGTGTCGGTGAGAGCAACCGCCGAGGGTGCCTCGGTCATCCCGTAGCCGTTCAGAAGGATCCCACCGAAGCGCTCCTCGTAGAGGCGTCGGAAGGCTCCCGGGAGCTCGGCTCCACCGACGCCCGGTCGCGTCAGCGAGCGAAGCCACTCGTCGGGGATCTCGTCGTGGGTGAGGAGGTCGTGCAGTTGGGCGGGAACCGACGAGAAGCTGTTGATCCGCTCGTCGCGGATCAACTCGGCCATTCCGACGGCGTCGGTCCGGTCCATCGTGACGCAGACGGCGTCGTTCTGGAAGGAGACGAGTGGGTGCATGATCATCAGGTTGAGGATCGTGAGCGGGAGGCACACTCCCTGCCGCGAGCCGGGTTCCACCATTCCAGCGGCGCGCTGCATCGTTCCGGGGAGCAGGAGGTTGTGCTGCGAGTGGACCGCTCCCTTCGGGAAACCCGTCGTCCCCCCGGTGAACGCGATCGCGGCCGGGGCGAAGGGATCGACATCGATGTCGGGGCGATCCGGTTCCGCCTCGGTGAGGAGCGCGGACCACTCGCCGGCCCCTGTCTCGTCGACCGTCACCACCTCGTCGAGCGACGCGGGAAGGCCGACGCTCGAGTGCATCCCCTCGAGCATCGCCGTGTCGGTGAGCAGTATGGAGGTACCCGTGTCCTCCATCATGTACGCCTTCTCGGGCGGGGCCAGGGCGACGTTGATGCCGACCCAGACGGCACCGATCCTCATGGCTCCGAGGAAGGCGATCACGATGTCGGGATGGTTCCCGAGACACGCAGCGACACGCGTTCCGGGAGAGGTGCCGAGGTCGATCAGCGCTCCCGCGGCCCTGTCGACAGCCGCATCCAGTTCGGCATAGGTGTAGCGCCGGTGGCGACCGACGAGTGCCTCCGCGCGGGGCCGCTCGGCGACGGGGCGCGCCAGCACGTCCGCAACCGTCTGCGGGCCGCCACCGGGGATCCGCGGTCGTCGTCCCGACGGCCGGAGACCGGCGTCGGCACCGTCGCTGCGCATCGACCGATTGTGCCGTCTTCGGTTCCGGCGCCCGCTCAGGACCGGCGCCCGACGAGTGCAGCGACCTTCGCGCGTATCCCCACGCTGTAGACGGCACCAAGACCCCGGTGAACCACGTTGGGATCAGGGCGGTTCCCGGTGAACATGCCGGCGGCCAGACCGGGCAGGCGGGGGAAGCGCGACTCGACAACGGACCGGGCGTGGGAGAACTCCCGAAGTCCCTCCTCTCCCTGGAGGCGCCCAAAGCCGGAGTTCTTGACGCCGCCGAAAGGGAGTGCGGGAATGCCCGAACCCACCAACGCATCATCGACGTTGACGCTTCCGCTCATCAACCGCGAGGCGATGGTCCGCGCCTCCGACGCGTCGTCCGCGAACACGCTGCTGCTGAGCCCGTAGTCGCAGTCGTTGGCGAGCCGAACCGCTTCCTCCACGCTCCTGACCTTCACGATCGGAAGGACCGGCCCGAACGTCTCCTCCGCCATCAGGTCCATCGAGGGATCGACATCGACGAGCACCGTTGGCTCGAAGAACTCCTCGCCCAGGTCGCTTCGACGCTTCCCGCCTGTGAGGACGCGCGCTCCCTGCTCCTCGGCGCGCCGGACGATCTTCTCGATCCGCGCGGCGGCTCCGGGTTGGGTGAGGGAGCCGACGTGGTCGGATGGTGCCGTACCCTGACGGAGCTCAGCGGTGGCTGCCAGGGCAGCGTCGACGAACGGTCCGTACGCCCCGGGTGTCGTGAAGACCCGTTCGATGGCCATGCAGGTCTGACCGGAGTTGCTGAAGGTCCCGCCGACGGCGGATCGTGCTGCCCGCGCCACATCGGCACCGTCGGTCACGATCATCGGGTCCTTCCCTCCGAGTTCGAGCACGACCGGGGTGAGGTTGTCAGCGGCGGTACGCAGGATGTGACGGCCGGTCGCGGCACTCCCCGTGAAGGCGATCTTGCCGACGTCGGAACGCACGAGCGCCTCCCCCGTGACGGCTTCACCTGTGACGGCACGCACCAGCTCATGACCACTCGCCGCGAAGACCTCCGCCACGATCTGACCGGTGACCGGCGTGAGCTCTGACGGCTTCATCACGACGGTGTTTCCGGCCGCCGTGGCGAACGGCAGGATCTGGAACGGGATCCCCACGGGGTAGTTCCACGGCGTGATAGCGGCCACGACGCCGTAGGGGGAGTATTCGACCCAGGCCCTCTTCACGAGCACGGGCGACGTGGGCACGCGACGCCGTCGGAGCGCCCGGTTCGCATGTCGGAGGGCGTAGGTGAGGTGGGTGCACGCTGCGACGACCTCGAAGACGGCATCCGCGTGAGGCTTCCCGGTCTCGGCCGAGATCGTCTCGGCGAGCTCTCTGCTGCGGTCGACCAGTGCCTGGCGGACCCGGAGCAGCGCCGCCGCGCGCTCACGGGCGTCGAGTGCACCCCACTCCGCTGCTGTGTGGTGGGCCTCCGCAACCACGGCGTCGACCTCAGCCGCGCTCATCACGGGCACCTCGCCGACGACGTCGCCCGTAATCGGATTCAGGGAGCGGATCGTGGCGTTGTCGACGGCGGCCAGTGCGCTCATCGGCTGCTCCTCTCGGTGACCGGCGGACGAACCCGGCCGGTGGTGCCGCGGGTGCGGGTGTCCGGGTGTCTCAGGCGTCGACGCGGGGCTCCTTCGGGAGCCCGAGCACGCGCTCACCCACGATATTGCGCATCACCTCGTCGGTGCCGCCGGCGACGCGCATACCCGGAACACCGTTGACGAGCTCCGACCAGGAGTAGGACCCCCACTCACCCGTGTCGGCGCTGAGGCGTGGGCCGAGGATCTCGGTCATGGTGGCGACCAACCGCTGGAAGTTCATCGTCAATGCCAACTTCGCGATCGACATCTCCGGCCCGGGGAGCTCCCCTGCTTCGATCCTCGAGAGAGCCCGCTGGTTGGTCAGCCGCGACACCTCGCTGTGGATCCACGTGTCGACCAGTCTCTGCCGCACGACGGGGTCGTCGACGTCGGTGTAGTGACGGGCCGTCTCGATAACTCGCGTCATGTCGAGGGAGCCGCCCCCTCCCTTCGCTCCGATCGAGGCCCGTTCGTTCATCAGCGTGGTCAGAGCCACGCCCCACCCCTCATCGACATCGCCCAGACGGTGCGAGTCGGGGATTCGCACCTCCTCGAAGAACACCTCGTTGAACGACGAGCCCCCCGTCATCTGGCGAAGCGGCCGGATGTCGACACCCGGCGCGTTCATGTCGACGAGGAACATCGTCAAACCCTTGTGCTTGGGCTTGTCGGGCGACGTCCTCGTGATGATCTCGCCGATCTCGCTCACATGCGCACTCGAGGTCCAGACCTTCTGACCCGTCACGACCCACTCGTCGCCGTCGCGGATCGCCCGTGTCTGGATCCCCGCCAGGTCGGACCCCGCAACGGGCTCGGAGAAGAGCTGGCAGCCGACGATGTCGCCGCGATGGAGGGCGCGGAGATACTTCTCCTTCGCCTCGGCGGTCCCGTGAGCCAGGATCGTGGGGGCGACCATCCCGAGCCCGACGGCCAGAAGCGCCTGGCTCGGAACGTCGTATTCGCCTTCGAGGGCGCGGAAGGCACGCTCGTGCTCGTCGGTGAGCCCGCGGCCGCCGTACTCGGGTGGACCGGTGATCCACCCCAGTCCCGCGTCGAAGAGTGCCGCGCGCCAGTTCTTCACCCTTTCCAGCTCGCGCGCCTCCTGCTCCGGGGTCTTCTCCTCGAGGATGCCGGCGTTGTCGGATCCCCGGCCCCACACGAACTCGTCGGCGGTGCTGCGTTGCGCGTTGGCGTCGAGGAACGCGCGGGCCTCGTCGGTGAACTCGTCGATCGTGGGAACGGTCATGGGCGTCCTTGGTGGGAGGGAGACTCCTAAGATACAAAAGATCTAACTGTTTGGCGACAGGAGCAGCTGTGAGAGTGGATGCCGGGCTGGCCGCGGACCTGGAACGCGTCCCCACCGATGTGCAGGATCTGGAAGGCCGGGGATACGACGGAGTCCTCACCGCCGAGGTCGCGAGCGACCCGTTCCTGCCCCTCACTCTGGCGGCCGAGCACTCGAACCGTGTAGAGCTTCGAACGAGCATTGCGGTGGCGTTCGCGCGAAACCCGATGCTCCTGGCCTCTGTGGCCCACGACCTTCATCGTTACTCGCACGGCCGCTTCACGTTGGGCCTCGGTTCGCAGATCAAGCCCCACATCGAGCGGCGCTTCTCGATGCCCTGGTCGAAACCGGCCGCCCGGATGCGGGAGATGGTGCTCGCCCTGCACGCCATCTGGGACTGCTGGAACGAGGGAGCGGCTCTCGACTTCGAGGGCGAGTTCTACCGACACACGCTCATGACCCCCTTCTTCAGTCCCGAGCCCACGGGGTTCGGGGCCCCCAAGGTCGCGGTGGCGGCGGTCGGCCCCCTCATGACGGAGGTCGCGGGGGAGGTGGCCGACGGCCTCCTGGTGCACGGCTTCGCGACCGAGAGGTCCCTGCGGGACATCACGATGCCTGCACTGGAGAAGGGCCTCCGTTCATCGGGTCGGTCACGGGCCGACGTGGAGGTCGTGGGCCCGATGTTCACCGTGACCGGCCGTTCCGAGGAGGAGCTCGCCCGGGTGGCAGCCGCGACACGGGAGCAGATCGCGTTCTACGCCTCGACACCCGCCTACCGGCGGGTCCTCGAACTCCACGGATGGGGCGAGCTGCAGACGGAGCTGCGCTCCCTCACGAAACAGGACCGGTGGGCGGAGATGGGTGACCTCATCGATGACGACATCCTCCACGCATTCGCCGTGGTCGCCGAACCCGACGACGTGGCCCGGGAGCTCCTCGGCAGGTACGGTGACCTGCTCGACCGGATCAGCTTCTACACCCCGGGATTCGACCACCGCGACCTTCCCGCCGGGACCGTGGCAGCACTCCAGGCGGGCTGAGACACGCCGTCACGACGCCGCTTCGGCCTCTTCGTCGCGCCCGACCCCGACGGCTGCGAGGAGGTCCTCGTGGAACTGCATCCACACCGTGTGGTACGAGTCGCAACGCGGGGACGCGAACCACTCGTTCTCACCGTCCTGCACCCGCCGAAGGGCATCCCTGAGCCGGGACCGGTAGTCGCCGAAACGGCTGACCTTTCTCCCGAGGCGCCGGACGAGCGGGCCGGCTCTCTCGTCGAGTGCAGCGAGACGGTCGATGACGGCCCAGTCGTAGGCCTTGTCGCTGTGGTCGTTGGGAGCGCCACCGCTCGTCACCTGCCAGTCGTGGCAGACCTGGAGCAGCTCCCGGTTCATCGGGAGGAAGTTCTCGTACGTTCGGCGCGCAGCGTTGCGCTCCTCGGAGTCGTCGGGGAGCAGGGCCCACGCGGCATGTGCTTCGCGACCCGCCGGCGTGAGCACGAGGAAGGAGGCTTTGCGAGCGATCAGCCCTGATGATTCGAGGTCGTCGGCGCGGGATTGGCCGTCGGCGTCGAGCATCCCGCGGAGGCGTATCTCGTGGAGCAGACGCCAGGCGTCGTCGGTGAGGTCGGGATCGCTCGGCACGGTCGACACTGTAATGCCCCGGCCAAAATCAGCTCAATAATCTGTATGATTGCTGTTGCCGGGGAACGATCCGACCGTCCGGGGGGAGGACCCACCCACCTCAGAAGCCGCTACGACCGAGGTAGCTGGCCTCGAGCCGGTCGGTGGCGGTCGACAGCTCCATGGCTGTTCCCTCGATCTCGATACCGCCCTTGTTCATGACGTAGGCGCGGTCGGCCACCTCGAGGGCGACGTGGACGTGTTGCTCCACGACCAGGACGCCGGTGCCGGTCTTCTCGGCGACGTCGCGCAACACCGGGACGAGATGTTCCACGATGATGGGAGCAAGCCCCAGACTCATCTCGTCCACCATGAGGAGCTTGGGGCGTCCCACGAGCGCACGCGCGAGTGCCAGCATCTGCTGCTCGCCTCCCGACAGCAACCCCGCTCGCTTGCGGAGATGAGGCTCGAGCGCCGGAAAGAACTCGAGGGCATCATCGATGTCGACCCGGGATCCCCGCGTGCCGAGACGCAGGTTCTCACGGCCACTCAGCCCGAAGAAGAGCGAGCGGTCCTCCGGGACGTGGGCGACACCCCGACGTGCCGTCACGTAGGGCCGACGTGTCGACGCCGGCCCACCGACAACCGTGATCGTGCCGCCCATCGGGGCGATCAGGCCCGAGATCGACAGGAGCGTCGTTGTCTTGCCGGCACCGTTGGGGCCCAGGAGAGCGACGACCTCGCCCGCACCGACGTGAAGCGAAACGTCGCGGACGACGGGGACACCGTCGTAGCCGGCTGTCAGGCCGTCGACATGCAGGACGCGCCCGTCGAGTCCTTCGTGTTGTGGGCGGGAGGGCCCCGGACCAGGCGGTGTGCCGGTGTGGCTCACGCCGGGGTCGTCCCCGTGGTGGGGGCAGGGTCGTCGGCGGGGGACCCGCCCTGCTCACCGAGGTACGCGGCAACGACAGCCGGGTCGCGCTGGATGGCGTTCGGCGGGCCACATCCGATGACCTTCCCGAAGTCGAGGACCCAGATCGGGTCGCACACCCCGAGAACGAGGGCCATGTCGTGGTCGACCATGAGGATCGTGATGCCGTGCTCCGTGAGGGTCTTCAGGCGCTCACCCAGCTCGATGCTCTCCTCCGAGTCGAGGCCGGCGGCAGGCTCGTCGAGGACCAGGAGCCTGGGATCGCCTGCGAGCGCACGCCCGACGCCGACCAACTTACGGACACCGTGCGGAAGCTCCGTGGGCATGCGATCGGCCACATCGGTGAGGTCGAGCAACTCGAGGGCCCCGTTCACGTCCGGGTCCGACAGGCCCGACCGGGGCCGCACAGCGTCGACGAACATCGACCACCACATCGGCTTCTCGTGACTGACGAGCAGGTTCTCGCGCACGGTGAGGTCGTCGAAGAGCTCGAGGGACTGAAAGGTGCGCACGAGCCCGGCGGCGGCTCGCCGGTGAGGGCGCGCCCGGACGAGGGCCCGCTCGGCGAAGCGGACCTCACCCCGGTACGGAACGAAGCCGGTGATGGCGTCGACGAAGGTCGTCTTGCCGGCGCCGTTGGGGCCGATGAGGCCGACGAAGGAGCCCTCCTCGACGGTGAGCGAGACGTCGTCGAGGGCGTGGAGCCCGCCGAAGGTCACCGAGAGATCGCTGGTTTCGAGCAGTGGTGCCATGCGCCCCCCGGGAGGCCCGGCCGGGCACTCCAATCATCTGACGGAATATACGATATCGGTCCCGTACCCGCGCCACCGGAGATCGTGTGCCCGTATCCGACGACACCGACGATATCCCCGAGCGAGCGCGGCCCGGGGTCGAGAGCGAGCGCTACCGGCTCCTGGCGTCGGCGCTCGCCGGCCGCCCGGTCGAGGTCGCGCCCCATCGGGAGGGGGAGGCACCCTTCACCGACGGAGCGACGATCTTCGTGTCGCCCGACCCTGCCGCCGGGTGGCCGGGCACCCGCGCGGAGGTCGCGGCACAGGCGGCACTGCTGGGAGGTCACTCCCTGGACCGCCCGATCCTGAAACGCCTGTCGGGGCACCCCCGGGTCACGAGCCGCTACCTGGCGCTCGAGTCGTGCCGCTTGGCGGCCGGGGGCGGACTCCCTCCCGGTGTGCGAATCCCGACGCCCGAGGGCATCCCCGTCACACGGAGCCCCGAGGAGTCACTCGAGACCGCGCTGGGCGACCCGACGGTGCCCGACCCACCACCGGAGTGGGGGACCATTCGCCCGCGCCGTGTGCTGCGTCGCGACCGCGGCGACGACGGTGGGGTCCCGACCCGCCAAGATCTCCGGAGGAGTCCACGCGACGACGACCTGCCCGATCTCGACGAGAGCGAGGAGACTCAGGACCCGGGAAGGGTGGCCGAGAAGTTCAGCGCGCCGGTCGGTGGCCGGGGGCCGGTGGCGAGGCTTCTCCACAAGGTGCTGGGGCTCGGACGCGAGGAGGGCTCCGGCCCGGCGGGTGCCGAACTGCCCACGGGCAGGGGCCGCGCGGTCGCGCGGCGGGGCAAGCACGCCGTGGTGTCGCTCGTCCCCGTCGATCCCACGGTGGCCGAGCAGCCGCTCGTCCCGGGGCACGCCGTGTACCCCGAGTGGAACGCTCACAAGAGGCGCTACAGGCCAGGCTGGTGCACCGTCGTGGAGGTGGAGCCGCCGCACGACCGGCCTCCCCGCGACCTCGGATCGGCGTCCGACGATGTGCTGCGCAGGCGCCTGGCGCGCCTGGGCGTCGGCTTGCAGCGAAACCGGCGTCGACCGCAGGGCGACGATCTGGATCTCGACGCGGTCGTCGACCGGCAGGTGGAGTTGGCCGTCGGTCACGCTGCGGCCCGTGACGTCGACGTGCCCCAGGAGATCGACGAGGACGTGTACCTCGAGAACCTGCGGACCCGGCGCGACCTGTCGGTCCTGGTACTCCTCGACATCTCGGGGTCGGGAGCGGAGCGCAGCCCCGCCGGCCGCTCGGTCCACGACCACCAGCGTGCCGCCGCGGCCAGGTTGCTCGACGCACTGGCGAGTCTGGGAGACCGCGTGGCGGCCTACGGCTTCCGGTCCCGGGGTCGTTCCGCCGTCCACATGGTGCGGGTCAAGACCTTCGACGACCACTACGGTGCCGAGACGCTCCGCCGTCTCGCTGTTCTCGAGCCGGGTTCGTACACGCGTCTCGGTGCCGCCGTGCGCCATGGATCCCACCTCCTCGAGACACACGGTGGGACGGAGCAACGCCTCCTCGTCGTCCTCTCGGACGGCTTCGCCTACGACGACGGGTACGAGGGAACCTACGGGGAGGCGGATGCCCGTCGCGCGCTCGCCGAGGCGCGACGCAACGGAATCGGCTGCCTGTGCCTGTCGATCGGAGGTCGGACCGATGCCGCCGCGCTGCAACGCGTCTTCGGCACGTCGGCGCACGCCCGTGCGCCCGATGTCGACATGATACGCGGCGACCTCGGCCGTCTCTTCCGGCAGGCGATACGGTCGGCCGACCAACGACGGGAGAAGAGATGCGGGTCCTGGTAACGGGTGGAACGGGGGCGTTCGGTCGCGCCGTTGCCCGTCGGCTCACCCGGCTGGGTGCCGATCCGGTCGCTCTGGCACGCCACGAGCCGGTGTCCCTCCCGCCGGGAGTCGGCTTCATCGCCGGGGACGTTGCCGACGCCGCCAGTGTGGCGTCAGCGCTCCTGGGATGCGACGCCGTTGTGCACCTGGCCTGGATGATGAGTGCCGCCGGCGAGACCGCCGACACCCGTGACATCAATGTCGGTGGGAGCGCGAACGTCCTGGCCGCCATGGAGAGCACCGGTTGCCGGCGTCTGGTGTTCGCCTCTTCGGTCACCGTCTACGGGAGTGCGCGTCACCATCCCGCGCCCTTCCGGGAAGACGACCAACCGCGACCTGATCCCGCCTTCGAGTACGCGCACCACAAGATGGAGGTAGAGGATCTCATCGCTGCCGCAGACGTCGACGCCGTCGTGGCGAGGGTGGCGGCGACACTGGGGCGCGGAATCGACAACGCGGTCACACAGCAGTTTGCAGGACCCGTGTTCCCTGCGGTGCGGGGTGACACGAACCGTTGGCAGCTCGTCCACCAGGAGGACGTCGGCCGCTTTCTCGCCGAGGCTGCCATCTCCCCCCGGACCGGCACGGTCAACCTGGCCGCCGATGACGTCCTGAGCCCCGAGGAGCTCGGCGAACTTGTCGAGCGGCCGACGCCGCGGCTCCCCGAATGTGTCGCCACCGGGATGGTCGGGGTGATGGCGGCGTTGGGTGTCACCGAGATGGATCCGGCTGCCTACGACGGGCTCCGGTACATGCCCGTCGTCGACACCACGCGTCTGCGCGAAGAATGGGGCTTCCGGTGCGCGTGGACCAGCGCCGAGACCGCCCGTGACGCCGCACGTTCCCTCACGCGCAGCACCTACGTGGGTCGTTACCGAGTTCCACGGCGGCGGCGTCTGCCGTGGGTGGAGCCACCACCGGGCAACTGGCCGCGTCTCGACGGCGGTGACCTCCTTCCCGCGGCTCCCGAGGGGGTGGCGGGGGAGTTCGACGACGCGGTTCACCCCGACTTCGACGTCTTCACCGCCACGAATCTGTCGGAGGCGTTTCCCGGGCCGCTCACACCGATGTCGGTGACCGTGTCGATCAGCGCGCTACGGGCGGGTCAGACCTATCTCGTCGACTTCCTGGGAATGTCGGGCGAGGTTCGTCACGAGGCGACGGTCCGCATGGTGTCCGTGTTCGGGCACCACATATACCTCAACGTGTCGCTCGCCCGTGAGACGACCGAGGGGCTCCCGGGGATCACGCCCGAGGACATGGACAGCCAGTACCTCGGAATTCCCGTGCCGGAGGACTTCGAGCGGCCCGCGATGACTCCCCGCGAGGTGCTCACGGCGCTTCGTATCGTCGGGCGCACGGCACCGCCCGTGATCGGGCTCCGCGGTGAGGGACGGCGGTTGGCGGGGCGGGTCGACACGTTGGTCGTGGGCACAGATGTGCTCGAAGAGCTCAGCGATGCCGGACTGGAGGCGCGTGTCGGCGTGCTGCGCGACGAGCTCGCCCAGTGCTGGGCCGCCGTCATCATCGCCAACCCTGTCGCCGGTGCCGCCGTGTCCGCTGTCGAGCGACTCCGCGGCCCCGAGGCCGTGGGTGCGCTGCATGTCGGCGACGACGGTCTGGCCAGTGCCAACGCGATCGCAGGCGTGGAAGTGCTGGCCGACCATCTCCGCGCAGCGCCCGCGTTGAAAGGCTGGTTGGACGACACCCCACCAGAGGAGCGCGTGAAGCGTCTCGACGACCGGGATCCCGGGTTCGCCCGGGAGTTCGCCGAGTTGCGGCGGCAAGTGGGTCACCGTGGACCGGGTGAGCTCGAACTGGCCAACGATGTCTTCGACGACACCCCCGACCGACTTCTCGACGTGATCGTGAAGACGGCGGACACTCCATCGAGCGGGACCCTGTCGCCCGGTCGTCGGGGAGCGGTTGAACGTCTGGCAACCTCGCTCCTGTCGATGCGTGAGGACATTCGGGACACCACAGTGCGCCTCACACACGAGTTGCGCAAGGCCCTGCGTGAGCAGGGGCGTCGCCTGGCAGCCGGTGGGACGCTCCCCGAGCCCGACGACATCTGGTACCTGGCGGTCGACGAGGCGTTCACCCCGCCCTCCGATGCAGCTGACCGTGTCGTACGTCGCCGCGCCGAGCGGGAACGGTTGCGTGACTATTCGATGCCGTCGATGTTCACCCGCTCATGGTCCGAGGCGGCGCTCGGAGGGTCGGCGACACCCGAGCCCGACGAGTCAACCGAGTGCGGTGAGGTGCGCGGGATCGCAGCCGCGCCGGGGCGGGCCCAGGGACCGGCGCGGATCGTCGACTCCGGCGATCAACTCGAGCCCGGAGACGTCCTCGTCACCCACGTGACGGACACCGGTTGGACTCCGTTCTTCGCGATGGCATCTGCCGTCGTCACGGATGTGGGCGGGCTGATGTCGCACCCGGCGATCGTCGCCCGTGAGTACGGGATTCCCTGCGTCGTCGGTGCCGCCGACGCGACGCGACGGCTCACCGACGGCCAGATCGTCGAGGTCGACGGCGATGCGGGGATCGTGCGGGTGGTGGACGACGGTCAGTCCCCACCGGGGTAGCCGCCGCCGCCGAACTGCGCGTCGAGGGCGTCGTAGTCGGTCTCGTTCCCCCGCTTCGGCAGTGCGTCGACGAACTCCACCGTGCGCGGCTTCTTGTACGACGCGATCGTCGAGCGACAGTGTTCGATGAGGTCCTCGGCGGTGACCGACCTGCCATCCTCCAGAACGATGATGGCCTTCACACTCTGCTCCCACTTCTCATCGGGCACACCGATGATCGCTGCGTCGGCCACGGCGTCGTGGCGCTTCAGGGCCGCCTCGACCTCGGCGGGGTAGATGTTCTCCGCCGCCGACTTGACGATCCGGGTCATGGGTCCGACGAAGCGGATCGTCCCGTCGGCCTCGCGGACACCGAGGTCGTTCGTGTGGTGCCACCCACCGCGCTGCCGGCGGTCGTTGAGCTCGGGCCGGCGGTCGTAACCGACCATGACGGTGAGGCCGCGCACGACGATCTCACCGGTCTCCCCGGTGGCGACCTCGTTTCCCTCGGGATCCACGATCCTGACCTGAGCGAAGGGTGAGGGACGTCCGGCGTTGCCGGTCCCGGGACCGAGCGCCCCGAACGTGATGAGCCCCATGACCTCGGTCTGGCCGTAGCCACCACGGTGGCGGGCGCGCGGTGATGTGTCGAGGGTGACCATCTCGTTCCAGGCGTCCGGACCGGGATTGGCCCGCAGCGACGAGAGGTCGTAGCGTCGATCGGCGTTGACCTCCACGATCTGGGCGATCGTCGGCGGGCGCAGGAAGGCCCCGGTGCACCGCTCGGAGTCGATGAGACGGCAGAGCTCCTCCGCGTCGACACGCGGGGTGAAGACGTTCACACCACCCATCTGGAAGGTGGCGAGGGTGAGCATGAGCGTACCGACGTGGAACATCGGCCCGCAGTTGAGATACCGGTACTCGTGGTCGACGCCCTGGAGCATCGCCATGAGCACACTCTGGGTCACGATGGCCGTGTGGTCGAGCAGGGCGCCGTTGGGCCGTCCCTCGAACGCCGCTGTGTAGACGTCGAGAACGGGGGTGGCTGGGTCGACGTCGAGGTCCGGGTCAGTCGGAGACGCGTCGCCCAGGAGAGCCTCGTACTCGTCTGAGTTCGGATCGGTGGCAGAGTCCAGCTGTACCCAGCGTGACGATGACGACGCGCGCTCACGACCCACACGCACGGAGTCGCCGATCTCTGCCTCCTGCCACAGGACCGTGTGAGCCTCTACGTCGTCGATCACGAAGGTCAGCTCCTCGGGGGACTGGCGCCAGTTGACCGGACAGCAGATCCCGCCGAGCTTCGCGGTAGCGAGGAGCGCTTCGAGAAGACGCGACGAGTTCTGCGCCAGCCACAGGATCCGGTCTCCCGCAGCGAAGCCGTCGGCGTTCAGGGCGTTGGCGAGCCGGTTGACGCGGTCGTCGAGCTCGGGCCATGTGTGCCGCACATCCCCGTCGACGGTGGCTGTCTTCCCTGGGCGGCTCCGACGGTGCTCGCGCAGGACGTCGCCGAGGGTGAGGCTGCGGGGGTCGGTCATGGGGTCGCGGCTCCGTTTCGTGCCTGAGATGGAAGCAGCATAATCATTTAGACTTATCGCGATTCCCCCGGGAGGCACCGTGAACACGACAGTCCGCGACATGCTGGGTATCGAGTTCCCGATCCTGGCGTTCAGCCACTGCCGTGACGTGGTGGCGGCGGTCACCAACGCCGGTGGCATGGGCGTTCTCGGTGCCACCGCTCTCACTCCCGAGGAGCTGGAGGTGGAGCTCGACTGGATCGAGGGTGAGGTCGGGGGCCGACCGTTCGGCGTCGACCTGCTCTTCCCCGCCAGCTACGTGGGCGACGAATCCGACCTCGACCCGACGGCCCTCGCGGAGCTGATTCCCGATGAGCACCGGGCGTTTCTCGGCGATCTCCTCGAGCGCTACGAGGTGCCGGAGATACCCGAGGGTGTCGTCGAGCAGAGCTTCGCGAAGATGACTGTCGCCCACGAGCGGGTGGGACAACTGGCCGACATCGCCTTCGCACACCCGATCCGTCTGATCGCCAACGCCCTCGGCCCACCGCCACCGATGATGATCGAGGAGGCGCACGCACGCGACATCCCGGTCGCCGCACTTGCCGGGACCCGGGCGCATGCCGCGCGCAACGCCCAGGTCGGTGCCGACATCATCGTCGCCCAGGGATACGAGGCCGGTGGGCACACGGGAACGATCTCGACGATGGTCCTCGTTCCCGAGGTCGTCGACGAGGTGGCCCCCGTCCCGGTGCTCGCGGCCGGTGGCATCGGCGACGGCCGGCAGGTTGCTGCGGCCCTGGCACTGGGTGCCGAGGGAGTGTGGACCGGCTCGGTCTGGCTGACCACCGAGGAGGCCGAGACCCACCCGGTCGTCAAGGACAAGTTCCTCGCAGCCGGGAGTGGTGACACCGTGCGTTCGCGGTCCATCACCGGCAAGCCGGCCCGGCAGCTGCGCACCGCGTGGACCGACGAGTGGGAGTCTGATGAGTCGCCCGGCCCTCTACCGATGCCGCTCCAGCCGATGCTGGTCGACGATGCACGCGCTCGCATCGCCCGTGCCTCGACGACACCGGGTTCGGGCGCCGAGAAGCTCGCCAACTACTTCGTGGGTCAGGTCGTGGGCAGTATGAATTCCGTGAAGCCCGCCCGGCGAGTGATGCTGGAACTCATCGAGGGGTTCGCCGACACGGTCGAACGCCTCGAGGCACTGGCCGACACGGCAGGAGAGAAGTAGCCACGTGGACACCGGACCGATCCGTCCATGAGGGTCCTCGTCACGGGTGCCAGCGGCGTCTTCGGCCGTGACATCTGCACGCGTCTCGTCCGGGAAGGCGTGGACGTCGTGGCCATGGCGCGACGCGATGTCACCGTCCCCGGAGTGGAGTTCGTCAGCGCCGACATCCGTGACACCGAGGCCGTCGAGAAGGCAATGGTCGGCGCCGATGTGGTCGTGCACCTGGCATGGGCTGTCACGCCGCTTCGCACCGAGGAGGAGACCCGCGACGTCAACATCGGTGGGAGCACCAACGTGCTGCGGGCCATGGAGGCAACAGGCTGCCCCCGCATCGTGTTCTCGTCGTCGGCCACGGTCTACGGATCCCATCCCGACAACCCGCCCGTGTTCACCGAGTCGGATCCGCTTCGCCCGGCACCTGACATCTACTACGCGGCGCACAAGGCCGAGGTGGAGGGACTCATCGCCGACGCAGGTGTCCCGTCCGTCGTGACCCGCAGCTCACCGGCCGCAGGTCGACATCTCGACAACTACGAGTTCCGCATGTTCGCCACTCCCGTTCTGATGTCGGCGAAAGGAGAAACGCCGGTCTGGCAGTTCATGCACGACGAGGACATCGGCCGGTTCCACGCCGAGGCGATCTTGAGCGACCGCACCGGGGTCGTGAACGTGGCGCCGCCCGACGGCGGGATGACCATTCCCGAGATAGCAGGGATTCTGGGCAAGAAGGTCGTTGAGATTCCGCTGTCCGCGATGCAGCGGGTGGTCGAAATCGGTTGGAAGTACAACCTGATCGAGATGGACCCTCCGTCACTCGCCGGGTACCGGTGGATGCCCGTGCTCGACGACAAGCGGCTGCGGGAGGAGTGGGATTTCCAGTGCGCGTGGACCGGGCGCGAGGCTCTCGAAGACCTGGCCCGGGTGCTCTCGCGTACCGTCTACATCGGTCCTCACCGCATCGACCTCCCCTGGCGCCTTGCGTACGTCGATACGAACCCTCCACGCGATCTTCCTCCGTATGACGGTCCGGATGGATCGGATGCGTCGACCGACGCCGGGCTGGCCGACGCGGCACCCGCAGAGCTCAGAGGTGAGTTCGACAGCCCGATCGACCCGACGTATCCCACCTACTCGGCCACCAACCTTTCCGAGGCGTTTCCGGGCCCGATGACACCGCTGTCGCTGTCGGTTTCTCTCGACGCCATGCTCGCCGCGAGCGACGGCATGGTCGACTTCCTCGACCTGAGAGACGAGATCGCGCATGCCCAGCGCGGTCGGGGCGCCGGAAGCTTCGGTCACAGGATCTACGCCAACGTCTCGGTCGTTCGCGAGATGGCCGCCGCGATGCCGGGTATGTCGCCCGAGGACATCGACGAGCAGTTCCTGGGTATCCACCACGCGAACCGGGAGGCGTCGTCGATGTCTCTGTCGGAGGCACTCGACTCGTTGCGTCTGTTGGCGCACACGGGCCCGAAGCTGCTGGGGTTCCGAGGGGAGATCGGACGTTCCGAACGCGAGGCCGCGACGCTTCCCGCATCGCCCGACGAGTTGGGCGCCAAAGAGGATGCCGAGCTCCTCGCCCACATCGAGCTCCTGCACGACGAGCTGTGCCAGGCCTGGAACGTGGCGTGCATCTCCAACATGATCGCCGCCGGCGCACAGTCGGCGGCGGAGAAGATCTCGGGTGTCGAGGCGTTCGACCTCGAGCGCGGCGGGGTCGACGACCTCCAGAGTGCCGGTGCCCTGGTCGGTGTGAGGCGACTCGCAGACCTGGCAGCCCGGTGTCGGCAGCTCGGCTCGTTCCTCACGACACGCTCACCGGAGGAGGTGCTGGCAGCCATCCGACCCGGAGACCGCCCGACGGGTGGTGCAGGAGACGACGGCGAACCCGTCGACGGCCTCAGCGAGTTCGCTACGTGGTTCGAGGACCTGGTCGAACGCTACGGACACCGTGGACCCGGCGAGACCGAGCTCGAGAACGAAATGTTCTCGGATCGGCCGGTTCTCCTCCTCGATTCGGTCATCAAGGCTGTCAAAGCGCCGACCCCTGCCTCCACGCCGCCCGCGACTCGGCGCGCACTACGGGAACGGATCGCCGCACGGATGATGAACAACGCCATGCGTCAGCGCGAGCAGGCCCGTGACCCGATCGTCCGACTCACCCATGGATTGCGACGTGCTGTTCGGGAGCGCGCCCGGAGGCTGGTGGCTCTCGGCGCCCTCGTCGACCCATCGGACGTCTTCTACCTGTCGTACCGGGAGCTGCTCGCGTCCACGGCGGTCGGCGCCGACACCATCGCCCGCCGACGCGAGGAGCGGAAGCGGCTCGCCGCGCTGAGGATGCCCAATCACTTCACCGGCATCTGGGACACCGACGCGGCCGGGGTCGACGAATCCGACGATCCCGACACGGCTGAGGGCTCCGCCGTGAGCGGAATACCGGCGTCACCGGGAACGGTGCGAGGTCGGGTCCGCATTCTCACCGACGTCAGTGACGATCTCGACCCGGGCGACGTCCTCGTCGCCCACATCACCGACACCGGCTGGACCCCGCTCTTCGCCTTCGCGGGGGCCGTCGTGACTGACGTGGGGGGCGTTCTGTCGCATCCGGCCGTCGTGGCCCGGGAGTTCGGCGTGCCGTGCGTTGTCGGCACCGAGAACGCCACGCGCGTGTTGCACGACGGCCAGACTGTGGAGGTCGACGGCGACACCGGCACGATCCGTGTCGTCGAGAAAGGCGCCTGACGTGCCCGGACGCCCCTACTACGAGCCCGTGGGAAACGAGGAGCGCATCTTCGTGGCCGCCCACGAACAGGGTTTGACCATCCTGCTCAAGGGTCCCACCGGATGCGGCAAGACGCGGTTCATCGAAGCGATGGCGCATGATGTGGGTCGCCCGTTGATCACGGTCGCCTGCCACGAGGATCTCACGGCCGCCGACCTGGTCGGTCGTTTCCTGCTCAAGGGTGGGGACACCGAGTGGGTCGACGGCCCACTCACGACCGCCGTCCGGTCGGGGTCGATCTGCTACCTCGACGAGATCGTCGAGGCCCGCCAGGACACCACCGTCGTGCTGCATCCCCTCGCAGACCACCGTCGGGAGCTGCCGCTCGAGCGACGGGGGGAGACGCTGCGTGCGGCCGACGGCTTCGGGCTCGTGGTCAGCTACAACCCCGGCTACCAGAGCGTCCTGAAGGATCTCAAGGACTCGACACGCCAGCGCATGATCTCCATCGAGCTGGGCTTCCCGCCGCCCGAGGTGGAGGAGAAGGTCGTCGCGCACGAGACGGGCCTCGACGGCACCCGGCCGGCCGAGCTCGTGGCACTGGCGCAGGCCATCCGGAAGCTCGAGAGCAGCGGTCTACGGGAGGTGGCTTCCACCCGGGTGCTCATCGCGGCGGGTCGGCTGATCGCGGCCGGTGTACCGCCACGCGAGGCGGCTACCGCCGCCGTCACCGGGCCCCTGACCGACGATCCCGGTCTGGAGACCGGACTCCTCGAGATGGTCGACGCCTACGTGACCGACGTTCACTGACGCATCAAACCCGGAGGCCGAGGCGGTTCCTGACGTCGTCGGCCGTCGCCGGTCTCAGGCCGTAACCGGCGATGAGCTCCACGGCGCGTTCCACGAGCTCGGTGTTCGTGGATGTGGCAAAGGCCTCCGGGTTGTCGCCGATACCGACGCGGATGTTCTGACCGCGCTCGAGGCCGTGCCTCCACAGGGTTTCGACGTCGTCGGCTTTCGACATCGCGTAGGGCACCACGAGCCCCTCGTGATCCACGCCGTCGGGAACCTGGGAAAGGTAGGCGTCGAGTCCCGCGGGGGTGGGGAACGTGCCGCCGACCCACCGTTCCGACAGGAACCACTTGAGGAGCAGAGGAGGTTTCAGCAGGCCCGCCCAGAGCGCGTGGATCGAGTACCGAAGATACGTCATGTCGAAGACGCCCAGCGTGGGATGCAGTCCACGCTCGGCGGCCCGGGCGATGACCCACTCGATCTCGTCGGGAGGGTTGAGCGCCACCTGGCTCTCGGCCGGCAGGATCCCGAGGGGCGCGAACCGCTGCTTGTCTGGCTCCCACAACGACACGTTGCGCGAGCCGATGTCGATCGGCGCCAGCTCCAGCGGGGCCGTCGAGGGCTCGTCGGCCAGCGCCCACAGGTGGCGGTACCGCTCCTCCCGGTCGACGCGGGGCGGATAGGTGGGGTAGGTGACGAGGTCCGCCTCCTCGGCGATGAGCTCCATCGCCCGCCGGTAGACACCGTCGTCGGTCCACGCCTGCGTACCGTCGCCGTGGCGGGCGTGGAAGTGGATCACGGATGCGCCGGCCTGCGCGCACGCGATCGCGTCCGCCGCCACTTCGTCGGGGCCGTACGGGATGTTGGCGTTGCGATCCTTCGACGCAACCTCGTTGAGACCGACCTCGACGTAGACCTTTCCCGCGTCCCGCAGGCTGGGCGCCGACGTCACCCCGTGATCAACCGGAAGGCGGCGTGGTGGGGTTGACCCAGTCGCCCGTGATGGGTGTGATCTCGCCGTCCTCCACGCGCATGTACATGACGTCGGGGTTGAAGATCCGCGTGATCACGCCGGGGAACAGTGTGTTGTCGGGTTCCTGGTAGGAGAACGGTGCCACGAGGCCGAGATCGACCTCGCCCGTGCCGTTCAACGCCCCGAAGAGGGACGCCGCGGTGACGGGGCCGGTGATGCCCTCGGCCACCTGGGCGACGAGCTTCACCGAGGCATAGGAGTTCATCGACACGTCGTTCTTGGCGACGTTCTCGTCGATGGCGTCCATGTCATGGTTGAAGTCCTGCACTGCCGGGTCGTCCGATGTGGACGGGAGGTACGTGCCGGCGAAGTACAGGCCGTTCGACGCATCTCCGAGCTGCTCGATGTCGTCCTGGGTCAGTGAGGCGCCGTTGATCCCGAGGGCCGTGTCGGAGCCTCCGAGGAAGGACCCCTCGATGTAGCGGGAGGCGTCGCCCTGAGCGAGGGCGATGACGATCCCGTCGGGGTCGTTCGACTCCGCCGCGGCCACGATGGGTGCCGGGTCGGTCGTGCCGGGAGGCCAGGGGATCCTGTTGTCGACAGCGAGGCCACGCGGCTCCAGGGCGGCGTCGGCGAAGTCCACGGCGATCTCACCGGCTTCGATCTCGAGGAACACGGCATCGATCTTCTCGGCGCCCGCTTCGTCGGCCAGGATCGCCGCCTGTCCTGCGATGCCGGAGGGAGCGCCACCGGTGATCGGGAAGGAGTACTCGTTGGCGAAGTCCTCGAAGCCGATGGCGAAGTTACCGACCGACGGGATGCCCGCCTCGGCGAGTACAGGCATGTAGTTCACGTCGAAGGTCGTGAAGGCACCCACCACCGCCACGGCACCCTCGTCGGCCGCCATGCGGGCGCATGCCGCCGTCTCGTTCGGGTCCTGCTTCTCGTCGCAGCCGATGACCTCGATCGGGCTTCCGTTCACGCCGCCGGCGTCGTTGATGGCCTTCGCCGCGGCCTGGGCGCCCACCTCGGCCTCGGGGCTCCCACCGGTCGAACCGGCCGGTGGCTCGTAGGTGGCGATCTGGACGACCGTGATGGGATCGCCGGTGAGCTCGGGAGGTGGCTCATTGCTGGACGTCTCCGAGGAGTCACCGTCACTGTCGCACGCCGCAGCCGCAAGCGTGAGGACCACGGCAACTCCCAACCACCGCAACAACGTGGACCGTCGCATCGGGTCATCTCCCCGGGTCTCGATTCGCCGCGTGTCACCTGCACGCGACCGCCGTGAGACGATAGCGTACAATCAGTCGTATTCGCTAGAGGTTTGAGGGGCCCCATGGCACGGGTGGTGGTCATCGGGGGCGGGATCGCCGGTCTGGGGGCGGCGTGGGCGCTCCGGAATCAGGGCATCGACGTCGTGGTTCTGGAGAAAGAGGAGGAAGCGGGCGGCCGGATGCGCTCCTTCAAGTGGGGTGACACCTGGATCGACCGGGGTGCCGGTGAGACGACGGGCGACTCCGTGGAGATGCGTGCGGCCGCGCGGGAGCTCGGCGTGAAGGAGATCCCCCATCACGGCAACGAGCACATGACCACGCGCGTCTACAAGGGGGGCGAGATCTACGAGGTCGACTCGATGGACCCCACCTCCTACCTGAAGTTCGGCGCCATCTCCTGGATGGGCCGGGCCCGCATGGCGGCGATCATCCCCGCGCTCCTCAAGCAGACCCGCATCAACCCCGACCACAAGCGTGAGCCCTGGCTGGCAGCGTGGGCCGACACGGAGTCGATCGACACGTGGTTGGGGCGTATCGCTCCCGAGTTCCTCGAGTTCGCCGCGGAGCCGATGCTCGCCGGACAGGCCAGCTGGGATCCGTCACAGCTCGGGAAGGGATTCTTTCTCCACCTCTTCACGAGTCACAAGCAGGTCGAGCTGCTCACTTTCGAAGAGGGGATGGGCCAGGTCACGCGTGCTCTGGCAGCAACCCTGGACGTCCGGACGGGCGCATCGGCGACGCGACTGGATGTCGGCGATCCACCGATGACCGTGAACTACGAGCAGGGTGGGGAGTCGAAGACCATCGACGCCGACCATGTGATCGTGGCCGTGCCCGGTACCCGGGTCCTCGACTTCGTGAACGGTCTCGACGAGCCGCGGCGTCGGTTCTTCCGGAGGGTCACCTACGTGCCTGCCGACTGGCTCACGCTGAAGATGCCCGAGCCCCCCGCGGGCCTCGAGGGAATGGTGTACTTCCCGCGCAAGGAAGACCGCGACATCGCCCGCGCCGGTTGGCACGAGTACCCGACGAACCCCGACGACTGGATGTTCACGATCCTCTGCAAGTACCAGTTCGCCCGTCAGATGCTCGACTGGAGCGGCGACGCCAAGTACCGCGCCAAGATCGACGCTCTGGAACGCTACTGGCCGAACATCGAATCGACGACGACCGAGTGGAAGCAGGTGGGATTTCGGGAGGGCATTCCCGCGTTCCCCACCGGCTACTGCAGGGATCTCGGCGAGTTCGTCCACCTGAAGCCGCTGTCCGGTATCAGCTTCGCCGGCGACTACCTGGCCGGCCCGGCGACGGAATACGCCTTCGAGACCGGACAGACCGCAGCGCGCGACGCGCTCGCGCGGATGGGATGACACTCACGAGCCACCCGGTTCACTGATGCGTTCGTACCGCGACGAACTGGCAACCCTCTCCGAGGCATACGCCGTGGCTCTCGCGGCCGATGTCGACGACCGTGTGCTCCGTCCGGCGCCGTGGCCCCTGCTGGCCGTCGGCTCCGGGGGCTCGGGCACCGTCGCCCGCTACATCGCGGACATCCATCGGCTGGCGTCGGGCGCCGTCACGGCGCCTCTCTCGCCCCTCGGAGTCGTCCGGAGCCCGCCGCCACCGCGCGGGACCCGCGTGGTCCTCGTCAGTGCCGCGGGATCCAACACCGACATCCTCGCGGCCTGGGAGCGAGTCGCGACGTGGGTCGGCACGGAAGTCGTCGTCCTGTGCGGCGAGCCCGACAGCGAGCTCGCGCACGCCGTACGCTCCGCCGGCGAGTCGCTGATCCTCCTCGACCGATACGGGGAGGAGAGCTTCGTTGCGTGTGCATCGCAACTCGTGCCGTCGGTCATCACGGCCAAGGCCGTCGGTGCCGACCTGCCCCGGCGCTACGAAGACCTGATAGGACCCGTACGGGGCGACATCGCGTCGCTGGGGGAGTTGTGGGGCAGGGAGGTCCTCGTCGCTCTCCACGGCGCCGAAGGTTCCGCTGCAGCGTCGGGCCTCGAGTCGAATTTCACTGAAGCGGCACTCGGAACGGTGTCACGCTGCGACTTCCGCGATCTCGCCCACGGTCGCTACCTCTGGCTCGAGAGGCAGGGAGCGCGAACCGGGATGGTGACGCTCGAGTCCGAGATCGACAGGTCGTTGGCTGACCGGACCGTCGACCTCGTGCCGGACCGGATTCCACGGGGGCGGGTGCGCCTCACCGGCCAGGGGCCCGTGGCCGGGCTCCAGGCGTTGGCGGCGGTGCTCGAGATGACCGCTGACGCGGGAGAGGAACGTGGGATCGATCCCGCGCAACCCGGGAAGGACCTGTTCGGGCCGGCGCTCTACGACCTCGAGCTACCCGGCCCCTAGACGCACCGCCTCGCGTCAGCGCTTCGAGCCGGTGTCGTCGACCTCGGGGCCGGCGAGGTACGACTGCTCGATGTCGCCGATCTGCTCCGCGAGCTCGTGCGCCGATCCCTGGAGCTCGATCCGTCCTCGCCGCATGACGCACGCGCGGTCGGCAACTTCGAGAGCCTGCCGGGCATGCTGCTCCACGAGGAGCACCCCCACGCCGTGGTCGGCCGCGGCCCGGACCTCCGCCATGAGGCGTCGCACCACGAGCGGTGCCAGACCGAGGGAGAGCTCGTCGGCCAGGAGGATACGGGGTTCGGACGCGAGGGCACGGGCGAGTGTCAGGATCTGCTGCTCACCTCCCGACAGGAGGCCCGCCTTGCGCCGCAACAGGGGCTCGAGCTCGGGAAACAGGTCGAGGGCGTCGGCGACCGCACCCCGGCCGAGTCGGAGGTTTCCGCCGGCCGACAACTGCATGAACACGGACCGCTCTTCGGGGACGAGCGCCAGCCCCCGGCGGGCCCGGTGGTGCAGCGGCTTCCGGGTCGCCTCGCCGTACAGTTCGACCGTGCCCGACAGGGGCTGCTGCACACCGGCGAGCGTCATGATCGTCGTCGTCTTGCCGGCGCCGTTGGGACCGAGCAGGGCCACCACCTCGCCCTCGTCGACGTGGAGGTCGAGGTCGCGTACGGCGGCGAGACTCCCGTAGCCGGCCGACATCTTCCGCGCCGCGATCAGTGTGCTCATGGAGCGTTCGCCGTGTCGGTGTCGAAGTCTCCGAGGTAGGCAATGACGACGGCGTCGTCGCTGCGGATCTCGTCGGGTGTTCCCTCCGCTATCTTCTCGCCGAAGTCGAGTGCGACGACGCGGTCACAGGTGCGCATGACCATCCCGACGTCGTGCTCGATGAGGAGCACGGCGAGGCCCCAGTCGTCGGCGAGACGCCGGATGAGGTCGCTCAGTTCATCGGTCTCGTTCTCGTCGAGGCCGGCGGCGGGCTCGTCGAGCAGGAGCACCGACGGCGCTGTCGCGACAGTGCGCGCGATGCCGACCAGCCGCCGCCGTCCGTAGGGCAGTTCGCCGGGCTTGCGCTCCAGATCGTCCTCCAGTCCGAACTCGCGTACCGCCGCCACCGCCGTCGGGCTGAGGGCCGGGTCCCCGGGCCAGACGAGGTCGGTCAGGTACGCCCACGGGTCCTTGCGGTCGGAACCCGTGCGGAGATTGTCGCGAACCGTCATGTCCTCGAAGAGCTCGAGCGATTGGAAGGAGCGACCGATGCCGGCGCGGGAGCGCTTGCGCGCGGTCCAGCGTGCGATCGACTCCCCGTCGAGGGTCACCCTTCCGTCGGCAGGTTTCACGAATCCGGTGGCGGCGTCGACGAGTGTCGTCTTTCCGGCCCCGTTGGGGCCGATGAGCCCCACGACCTCACCCGGCCGAACGGCCAGGGACACGGCGTCGAGGGCCACGACCCCGCCGAAACGGACGGTCAGGTCGCGCACCTCGAGCGTTCGGGGGGTGACCGGGTCGCGCCCGGTGGTCGGCAGCGGCCGTGCGTCGGGCACTCGGGGTGGTCCGATGATCCTGAGCCGCCTCAGGAGGGAACCCATCTGACGCTTGTTGAGAGGCACCAGCCCGTTGGGCTCCTGGAGCAGGATGGATATGAGCAGAGCGCCGGCGAAGAGCTGGAAGATCGTCTCCACGTCCTCGCCCAGAAAGGCGAAGACCTGCTCGCCGATCCCCCCGGGCGAGAGCGTGGAGCCCAGCAGCGGCCCGAGGATGAAGCCGATTCCCCCGATGACCGTGAAGACGACCGCATCGATGGATGCGAAGACCGTGAACGGCGTGAAGACGACCGTCGGATTCCGGAACGCGATGAGGATGCCGCCGACGGCGGCGATGGCTGCGGCGATGGCGAAGGCCACGAGCTTGGCGCCGAACACGCTGATTCCCAGTGCTGCCGCGGCACGTTCGTTCGTGCGCACGGCGATCAGTCGACGTCCGGCGCGGCCGCGGCGCAGGTTGGCGACGAGGAGCGCTGCCACCAGGAAGAAGAGCATGACGACGACGGCGTAGCGCTCCGGATGCCGAACGGAGCTGACGTCGATTCCGAGCAGCGTCACATCGCCGATCTGGGTGCCCTCGAACTTCCCGGTGAGCTCGGGATTCAGGAGGATCAGCCGCTCGATCACCAGCGCCAGTCCGAGGGTCGCCACGGCGAGGTTGACGCCGCGCGTGCGAAGGGCGGGTAGCGCCACAGCCAGGCCGACGGGGACGCAGAGAGCGATCCCGGCCAGGATTGCCAGTTCGAAGGAGATCCCGTAGTTGTCGATCAGCCGACCCGAGAACCAGGCCCCCATCCCGGCGAGGGCCATCTGTGCCAACGAGAGCTGTCCGGCATAGCCGGTGACGACCACGAGCGACAGGGCGACGATCGCGAAGATGCCGCTCGTCGTGAACGCCGAGATCCAGTCGTCGTCGAAGACGAACATCACGAGAGCGAGGCCCACGACCACGGCGCCGCTCACGAACCACGGGTTGACGCGCCCGTCACCGAGAAGAGGTGGTTTCTCTGCCCGCTCGCTGCGCAGGGGGAGGCCGCGCCCGCGGATCACGAGCACGGCGATGATCACGAGGAACGGAACCGACTTCGACCACCCGGGCGTGTCGATGTAGCGCGCCATCTCCGACTCGGCGATTCCGATGGCGAAGCCGGCGACGGCGGTGAGCGAGAAGGACGTGAAGCCGCCGACCAGCGCGGCCGCCAGGGCTGGGATCACGAGCAGCGTGAACAGGCCGGGATTGAGGCCGATGAGCGGCGCGAAGAGGATCGCCGCGACCCCGGCGAGAACTCCGGCGGCCGTCCAGTTCACGGCAGCGATGAGATTGGGGGAGCGCCCCAGGGCCGCCGTCGCGACCTGGTTCTCCGCCACCGCGGACGTGGCGAGCCCGAACCGCGTGTACCGGTAGATGAGGAACAGTGCGATCGACACGACGATGGCGACGGTGGCAAGGATCAGCCGGTCCCGAGAGATCGTGGTCCCGAAGATCTCGACCGTGTCGGTGGGCAGGATGCCGGACACGAGGCGGTTCTCGGCGCCGAAGTACCGCACCACGAAAGCCTGGAGGAGTACCAGGAGCCCCAGAGTGGCGATGAGGCGGGAGATGGCCGAGGCCCGCCGCAGGTTGTGCATGACGAGGAACTGGATGGCGGCCCCGATCGCGGCGCATGCCAGAACGGACACGAGGAACGCGAGCTTCCATTCCCATCCACGTTCGTCGCGGAGCTCGAAGAACAGGAAAGCGCCGACCATCCCGATGGCGCCCTGGGCGAAGTTGAGGATCCCCGACCCGCGGTAGACGAGGACGATGCCCTGTGCGGCCAGTGTGTACACGGCACCCGCGCCGAGGCCCAGCAACGCGAATCTGAGGGGCTCTTCCACGCGTGCCTACCTCTGTTCCTGTCGTGTGGTCATGGAAGGGCGTGGGGCTCGTGGGTCGGGAGGCCCCGTCCGGCCCTACGGGGCCACGAACGGGTTGATGAACTCGGGCTCGTCGGTCGTGAGGACGATCTCCCCACCTTCGATCACGGCGTACAGGACGTCGGGGTTGAACAGCCTCGAGATGGCGCCGCCGAAGATCGGTTCGGGAGGTGTGGCGAAGTCGAGCGGCGGCGTGATGCCGGTCTCCACGTTCGTCGCCGTACCGAGCGCCGAGATGAGCGTTGCGGGGTCGGAGACGTCACCCGTGGCGTCAGCGAGGACATCGGCGATGACGTGGACGCCGGCCCAGCCGTTCATCGAGCCGTCGTCGATCACGAGATCGGAGTCGTACTCGTCGACCTCGGCGAGGAAGTTCTCCACGCCGGGGTCATCGCTCTCGGTGATCGGGATGAAGTTCGACGTCACCAGCACACCTTCAGCCGAGGCACCGAGCGTCGATGCCGCATCCGGGGTGATCGCCGCCGAGGTCGACGCGATCGTCTGGTCGACACCCTGTTCGCTCGCCTGTTGGATCCAGCGCGGAGCGTCGTCCTCGCTCAGGACGAGGGCCACCGAGTCGGATCCGTCGGTCGCATCGGCGATGACCGACGACAGGTCGGGTGTCTCCACGGGCACGGGGGTCTCGGAGAAGATCTCGAGGCCCCGGGGCGTCAGCCCCTCCTGGAGGAGTACTCCCGCCTGAGCGCCCTCGGCGATGTCGAGGAAGCTCACGTTGATCCTCTCGGCGTCGCCGTCGGCGAGTTGCGCGCCCATCCCGGCCGTGGTGGCAGGGGCGCCGCCGATGATCGGGTACGAGAACTCGCTGCTGAACTCGCTGAAGCTGATGGCGAAGGGGGCGACCGTCGGGATTCCCGCCTCCTCGAGTGGCGGGACATAGGCGTCACCCGACGTCGTGAACGCCCCGACGACCGCCGTGGCTCCGTCGTCGACGGCATCCCGCGCGCACCCGGCCGCGGCGTTGGGGTCGAAACCGGCCTCGCACAACGTGATCTCGACGGGACTGTCCTGGACGCCTCCATCGGCGTTCACGGCGTCTGCAGCCACCTGGGCGGCATCGCCCACACGGCTGAGTTCGAGGCCCGTGTCGCCGCCGCCGTCGACGATGACGTGCAGCTTGACGGGCGCGCCCGTGAGGTCGGCGGTGTCGACCGAATCGCCACCGTTGCCGCTGTCCGACGACGAGCCGTTCTCGCATGCCGCGGCGGCGAGTGCGAGGCCGACGACAACAACCAACAATCGAATCGAACGGTGCATGTCGTCTCCCCCCGAGGCCGCGGGCTCCGGTCGCGAATCGTGTGACTGTACTAACTGATTGAGCGTCGGTCTATCACGACGGCGGAACGAGCCCACCGTCGGGGTCCACGTTGCCCGACCCGGGGAGCGGGATCGGGATCTCCGGCGCGGTGCAGGCGTAGTCGGTGCCCTCGCCGCACATCTCGTTCGTGAGGTAGCTCGGATAGCCCTCGGGCGTACGGCCGGCGTGCATCCCCGAGTACCAGATCGGCACCGTGTAGATGATCATCGCCAGGTTGGCGAATCCGATGATGGCGAGGAGCCGCAGGCCGGTCGTGTTCCTCCTACTCGCCCTCACACGATCGAGGCCGCGGTCGAGGAAGGTCCGGCCCCGATCGTCCCGGAAGAAGCGGATCGCTCCCATGGCCGTCCAGACCATCGGCCAGAAGAACGCCTCGTACACGGGGAACTGGTACCTCTCCCCGCCGAAGATCGACAGGCCGTGAATGGCTCCGTTGTAGGCGTAGAGCTCGGTCCGGATGAAGATGACCTCGCACAGGATGTCCCAGAAGAACAGGACGGCCCAGGCCGAGACCAGGAGCGCGAAAACCGACGTCTCGGGTCTGCGACGCTTGACGGCCCTCATGATCCCGAATGCCATCAACGCCGAGAGCGGACCCAACCAGAGGTAGATGACCCCGACGAACAGCACCGGCTCGGGGAGCTGGGACGCCTGTGGGCTGATCCATCCAGGGATCTGCTCGGTCCACGAGCCGAAGTTGATCATGCCGGAGTTGTAGAAGAACTGCTGACGGAAGTAGTTGAGCAGCGGGTCCTGCCAGTAGAGCGACATCCATGCGATCACGAGCATGGCGTCGAAGCTGAGACGGCGTTCCCGCAGGCTCTGCCGCACGACCCACACGACGAACACCAGCGCGAGGACGACCGAGAGAACCTGGAAGCCGACCACCCACACCTGTGTGGCCGTCGGCAGCGGGTCGGGACCCGTGTCGGTACGGGTGAAGTCGCTCGACGCGATCCACCGTGTGTAGATGTAGAACTGGAGGCAGACGAAGAAGGTGCCGAGTGCCGCCCAGAACAGGACCGGCCGGGCCTTCTTGCCTTCGAGCGCGCGAGCGGCGGCCGGGGTGCGCGATGGCCCGGACGGCCGCGTCGGTGTGTCGTCGGATGCGGGCTCCGCCGTCGTAGCCATCGGATTCCCCCCCGGGTGGCGTGATCACGCGCGGCCCGGTCGCCGGGCGTAGGGAGTGATGATATAACTTCGCTACCTGATTCGCATCCGACCGATGGAGACGCAGCCGACCGTGGATCTGGGACTCGATGGCAGGTTGGCTCTCGTGACCGGTGCCGGCGTCGGGATCGGCAGGGCGGCGGCGCTCGTGATGGCCGGCGAGGGGGCGAACCTCGCTCTGGTTTCGCGCAGCACCGGCAACCTCGACGAGACGGCGGACCGCGCCCGGGCGCTGGGTGTGGATGCCGAGACCTGGACCGCCGACCTCGCAGCAGAGGGTGAGGGTGAGCGCGTCGTCGAGGCCGCCCACGAGCGCTTCGGGCGTCTCGACGCCCTCGTCAACACGGTGGGCCCGACGGAGCGCTCCGAGGGCATCCTCGACCAGGACGATGAGCTGTGGGCGCGCACCTACGACGCGCTGCTCATGTCGGCGGTGCGTACCTGTCGGGCGGCGGTGCCGATCATGAAGGAGGCCGGGGTTGGGGCGATCGTGAACACGTCGGCGATGTCGATCCGCCACTGGATTCCGCTCCTCGCTCACTACTCGTCGGCAAAGGCCGCCCTGGCACACTTCACGAAGAACCTGGCCCGGGAGTTCGCCCACGACGGCATCCGTGCCAATGCGGTGATGCCCGGCATGACGGCGTCGGAGCCGATCCGGGAGAGGATGGCCAAGGCGCTGGAGGAGAAGGGGATGACCGAGGCCGAGTACGTGGAGGACGCCAACCGGCGCTACGGCCACGTCACCTGGGCGGACCGGTTCGGTGAACCGGAGGAGGTCGGGAACGTCATCGCATTCCTGTGTTCCGACAAGGCGTCCTATGTGAACGGCGCCTGGTGGAACGTCGACGGCGGAACATCGTTTTGAGCGCACCGCGCGTTCTCGTCGTCGGTGCCGGAATCGCGGGACTCGGCGCGGCGTACGAGCTCCAGAAGCGCGGCTACGACGTGTCGGTCCTCGAACGCTCGAACCACGTGGGTGGTCGCATGAGCTCGACGGAGTGGAAGGGCACCTGGATCGATCTCGGAGCGGAGTTCGTCGCGACGCCCGGCATCCCCGACGACCTCCTGGCAGAGCTCGGGATCCTGGCGCAGCGGCGTCCCTATCCGGGAGGCAAGGTGGCGCCACGGATACTGCGCGACGGTGTTTCCCACGAGTTCGACTACTCGTCGCCGACCGGCGTTCTCCGCTACCGGGGGATGAGCGTGGCGTCGCGTGCGCGGCTCGCGAAGATGCTGCCGGCGTTCGCCAAGCAGGCACGGATCACGGGCCGCAACCACTTCGAGATCTGGCGGGGCGCGTGGGCCGACGACGAGTCGGTCCAGACGTGGTTGGGCCGGACCAACCCCGAGTTCCTCGAGTACGCCATCGAGCCGTTCTTCGAGCTCTACTGCGGGTGGGAGCCCCACAACCTCTCCAAGGGCGCGTTCCTCCCGATGATGCTGATCCCACGCCTTCCCGAGATCCACACGTGGCCCGAGGGTCTCGGGACCGTCACGCGGGCGCTGGCATCGAGGCTCGACGTCACCACCGGTACCGACGTGACGAGAGTCGACCTGTCCGCCGATCCCGTCACCGTGACCCATACCGTCGGTTCGGACGAGAAGACCGAGGAGGCCGACCTCGTCCTCATGGCGACGCCCGGCAGCCGGGTCGGAGAGATCGTCGACGGTCTCGGCGAGCAGCGGCGCCTCTTCTTCGACCGTGTCGAGTACGTACCTCACGAGTTGGCGTTCTTCACGGTGTCCCGCCCGCCAGAGGGCGTACCGACCCCGGGGGTGTTCATCCCCCGCAAGGAGGATCCGGAGGTGGCCGCCGTCGGCTACGACCGCTCCACGACGAGTGACGATGTCTCGTTCCTGCGCATCAGCATGAAGACCCACGTGATCCGTCGGAACCTCGACACCCCCACGGACCTGTGGGTCGAGAGAATGATCGAGTCGGCGTCGCGGCTCTATCCCGACATCGCCGACACCGTGACCGACAGCAAGGTCATCCGCTGGCGCGATGCGCTGCCCGCCTTCCCGCCGGGCTCGATCCGGCGCTTGGCCGACTTCGTGGGCCTGCCGCCGCAGCGCGGCGTGGCGTTCTGCGGCGACTACCTGGTGACGGGCGCCACGAGCGCCGCCTACCAGTCGGGGTTGCGGGCGGCCGAGGAGATCGACGTGCGACTCGGCTCGGCCTAGCAGCAGTCTCCACGCAGAGGGGCGAACCGATGGCGAGTGTGATCGTGGTGGGCGCAGGAATCTCGGGGCTGGGGGCCGCCTGGGAGCTCCAGAAGGCCGGCGTCGACGTGTCGGTCCTCGAGGCGGGCGACGTCGTGGGTGGCCGCATGCAGTCCACACGGTTCCACGGCGCGTGGATCGACCGGGGCGCCGAGTTCATCACGAGCGTCGACGACAACTTCGACGTCCTTGCCCGCGAGCTCGGGATGGGCGATGACAAGGTGCCGTACCCCACGCCGTCGGGAAAGGTCGAGTTCCACATATGGCGCAACGGTCGCGCGCATCACCTCTCGTACACGGAGCCGGCCAGCTTCCTCACGTTCGGTGGAATGGGCATCCTCGGAAAACTTCGGCTTCCGAAGCTGGTCCCGACGCTGGCGAAGCAGATGAGGCGCAACGGCGACGAACCGTTCGAACCGTGGCGTGCAGCGTGGTGTGACGACGAGTCGGTCGAGACGTGGTTGAGTCGGCTCGATCCCGAGCTGCTGGAGTACGTCGTCGAGCCGTGTTTCGAGCTGTTCTGCGGCTACGAGCCGCACGACTTCGGAAAGGGCGCCTTCGTCTATCTCACGACGATGTTCCAGGAGACGGAGATCTTCACCTTCACCGAGGGCCTCGGACAACTCACCCGTACGTTGGCCTCGAAGCTCGACGTCACGACAGGGGCGCGAGTCGGGAGGATCGACCCCTGCGGCGGTACGGACGGCCGCGTGGTGGTCGACGTCGAGGTCGACGGGCAGTCGGAGCGTCGCGAGGCCGACCACGTCGTCGTGGCGACGCAGGGCACGAAGGTCCTCGGAATGCTCGAGGGCCTCGACGACACGCGCCGCCACTTCTTCGAAAGGGTGCGCTACACCCCACACGAGCTCTGCTTCTTCAAGCTCTCGTCACCACCACCCGGCGATGTGCCGACGGACGTGTTCTTCCCACGCAGGGAGGACCCGGAGCTCCTGGCACTCGGCTACGACCGGGCAGGCACAACACCCGACGTCAGCTTCTTCCGTGTGAGCATGCGCACCGCAGCGATACGCCGGAATCTCGAGACCAGTGACGACGACTGGGCAGACGAGATGCTGCGACAGGTCGGTCTGCGATACCCGCAGATCCCACCGCTCGTCACCGACCGGAAGCTGACCCGGTGGGAGGACGCACTGCCGATCTTCTGGCCCGGGTACTGCCGTGCGCTCGACACGTTCGTCCACCACACGCCGATGGACAACGTGTCATTCGCGGGCGACTACCTGGCTGCGTCGTCGACGGGCGCTTCGTACCGAACGGGCCAGCGCGCCGCGGCTGACACACTGAGTCGAATCCGATGTTGACGCAACTGAAGGACGAACGACCGGGGAGAGGCGAATGACCGACGACGTCGGTAAGCGGATGGAGGAACTCTCGGCCGAAGCCGTCGTGGACGGCCTGCCCGAAGACGGGATGATGGACATCGAGGCGGCACCGGTCGGACCGCAGATCGCGCTCGACATCCTCGCCCGCCGGCTTCCCAAGGCGTCGCTCCACCTCCATTTCTCGGGCTCCATCCGTCCGTCCACGTTGCGGCTGATGGCGCATGAGCGCGGCGTCGACTTCGGCCATGGAGCCGCCGGGCCCGATGCGCTCTACGACTACCGGGGCTTCGTCAAGTTCATCCAGGACATGCGGCGCTCGGCATCCCTCATGCGGGATACCGAGTCGACCCGGCGTCTGGCTCTCGACGTTCTGGGAGCAGAGGTCGACGGTGGGGCCCGCCACGTGGAGATGATGGTGACGCTCGGCTACTACCTCGACCACGGTGCTGAGGCCCACGAGTTCCTCGGGGCGATCGACTCGGCCTTCGAGACAGCAGCGGAGGCCTGGGATCTCACGGGTGGGGTCATCGTGGAGTTCGACCGCGGATCCGGGGGCGACAGGGCCCGCGAGATCGCCGAGATCGCCGGCGAGGCGAGGAGCCGCGGCATGCGGGTGGTCGGCGTCGGCAACGACGGCGATCCCCTCGCTGTTCCCTTCGCCGCGCTTGCTCCCGGATACGACGTCGCCCGCGACGCGGGTCTGAAGCTGTGCGGCCACGTCGACCTGCCCGACGACGTGGCTCCGGCGCTCGACATGGGCCTCGACCGCCTCGACCACGGCTACGCCGTGCTGTACGACCCGGCACTGCTCGAGCGGGTCGTTGCTTCGCAGGTGCCCTTCACGATCTGTCCGACGAGCAACATCCTCCAGATGCCCGGCTTGACGCCCGACTTCGACAGCCACGCTCTGGGTGGTCTTGTGGAGGCGGGCGTCAATGTCACGATCCACGGCGACGACCCCCCGATGTTCTTCACCGACCTCGCACAGGAGTACCGAGCCGCGACCCGCACGGTGGGTTGGGGGCCCGAGGAGCTGGCGGCGACAGCGCGGCGTTCACTCGACGCCGCGTGGCTCGATGACGACGATCGCCGAGAACGCTGGAACGCCGAGATGGACGCTCTCCTCGCCGACCCTCGCTGGCGCCTGGGCAGCGACGACTGACGTCGTCGTCCGTCAGTTCTCGGGCGTGAACACCACGGGGAGATCGGCGCAGCCGCGCATCATCATCGGCCCTCGGGGCGCGAACTCGTAGCTATCGGCGATCCGCAGGTCGCTGAAGCGGTCCAGCGTCATCTCGAGGGCGATCCGGGCTTCGAGGCGGGCCAACGGAGCGCCGACACAGAAGTGGACCCCGTGACCGAACGTGAAGTGGAGCAGCTCCTCGTCAGGGCGGTCGACGTCGAACGTTTCCGGGTGGCTGATCTCCGAGCGGTCGTGGTTGGCATGGCCCACGCAGGCGGCCACCACGCCGCCCTCGGGGATCGCGACGCCGTCGAACTCCGTGTCGATGGCGGCGACGCGAGGGACCCAGTTGAGCGGCGGATCGATACGCAGCGATTCCTCGACGACCCGGGGAAGAAGGTCTCTGTCGCCCCGAATTCTCTCTGCCAGGCCGGGCTCGCGCAGCACCTGGTGGAACATCGTGGCCATGAGGTTCGCTGTGGTCTCGGTTCCCGCGATGATGAGGATCCGCACCATGGCGACGAGCTCCGGGTCGCTGAGCGAGTCCTGGTCGACCTCGGTGTGGACGAGACTACTGATCAGTCCTGGACCCTGTCGTGCCCGGTACTCCGAGATGCGGGACAGGATGTACTCGCGGAATTCGGCATCGGTGGTGGCACCGCCTTCCTTGTCGTTGTTGGCGATGGCGTCGTCGGCCCATTCGAGGTACTGCTCACGGTCCTCGGGAGGGATTCCGAGGATCTCGGAGAAGACGATGGCGGGCATCGGGGCAGTGAGCTCGGCGACCAGGTCAGCAGAACCGCGCCCCGCGAAGCCGTCCAGCAGCTCGCCCGTGATCTCCCTGATCCGGGGCTCGCTGTCGACGACCGACTTCTCGGTGAACGCCTGGCTGATCAGTCGGCGGATCCGGACGTGCTCGGCGCCGTCCAGATGGACGATGTGCTGGACCTCGTCCTCGGGCACCGGGCGTATGGGCCGGGAGCTGAAGGTCGTGTCGTCGCGAAAGACGCGACGGACCCGGTCGCGTGTCGTCACGAGGACCAGCCCCGAGGGCATGTGCGCCACCGGGCATTCCTCGGCGATCTCGGCCAAGGCCGGCCACGGGTCCGCGGGTGGCGCCAGTGGGTCGTAGTCCGCGTCGGGAGGGGGGGTCGGGCCCGCCGTATCGGTCATGTCCGTCGCGTCCGTTCTCCGGCTCTCGTGGTCTGGAGAGAAAGTAGCTAAATTGTCTAACGGATGGTACCCGGGCGGAGGCAGAGGCGTCGATGACGGATCGGGCTGAGACCGACGAGCAACGAGAGAAGCGTGTCGGGGCGCGTATCGACGACGAGCAGCTCGACAAGCTCCGCGCCAAGGTCGGCTACGCACTGGGCTACACGTACCAGTGGAACGAGGTGGCCACACAGGACGCCATCCGCCATTTCGCCCACGGCTGCGGCGACGACAACCCGATGTGGTGCGACCCCGGGTACGGCGCCACGACGCGGTGGGGCACGACCCTGGCGCCGCCGCTCTTCTACATGACGATGGGGGAGGATCAGTCACCTCCTCTTCCCCCGGAAGTGAAGGAGGCGAGCCGTGGGGCGCTGTCGGGCGTGCACCTGTTCCACGCGGGGACCGAGATCGAGTGGGGCGACCACATCCGTCCCGACGACACCCTCGACTTCCACGCCGTCCTTGCCGACGTGGAGGTCAAGGAGTCGGAGTTCGCCGGCCAGACCGTGATCACCCACCACGAGCTCGACTGGACCAATCAGCACGGGCGCCCCGTCGTGTTCCAGCACGAGTGGTTCGTGCGCGCCGAGCGCCGCAAGGCGGCCCAGACGGGGAAGTTCGACGACTACGAGGAGGCGCACTACACCGACGACGACCTCACCGAGATCGACGCCCAGTACGCGAGGGAGGAACCGCGGGGCGACAAGCCGCGGTGGTGGGAGGACGTGAAACCGGGGGACGAGATCGACCAACGGGTCAAGGGCCCTCTCACGACCACCGACATCATCGCCATGCACTCCGGGTGGGGCTGGGGCGGCTACAACTTCGGACCGCTGCGCCTCGGCTACAAGCACCGCCAGAAGATGCCCAACTTCTGGACGAAGAACCGGCACGGCGCCTGGGACGTCGTGCAACGCCTGCACTGGGAGGACGACTGGGCAGCCGAGGTGGGTGCGCCGTTCCGCTATGACTACGGCTTCATGCGCACCGCGTGGATGATCCAGGCCGTCACCGACTGGATGGGTGACGACGCCTTTCTCTGGCGCTTCTGGAACCGCCTCGACCGCTTCAACTTCATCGGTGACACGACCTGGGTGCGCGGACGAGTGAAGGACGTGCGGGAGGAGAGCGGCCACCGCGTGGCCGACGTGGCGCTGAGCTGTGTCGACCAGCGCGACGAGACGACAGCGCACGGCGACGCCACGGTCATCCTCCCGTCACGTGATGCGGGGCCCGTCGAGATCCCGAACCTGACGCGCGATCGTCGGCACTGAACCGTGGGTCACGAGCTGAAACTCGGTCTGCACCTCACGTACTGGGGGTCCGGCCCACCCGACGACACGTTCACGCTCGTGCGCAGGGCCTGCGACCTCGGGTACGAGTCGGTCTGGCTGGGAGAGGTGTACGGCTCCGACGCCTTGACGCCCCTGGCCGCGCTCACCACGGTCGTGCCGGGGATGCGCCTGGGGACCGGGATCGCGCAGATGGCGGCCCGCCCGCCGACGTCAGCGGCGATGGCTGCGATGACCATGGACCACCTGAGCGACGGTCGGTTCGTGCTCGGACTGGGCGTGTCGGGACCGCAGGTCGTCGAAGGATGGTACGGACGGCCGTTCGAACCACCCCTCGGGCGCACCCGGGAATACGTCGAGATCGTCCGGCGGATCGTCGCGCGTGAGGAGCCCGTGTGCTTCGACGGGAAGCACTACCCGTTGCCGTACCCCGGCGGCACGGGCCTCGCGAAGGCCTTGAAGTCGACGATCCACCCGCGGCGCACCGACCTGCCGATCCTTCTCGGCGCCGAGGGCCCGAAGAACGTGGCGCTTGCCGGTGAGATCGCCGACGGCTGGTTCGCCATGTTCCTCTCGACCCGCCTCGACGGGTGGTACCGCGAGCGCCTCGCCGAGGGCTTCGCCCGACCCGGCGCCCGCCGGACCCAGGACGACTTCGAGGTGGTCTTGGGCATCCCCACGGCCATCGGCGACGATGTGGAGGCGCAGGTCGACTCGTTGCGCCCACTCCTCGCGCTGTACATCGGCGGGATGGGGGCTCGCGAGCGGAACTTCCACTTCGAGCTTGCATGCCGCATGGGCTACGAAGCCGAGGCCGAAAAGATCCGCGAGCACTATCTGGCCGGAGAGCACGATGAGGCATTCGCCGTGGTGCCCGCTGAGATGGTCGAGGACGTGGCACTGGTCGGCCCGGCCGAGAAGATCCGCGACGACCTCGAGCGCTGGCGCGAGACGTGCGTCACGACCTTGCTGATCCCGACGGGCCCCGACAAGCTCGCGATCCATGCCGACGAGAACGACCTCGCCACCATGGCCGAGCTCGTTCTCGGGTGAGCCGAGGAGCGCCGTGGCCTACGACGTGACATTCGACAGCGACATCAAGGGAGGCCTGTCGCGTGGCGACTACGACATCGTGGAGATCACCGCTGCGCGCGAGTCGTGGCACGTGGAGCCGACTCCGACAGCGCCGTCCCGGATCCACCACGACGGGTCACGCCTCGTCCTGCCTCTCGGTCCGGAGCACACGTCCGACGACCGGTACAGCACGACCGAGGTGGCGTCGAGTCCCCGCTTCGACCAGGCGAATCTCGACCGGATGCTCGCCGAGGGCTCCGATCGCGTCGTGGTTCCGGGGCGCGAGGCGGCGTTCCGGGGCTTCCTTGCCTCACCCCACTTCGTCGACGGCCGTGCCGCCGACGAGACCGTCACCGCCGGCGCGACGTTCCAGTCCTGGCGCGGGCTCGAGAGCCGCGAGAATCGACCTGCTTTCATGGGCGTGTCGATCGTCTACCTGGGCGGCAGCGGTTTCGTGCCGGCTCTGTTCAACCGCTCGTGGAAACAGCGGCGCTTCGTGGCGTCGGTCATCGACTTCAACACCGGCCTGAACTTCAACGCAGTTCTCCCCGACGTGGACTTCTCGGAGCCGCACGACCTTCGCTTCCGGTGGTTCCCGAACCGCGACGTCGAGTTCCTCGTCGACGACCGCCGTGTCGCGTACTACGAGGACGGTCCTCTTCAGGTGACGCCACTTACGTTCTACAAGCGCTTCCGCCGCGGCGTCGACTTCATCGGCCACCGGCGCCTCACAGCCGACCCGTGTCACATCGACGCGTGGGTCAACTGTTCGGCCACCGGCAACTCACCCGACGTCTTCACCGGGAAGCAGTTCACCGAGGACCTCTCGGTCGCGCTCGCCGGTTTCGGGATCCATCCGCTCTAGGAGGCGCCATGCTGTACGACCCGTACGACCACACTGTCCAGGACAACCCGTTTCCGATCTACGAGGTCATGCGGAACGAGTACCCCTGTTACCGGGACCCCGAGGGACGGTTCTTCGCCATCTCACGTGATGCCGACGTGCGTGAGGCGCTGCGGGACCACGCGACCTTTTCGAACGCGGGCGGCATCATCCTCGGTGGGAACGTCGACGACGCTCCACCCACGATGGTGACGTCCGACCCGCCGGAGCACACGCGCCTGCGGAGCCTCGTGAGCCGCGCGTTCACGCCGCGGCGTGTCGCCGCCCTGGAAGATCGCCTGCGCGACAGCGTCGTCGAGTTCATCGGCGACTTCGCGGGGGAGTCCCGAGTCGATCTCGTGCCGGCGTTCGCCGATGTCGTGCCGGTCCGTGCGATCTCCGACATCGTCGGAGTCCCCGCCGAGGAACGTGAGCAGTTCCGCGCCTGGGCCGACGACATGCTCGGCAAGCCCGGGACCCAGGAAGCGGTCGATGCCCTGATGGCCTGCTATTCGTACTTCGGCGAGGCGCTCGAGGAGCGTCGCGCAGATCCACGTGACGACATGCTCACGGCCATGGTCGAGGCCGAGATCGACGGCGAGACGCTGGCGACGGAGGAGCAGATCGGCATGATCCTGCTGCTGTTCTTCGCCGGTATCGAAACAACCGTCTTCCACATGAGCAACATCGCCTACTACCTCGGCACCCGCCCTGATCTCCAGCAACAGCTCCGCGACGATCCCGCGTTGATTCCCGACGCCATGGAAGAGCTTCTCCGATTCGACGCGCCGGTGCAGGGTGATATCCGGACACTGCGCCGCGAGGTAGAGCTCCACGGAGAGACGATGAGGGAGGGCGATGTCGTGCTCGTCCTCCTCGGGTCTGCCAACCGCGATCCCGATGCCGTCTCGGCGCCCGATGAGTTCGACATCACCCGCAGCCCGAATCCCCATCTCACGTTTGCCGCGGGGCCGCACTTCTGCCTCGGAGCACCGCTCGTGCGCCTGGAGCACAGGGTGGCGGTGGAGGAGCTCCTCGCCCGGGTCCCCCCGTTCACCGTCGACCCGCGGAGCGCCCGCCGGCGCCATATGCACGGCCCCGTGATGCGCGGTTTCGAGTCGGTTCCCGTCGAGTTCTCCTGATCCGCCCGACCGGAACCAACGTGCGGCGCAACATCCTGCTCATCACCACTGATCAGCAGCGCTTCGACTCCCTCGGTGTGAACGGGGGCGCGGTCGCACGCACCCCCGTTGCCGACGGTCTCGCCGAGCGCGGACTGAACTACACACGAGCCCACTGCCAGAACACGGTGTGCTCGCCGGCGCGCTCCACGATCCTGACGGGGCAGTACCCGCGAACGCACGGCGTCATCCAGAACGGCATCGCCCTACCTCCCGACGCCCCCACCGTCGCCGGGTATCTCCGAGCCCGGGCGGACTACCGCACGGCACTGATCGGTAAGGCGCACTTCGAGCCCAACATCGACAAGGCGCTGCTGGCACCCGATTTCGACGGGAGCTACGCGTGGCCGGAGAACCGGATGGCCGGCGAGGGCTCCACCGGTCCGTACCGGGGATTTGACCACTTCGAAACCGCATGCCACGGCTACTGGAAGGGCCAGTTCCACTACGACCACTGGCTCGACCAGAACCATCCCGGAGCAAGCGAGGGCTTCTACGCCTTTGACATCGACGACCGCAACGCCACCTTCGGTGACACGGGCGCGCCCGACACCCGGTACAACCCGATGCCCGTGGAGGCCTACCACACCGATTGGGTGGCGCAACGGACGATCGATGTGCTCCAGGGCTTCGCCGTCGACGACAACTGGTTCGTGTGGATGAGCTTCCCCGACCCGCACAGCCCGTGGGACCCACCCGAGTCCGCGGCCCGGGAGATCCCGTGGCAGGAACTCGAGCTACCGGTGGGACATCCGGGTTCCATCGAGGCCACCGAGGCGATTCTGGCGAACCGCCCCCGCCAGTGGATGGAGGCCTTTGATGCCGCTGTCGGCAACCAGTTCGGGCCGCCCTACGAGCCCCGACAGCTCAGCCACGACATGGTGCGCGAGATCAATGCGCTCGTCCACGCCGAGAACGAACTGATCGACCGGGCCTGCGGTCGGGTCCTCGACGAGATCGACGCGCGCGGGTGGTGCGACCGCACCGACGTCTTCTTCACGACAGACCACGGGGAGATGCAGGGCGACTTCGGCCTCATCTTCAAGGGACCGTTCCACGTCGATGCGCTCATGCGGCTTCCCTTCATCTGGCAACCGGCACCGGTCGCCGCCGTGACCCCGGCCGAGGTCCCCGAACCGGTCGGTCAGGTGGACTTGGCGCCCACGTTCTGCGAGATCGCCGGCCTCCCCGTACCCGACTGGATGCAGGGAAATCCCCTCCCAGCGGTCCCCGGATCGAGCCGCGAGCGCGTGCTCACCGAGTGGGACTGGACCCTCCCGGGCTACGACTACCCGATGCGGTCGATCTTTCGCGACGGTCTGCTGTGCACGGTCTACGAACCAAGTGAGTTCTGCGACGGCACCGAGGGTGAGCTCTACGACGTGTCCGAGGATCCGCTCCAGCGGATCAACCTCTGGGACGACCCCGCGCGGGCGGCGTTGCGTAGCGACCTCGTGGCGGACCTGCGCGACAGCCTCGTGGAACCTCGGGCGGAGGAGCTCCCGGTCGAATCGATCTTCTGAGGCAGTCCGTCGTCAGCTCCCGAAGCGGACCAGCTCGAAGTCGAGGCCGCCCACGTGTGCGACCGCACCCGCCATCCCGAGCTCCTCGGTCTCGATGAGATCCGAGGTCGCGATGCCGCGTTCAGCGCACGCCGCGAGCTGTTCCTCGATGTTCCTGCTGGCGAAGCTTGCCAGTGCGATTCCCGGCTCGACGTTGTCGGCGATCGCCTCGGGGATCTGGATCACCTCGACGATCCCACCCGGGCCCTCTCCGAGCATCGTCCCGTCAGCGCCGGGGTTGTCGTCGGGCCACCCGAGAATCGCGGTGCACGACTCCGGCGGGGCATGGAGTTCCATCTGCCGCTCCAGGCCGACGACCTCTGTCAGGAACTCGATCACCTTCTCGCGGTCGTGGGTGATGCAGGCGACGTGGTGGCTGCGACGGGTCATGATGGCGTCCTCGAGTCGGCGGATGGGCCCAGGTTTGACCGGGCCCCGAATCAGGGAGATTATTGAAACGATGACACACGACGCACCCTCTCTGGCGTGACGCGCTCGTTCGGCCACCCCGTCATCGACGCCTGGGTCCAGCCCTGGACGCCGGAGATCGTGCGCGGCATGCCTGAGCGGAACTTCGCTCTTCTCGACAGATACGGGGGCAGCAGCGCCATCCGCAGTGGCCTGCCGCTCGAGGCGATCGTGGAGGGGATGGACGCCGCCGGCGTGGACCGGGCCCTCTGTTCGGCGGGACCCCTGATTCCCGTCGAGGCCGTGGACGAGGCTGTTCGCCGCTGGCCCGACCGGCTCGTCGGCATCGGGACCGCCAACCCCTACACACCCGACGGCGTGATGGCCGCGGTGGAGGAGCTGCGCCGCCAGGTGGAGGTGCTGGGCTTTCGCGGGCTCAAGATGGAGCCGTTCCTGCTCGACAGGGAGCCCACCGAGGCGCAGTGGTACCCGCTGTATGCGGCCTGCGTCGATCTGGGCGTCGCCGTGCAGTTCCAGGTCGGCAACACCGGACCACCCACCTACAGCTCCCACACCGGGCGCCCGCTCCTCATCGACCGCATCGCCGTCGATTTTCCCGAACTCCACATCGTGGCCGGCCACATCGGTTGGCCGTGGACCGAGGAGATGCTCGCCATCGCCTGGAAGCACCCCAACGTGTGGATCGACACGAGCGCCCACCTGCCCAAGCACTTCCCCGACAGCTTCGTGCACTTCCTGAAGACGTTCGGATCCGACACGTGCATCTGGGCCTCCGACTGGCCGATCCTCGACTTCGAGCGGTGTCTGACCCAGGTCGGAGCGCTCGGGCTCTCCGACGATGTGACCCGGAAGTTCCTGTGCGACAACGCGCTGGCCGCGTTCGGGCTCGACGCGTGAATTTCGGCTTCGACGACGACGAGCGCGCGTGGCGCGACGAGATCCGCTCGTTCGTCGACACGCTCGGTGCCGCAGACATACTCGCCTACCGCGAGGAGATGGCCGAGCTCGAGGTCGAGCGCCACGCGCCGTCGTTCTACGAGGAGCTCTGCGCTCGCGGCTGGATCGGGCTCGGATGGCCCGAACCCGACGGCCGTCCCGCCACCGAGACGCAACGACTGCTGCTGCACGAGGAGCTCGACACCGCCGGGCTGCCGATGTACGGAGTCGAGATCAACGAGGCGATCGGATGGATGCTCGTTCGGCACGGCTCCCCGGAACTCCGGGCGCTGCACCTCCCACAGATCGTGTCGGGATCGCGGATGTACGCCGGTGGCTACAGCGAACCCGAAGCCGGCAGCGACCTCCTGGCACTGCGGACGCGCGCTGAGCGTGACGGCGACGTGTGGCGCGTCAACGGCTCCAAGCTCTGGACGTCGGCTGCGCACATCGCCGACACGATCTTCGCCGTCGTCCGCACCGACCCCGACTCGACGCGCCACCACGGGCTCTCGATCCTGCTGATCGACACCGACCTCCCCGGCGTCACGATCGAGCCTGTCCGCGTCATGGGCGGGTGGCGGGTCAACCTCTGCACCTTCGAGGACGTCGCGACGCCGGCCGGCAACGTCGTCGGCGACGTCGGCGCCGGCTGGGACGTTCTGTCGCAGGCGCTCGACCTGGAGCGCTCGATGAGCTTCGGCGGTCGCGAGGGACGGTTGTGGCTGACGCGTTTCATCCATCGCCTCGCGGGGAGTGAGGGCACGCTGTCGGGTGTGCAGCTCGGGGAGCTGGGTCGTTTCGTCGCCGAGCTCGAGGTCGAACGCCTGCTCGGCATGAAGGTGGCCGCCATGGGCGAGCGCGGGGAGGCGGCAACGGCCGCCGCCTCCGCTGCCAAGGTCTACGGCTCCGAGCTCGCGCAACGTCTCGCGCAGTGGCTCGCCGACCTCTTGGGATCCGACGCGCTCTTCCCGCGTTCGGATGCGACACCTCCGGATCCGTTCGCCGCCGACATGGAGGAGATGCTGCGGGTGACGACCGCATACACCGTCATCGGCGGCACGAGCGAGATCCAACGCAACATGCTTGCCACTCACGGCCTCGGACTGCCGAGGGGCTGACGTGCTCGACGAGCGCTGGGACGCCGACGACGCAGACCTCGCAGCCGGGCTGCGTGCGATCCTCGACGCCGAGTGCACGTCGGAGGTCGTGCGTGCTGCCGAGCGGGCGCCCGACGGCCGTGCCCCGGAACTCGAAGCGCGTCTGCACGACTTCGGCCTCGACGACCTGCCCCTCGAGCCGGCCACCTTGACCGCTGCGGCGTGGGAACTGGGCCGGGCCCTGGCCCCCGTGGCGTTCGTCGAGACGGCGGCGACCGCCGCCGTCGCCGGTCGGCGTGGTGTCGCCGATGGGTGCGACGGACTCGTTCCGGCGATGGTCGGGTCGGCGTTGGTGTCGGACGCCGCGGGAGCGGGCCACGTCGTCGACGTCACGGCGCCTGCCCGCCGCACAACGGCCGGCGACCTCCTGTGTGAGGCGCCGGAGCCACCGCGCGGAGACGCCGAGATCCCGGCCGACGACGTCGATCGGATCCGTCGCCTCGGCGCCCTGCTCGATGCCGCCCGGATGGTGGGAGCTTCCGAGGGTCTCCTCTCCATCGGGGTGGACTACGTGGGGGAGCGGCGTCAGTTCGGACAGCCCGTCGGTTCCTTCCAGGCCGTTGCCCACCGCCTCGCCGACACCTTCGTCGCCGTCGACGGCGCGGGCCTGCTCGTCCGCAAGGCCGCGTGGGTCGCCCGAGCAGAACAGGGGGGCGACGGCGCACCCGACGCCCTCTTCGCGTCGATCGCTCGCGAGCGGGCCGTCCACGGTGCCCGGAAGGTCGCTACCGACGTCCATCAGGTGATGGGCGGCTACGGCTTCGCAGAGGAGTACGACTGCCAGCTGTACAGCCGACGTCTCCGGAGCTGGGCGATGAGGCGTGGCGATGCGGGAGCGGCGCTGGCCGAGGTCGGACGATCCGTTGTCGATCCGGGGCGTCGTGGGGCCGTGACCCATCTGTGGAACAACGACCGCGGGCTCGCGCTGCCGCGGTGGGCTGCCGAGATGGACGGCGCGCCGTGAGTGCCGCGCCTCAGAGCGGACTCATGGCGGGTGTGCGTGTCCTCGACCTGTCGAAGCTCATCCCGGGGGCCGCCACGGCGGGTGCGCTCGCGGCGATGGGGGCCGACGTCGTGAAGGTCGAGCAGCCCGAGGGCGACTACCTCCGGCGAGTTCCACCCCTGGTGAGCGGCCACGGCATCCTCGGTGCCACGCTCGACGCCGGCAAGCGAAGCGTCGCGGTCGACCGCACCGCTGCCGGATCGGTCGACGTGCTGCGACGCCTCGTCACCTCGTTCGACGTGGTCGTGGAGTCGGGCCGCCCGGGCGTGATGGAGCGGGATGGTCTCGATGGTTCGGAGCTGGCGGCTTCGGGAATCGTCGTCGCCCACGTGTCGGGCTTCGGGCGAGACGGACCTCTCTCCTCACTGCCGGCCCACGGCTTGAACCTCGATGCGGCCGCCGGCCTGGCCTTCTCGAATCCGAACGGCACGGTCGCCGACGGCTGGATGCCCATCAGTGTTCTCGCCGGGCCGGTGTTCGCCGCCGGTGGTATCGCGGCGGCGCTGTTCCGACGTGAGCGCTCCGGTACAGGAACGGAGCTCGACGTCTCGTGTTCCGATGCCGGTGTCTTCTGGCAGCAGATGCTGGGCGCTCCGTACTGGAACGACGACGTGAGCGACGCTCTTCCTCTGCATGGAGGTGACCCCAAGGCGCGTTATTCGATGTACGACACGGCCGACGGCCACCGCGTCGCGTTCTGTGCCATCGAGCCGCGTTTCTTCGAGGCCTTCTGCCGCGACATCGGGCGGGAAGATCTCCTTGCCGAGCCGCCGAAGGGCTCCGAGTTCGATTTCGGTGTCGAGGATGCGAAGTTGCGCGCGGCGTTGGAGACCGTCTTCGCGTCGCGGACACGCGACGAGTGGACCGAGGTGTTCGTGCGCGCCGACGTGGCGGCGTCACCCATCTACAGCCCCGAAGAGATCCCCGACACGGCGCAAGCGCAGGCGCGTGACGTCGTGCGGACGGTCACCGCACCCGACGGCGCATCACTGCGAGTCCCCGCCTGGCCCGTCCGGGAGGTCGGGATCGACCGCCCGGCGTGCGACCGCCTCCCGGAGGTCGGTGAGCACACCGGGGCCGTCCTCACCGAGGCGGGCTTCAGCGACGACGAGCGCGCCTCGCTGGCCGACGCCGGGATCACCGGGGAGCCGTGACGATGCGTCCATGGGGGGTCATGTCCGGACTCCGGTGACGCACCGGGGTTGACGGGAGCCGCTGAGTTTGGAATATTTATTCCGATGTCGGACTCCGAGGCCTACGACCCCCGCACGCCTCCCGACGACCCCTGGAACGCGTTGGCGGCTCTGCGGCGGGAGGCGGCGGTCGCCCATTTCGATCCTCTCGGCGCCGACGACCCCGGCATCGACGTGGTCCTGCGCCACGAGGCGTGTCGCCAGGCCTTCCTCGACACCGATTCACTGTCGAGCCGCTACAACGTCAAGCCCGACGGCGATTACTCGATCGTGTCGAGCGATCCCCCGGAGCACACGCGACAGCGCAAGATCCTCAACCGCACGTTTCCCCCCGAGCGTGTCGAGGCCCTGCACCCGCGCATCACCGAGGTCGTCGACGAGCTGATCGATGCGTTCCCCGAGAGCGGCCCGGTGGAGTTCATGTCGGCTTTCGGGTTCCACCTGCCCGTGATCGTCCTGGCGGAACTGCTCGGCGTGCCCGAGCTGGACCGGCAGAGGTTCAAGGAGTGGTCCGACGAACAGCTCAGCCAGAGCCTCGGGGGTGGGACCTCCGAACAGGCACGTGAGTTCAAGCAGTGGGCGCTCGAGCAGGTGCGGGCGCGACGCAACGTGGCCGCGCCCGCCGACGATCTCATCAGCGCCCTGGCACTGGCCGAAGATGAGGATGGCCTGCTCGACGAGTGGGAGGCGGCGTCCACGCTCGTGCTCCTCGTCGTGGCCGGACACGAGACGACCACCAACGCGCTCGGCAACACGGCGCGTCACCTGTTCGGCGACTGTGCGGCCCGCGAGCGCGTCGTGCAGGCTCCGAGCGTCATCCCGTCGGTCGTGGAGGAGGCGCTGCGCTTCGACCCGCCCGTGACGGCGCTGCCACGACGCGCCACATGCCCCGTGCACCTGGACGACAGCGAGATCGACGAAGGCCGAATCGCCCTTCTCCACATGGGGGCCGCCAACCGCGACCCTGCCGTGTTCGACAACCCCGACGGATTCCAGGTCGATCGCTACATGCCCGACCGGCCTCGGCGTGGGCACTTCGCATTCGGCTACGGCCCGCACCTCTGCATCGGGGCGCCGCTCGCACGCGCCGAGATCCGCATCGCCCTCGAACGACTCGTGGCGCGGCTCACCGACCTCCACGTCGTCGAAGACCAGACGATCGAGCAGATCCCCGCCTACGTGTTCCGAGGCCCGCAGCAGCTCCTCCTCGACTACGAACGAAAGGACCGGCCATGACCTTCGATCTCATCAGCGTCGACGACCACATCCTCGAGCCACCCAATGTGTGGCGCGACCGCCTTCCGGAGAAGTTCCGGGACGTGGGGCCCCACGTGGAGACCAACGACGACGGTACCGAGCAGTGGGTGTACGAGGGCCGTCGCCTGGCCACGGTCGGGTTGTTCGCCACTGCGGGCAAGAAGGCCGAAGACTTCAGCATGGACCCCATCACCTACGCCGACATGCGGGAGGGCTGCTACGACCCGGCGGCGCGCGCGGCCGACATGGACGCCGACGGCATCCGCGCCAGCCTCTGCTTCCCGACGTTCCCCCGTACGTGTGGCCAGACGTTCCTCGAAGCCGACGACCGGGAGCTCGCTGAGCTGTGTGTGCGTGCCTGGAACGACTTCGTGCTCGATGAGTGGTGTGCGGCGGCGCCGGGTCGCTTCATCCCCCAGGTCATCGGAATGCTGTGGGATCCCGATGACTTCGCTGCCGAGCTCCGTCGGTGCGCGGAGAAGGGCGCCAAGGCCGTGTCGTTCTCGGAGAACCCCGCCAAGCTGGGTCTACCGTCGTTCCACTCGCCCCACTGGGACCCTGTCTGGAAGGCGTGTGAGGACACCGGCATCGTCGTCTGCCTGCACATCGGCTCCTCCAGCGTGATCCCGAAGACGGCCGACGACGCGCCTTTCTCGGTGACCGTGGCGCTGTCGCCGATGAACGCGCAGTCGGCCTGCACGGACCTCATCCTCAGTCGTGTCCCGCAAGAGTTCCCCGGCATCCGCATCGCGCTCTCGGAAGGTGGCATTGGCTGGGTGCCCTTCGCGCTGGAGCACTCGGACTACGTGTGGGAGAAGCACAAGTTCCACACGAAGACCGCTGATGCCATCCGGCCGTCGGAGGCGTTCGCCCGCAACTTCTGGGTCTGCTTCATCGACGAGGACTTCGGGCTGCGGAACCGCCACGACGTCGGCGTCGAGCGCATCATGTGGGAGTGCGACTACCCGCACTCCGACACCTCGTGGCCGAACAGCCAGGAGCGCCTGTCGAAGACGCTGGCCGGTGTACCCGATGACGAGATCGCGATGATCACGCACGGCAACGCCGAGGCGTTGTTCGGCCTCGCATGAGCGCCACGAGTCCCCCACAACGCGTGGAGCGCCGGGCCCGGCGACCACGCGACGAGTGGGAGGCGGAGATCCTCGTCAGCGCCCGGAGGACCTTCGCCGAGGAGGGCTACGACGTCTCGATCAACGAGATCATCGAGCGCTCGGGCGCTCCGGTCGGGACCTTCTACCGGCTGTTCTCCGACAAGGACGTGCTCTTCGCCCGCGTGATGCAGGACCTCGGACCGCGCTACATCGACGAGATCGAGCGTGGTGTGGAACAGGCCTGCGACGACGCAGCGATCGACGACGGAGATCCGTGGCGTCGCTTCCGGGCGACTGTCGAGACGATGATCACGGTCGGCGCCGGGGAGTTCTCCGACGTCGCCCGCCTCTACTTCAGCGACGTTCGCGGGCTCGGACCGTCGCGGTCGGTCGCTCGGTCGGTGGAGTCTGCCGAGCGGGCGCTCCTGGTCGAAGCGATCGCCGACGCTCTTCAGGCCGAAGACGCCACCTGCGAGTCCCCCGAGTTCACAGCGGTCGCGGTGCTCGGCGCTGTGCGCCGCGTGACCGAGGAGTACGTCACGGGTCGCGACGATCCGCCCGTCGAGATCGCGGCGGGCCGCATGGCCGACCTCCTGATCTCGGGGGTCCGCGGCGATGTCCCTCAGGAACCCGAGTGCTCCCGTGGCTGATATCAACGGCAGGGTCGCGATCGTCACCGGTGCCGCTCGCGGGATCGGGCGCGAGTACGCCCAGGCGCTCGCGGCTGCGGGAGCGTGCGTCGTCGTCGCCGACCGGGAGCTCGACGGAGCCGCCGAGACCGTGCGCCTGATCGGCGAAGCCGGCGGTGTGGCCCACCCGTTCGCCGTCGACGTCACCGATGAAGACGCCGTCACCGCTCTCGCGGAGTTCACGGTCTCGGAGTGCGGTGGCATCGACGTCCTCGTCAACAACGCCGCGATCTGGGCCGGCCTGCGTCCCGCCACCATGACCGATGTCACGCTCGAGGAGTGGACGGCGGTGATGAACGTCAACGTGACCGGCGTGTGGCTCGCGAGTCGAGCCGTCGTGCCCCACATGACCGAGCGAGGTGGGGGAGCCATCGTGAACCAGTCGTCGGTCGGCGCCTACCTCGGGGGACCGAACGTCACGCACTACGCCACGTCGAAGGGAGCGGTGAACGCTCTGACGCGGGCCATGGCCCGCGACCTCGGTCCGTCGGGCATCCGGGTCAACGCCATCGCTCCCGGTCAGATCGCCAACGAGGCGACGCTCAGCGTCGTGTCGGGTGACCGGCTCGAGGCCATGACCCGTCAGCAGTGCCTGCCCCGCGCCGGCGGCGCCGACGACCTCACGGGCCCGCTCATGTTCCTGTGCTCCGACGACGCGAAGTTCATGACCGGCCAGGTGCTGGTCGTCGACGGGGGACTGGTGTTCGTGGGATGAGCAACAACGACGAGGGATTCCCCTCCGGTTCACTGCTCATCGGTGCCGAACGTCCCACCGGTATCGACAGCATGGACCACGTGAACGCCACTACCGGACGAGTCCAGGCGTCGTTCGCGATGGCTGGACCCGACGACGTCTCCCGCGCCGTTGCCACAGCCCGTGACGCTGCACCCGGCTGGGCCACGTGGGATCCGGTGGAGCGTCGCAACGTCCTGCTCGGGCTCGCCGATCTCATCGATGCGGCGCGCCCGGAACTGACGCGGTTGGCCGCCTTGGAGAGCGGCTCGCCCGTCGGCACGGGGTCCGGCGGTCGTCGCGCCGCCGAGTATCTGCGCTACTACGCCGGATGGATCGACAAGTTCCACGGCGAGACCCTTCCTGTCCCGGGCCAGGAGGGTCTCGACTACACACTCCGGGAGCCCGTGGGTGTCGTGGCGGTGCTGATCCCCTGGAACGGACCGATCACGTCGATCGGCCAGAAGGTCGCTCCCGCCCTGGCGGCGGGGAACGCCGTCGTGTTGAAGCCCTCCGAGCTGGCGCCCTTTGCCGCGCTGCGTTTCGGGGTGCTCTGCCTCGAAGCGGGCATCCCGGCGGGTGTCGTGAACGTCATCCCGGGAGCGGCCGACACGGGTCGGGTGCTCGTGGCCCACCCCGGTGTCGATACCGTCAGCTTCACCGGCAGTCCCGCGACGGGACGTGCCGTGATGGCCGCGGCGGCCGAGAGCCTCACGCCGGTCGTCCTGGAGCTGGGTGGGAAGTCGGCTCTCGTGGCGTTCGCGGACGCCGACGTCGACACGGTCGTCGCCACTGCTGTGCGCGTCGGTCTCATCACGGCCGCCGGGCAGGGGTGCGTCCTGCCGACCCGTCTGATGGTGGAGGCCCCGATCTACGACGAGGTCCTGTCGAAGGTCGTCGACGTCGCCACCGGCATCGCGCTCGGTGACCCCCTGGATCCCGAGACGGTGATGGGCCCGGTCGTGTCGGCGCAGCACCGAGACCGGATCATCGGCGTGATCGAGCGGGCCGTCGACGAGAACGCCGGGCACCTCGTGCTCGGCGGGGGCCGCCCAGGCGGTGATCTGGCCGACGGCGCCTTCGTGGAGCCGACCGTGTTTGCCGACGTCGATCCCGCCAGCCACCTGGCGCAGAACGAGGTGTTCGGCCCCGTGCAGTCCGTGTTGCGCTTCGACGGCGAGGAGGAGGCGCTACGGATGGCCAACAGCACCCGCTACGGCCTCGGAGCGTTCGTCTACACGAACGACCTCGGGCGGGCGCACCGCGTCGCCGCAGGCTTCGAGGCGGGCTACGTGGGCGTCAACGCCTTCCCGAACCTCCCTCCCACGGCGCCCTTCGGCGGTGTGAAGGACAGCGGCTTCGGGCGCGAAGGCGGCCGGGCCGGCCTCGACCCGTTCCTCCGCATCAAGAACGTCTTCGTCGGCACCACCTGATCGGCCCGAGCCGGTGCTGACCAGGCCGAGATGCGCGCCGGTGCCGACTCGCGCAAGGTGGCTACTCGCCGCCCTCGTACTTGAAGGACACGCGGAGCTTCGTGCGGTACGTGACGGAGTCGTCGCTCAGATCGATGTCCTGCTCGACGACCTCGGCCACGCGCATGTCGCGCAGGCTCTTGCGGGCGAGACTGATCGCGCTGGATGCAGCGTCCTCCCAGGAGTCGCCGCTGGTCCCGACCAACTCGATGACCTTGTAGACACTCATGACCAACCACCTCTCCGGGAACCCGCTGCGGGCTCCCGCCGGTCAGTCTGGCGCGTCGCGGCGCCCGTGTCTCGCGGGGCGGCGCGACGGGCCTCGTCAGTGGGTCGGAAGGCTCGCCCTGTCGAGACCGTAGAACGTCACCGACGAGTCGCACAGCATCGCCGACTTCTGGTCATTGGTGAGGTCATCACGGCTGGTCAACTCATCGACGGGCTTCCAGCTCGCCTCGAAGTGCGGGAAGTCGGTGGCCCAGAGGCACCGGTCGGCCCCGAGGAGCGCGGCAACCCCTGCGAGCCCGGGCTCGTCGGTCTCACCCGACACCCAGCATCGTTCCCGCAGCGTCTCGAGTGCGGTGCGGGGCGGCTCGTCGTACAGCGAGCCGAGGTGCTCGTAGCTCTCGTGGATCTTGTGCGCCCAGTAGGGGATCCACCCGACGTTCCCCTCGAGGATCGCGACGCGGAGGGTTGGATACCGGTCCAGCATCCCGCTGGTGAGGACGTATGTGAGGCCGTGCATCATGTCGATCGGCCCCGCCGCGATGTCCCACATCAGACGGTTCGGGAGCAGTCGACGCATGTCGAAGGTGGAGTTCCAACCGTCGGTGACGTGGAGTGCGAGGGGGAGGTCGTGTGCGACCAGGGCATCGAGGATCGGGTCCTCGGCGGGATCGCCGACGAGGCGCCCCGAACCCGGCGCCGGCGCCGCGCTGAAGAACGCACCGACCGCCCCTCGGTCGGCGGCGTTCTCGACGTGGGTGACGGCCTCGTCGACCGACACGCGGGGAACCGGCGTCACCCATCGGAGGCGGACGGGATCCGCCGCGCAGAAGTCGGCCATCCAGCGCTGGTAGGCGTCGACGATCGTGGCGCGGGTCGAATCGTCGAACATCTGGGCCATGAGCAGCAACGACGGGTAGAGGACCGACACGTCGATCCCCATGTCGTCCATGAGGTCGAGTCTCGCGGGCGCCTCGAAGGCCCCGGCGTGGATGTCCTCGAATCCACGGCCGGTGGCGTTTCCGGCGAGCAGCCCGTCGGGTGTGCACCCGTCGCCGATGGCGATGTCCATCGTGACGGTGTGGCCGGCCAACCTCATGCGTTCGATGCCGTCGTCGAATTCGGAACCCGGCAGGAGCTCGAAGGCCGTGGCCGCCAGGTCGGCGGGCAGGTACTCGACGAAGAAGCCGGGTCCCTCCAGGATGTGGCCGTCGGCGTCGATCACGGGGTGCTCGGTCATGGCTCCTCCGGGGTTCTGTGAACTAGCGTTACGTAACGCTGCTTAACAGACGGTGCACCGGTCGGTCAAGACCGGTGTGGAACGGAGGTCCGGGTCATGGCGCGACCGGCCACACACCACGAGGCGACGCGGGACCGGCTCCTCTCGCTCGCCACCGCCGCGGTGATCGAGCGGGGTGCGAGCAGCCTCCAGGTGGCCGACGTCGCGGCGGCAGCGGGGATGACCGCGCCCGCCGTCTACCGCTACTTCCGCGACCGCGACGATCTTCTGCGCGCGACCCTCCGGCGCCAGGTCGAGGTGTTCGCCCGGGAGGTGGCCGACGCTTCGCGCCGTGCTCCCACGGGAGCGGAGCGGACCGCGACGTTCCTGGCGGACCAGGCTGCATACCTGGAGCGCACGGAGGTGGGTGCAGTACGCGCGGTGCTCGAAGGGGTCCTGGCCGCGGGCG